>NZ_LGIT01000009.1:1800000-2100000 GCF_001187865.1 Klebsiella sp. RIT-PI-d
CGATGAAGGTACCGCACGCTGGCTGCTGACCCATTAAACTGCGGCGTCAGGTAACAAATAGTGGCGGGAAGAAGTGCAGGTGCTACCCGGTTGGCGCGTACGCGGACCGGGTAATACCTGACCGTCAGGCAATCGTCACGTTGCCATCCAGATACACATCCTGGACGGCGTTGATCAGTTTGACCCCGTCAGCCATTGATTTCTTAAACGCCTTACGCCCGAGGATCAGCCCCATTCCGCCGGCACGTTTATTAATTACCGCCGTGCGCACAGCATCGCCGAGATCGGTTTCGCCGCCGTCTGCACCGCCGGAATTGATTAATCCGGCGCGTCCCATATAGCAGTTCGCCAGCTGATAGCGCACCAGATCGATAGGGTTATCGCTGGTTAACTTGCTGTACACCCGATCGTCGGTGTAGCCAAACTTCACAGCTTTATAGCCGCCGTTATTCTCGGCCATTTTCTGCTTAACGATATCCGCGCCAATGGTTGCCGCCAGATGATTAGCCTGGCCGGTGAGGTCAGCCGACGCATGGTAGTCCACGCCCTCCTGCTTAAAGGCAGGGTTACGCAGATACGCCCACAGTACCGTCACCATGCCCAGCTCGTGTGCGCGTTCAAATGCGGCAGAGATCTCCTCAATCTGGCGACGTGACTGTTCAGAGCCAAAATAGATTGTCGCCCCTACCGCCACCGCTCCCATGTTAAACGCCTGCTCGACGCTGGCATACAGCGTTTGATCGTACTGCGTCGGATAACTAAGCGTTTCATTATGATTCAGTTTCATCAGGAACGGGATTCGGTGCGCATAGCGACGTGATACCGAGGCCAGTACGCCATAGGTGGAGGCCACACAGTTACAGCCCGCCTCCAGCGCCAGTTCAACGATATTTTTCGGATCAAAATAGAGTGGATTTGCGGCAAACGACGCGCCGGCAGAGTGCTCAACACCCTGATCGACCGGTAAAATTGACAGGTATCCCGTTCCCGCCAGACGTCCGGTATTATACAGTGTTTGCATATTTCGCAGCACGGCTGGCGGGCGATTGTTATCTATCATGACTCGGTCGACATAATCGTGTCCCGGCAGATGAAATTGGTCAGAGGGGATGGTCATACAACGATGCTGTAACAGGCTGTCGGCGTCTTTGCCAAGCAACTGCGCAATATCAGTCATAACGGTGCTCCGGTTTATTCCGACCTTGCGTCGGATGAGAATTTTTCTATTCCGCGTTATGCGGACAGCACTAAGTCTGGTCGCGGAATGGCTGTTTTTCCATCTTTATGCGCATTTTTGCTGCATTGACCTGGCAGCCTGCGTGGACAGTAAAACTGTTAAGTCGGTCAAACTTTCACCTCAAAGGTATTTAAAAGGTATTATTGAGTGGTATGTTGTCCGCGTACCCTATCTGTCATGAAGGATTTAAAATGAATACTAAAGTGAAGCTGTCATTCATGATGTTCATTGAGTGGTTTATCTGGGGGGCATGGTTTGTTCCTCTGTGGCTCTGGCTCAGCAAAAGCGGCTTTAGCGCCGGAGAAATTGGCTGGTCCTATGCCTGTACGGCCATCGCCGCGATCCTGTCACCTATTCTGGTGGGATCGCTGACCGACCGCTTCTTTTCAGCGCAAAAGGTGCTGGCGGTGCTGATGTTTGCCGGCGCGGTGCTGATCTACTTTGCCGCCCAGCAAACCACGTTCGCCGGTTTTTTCCCGCTGCTGCTGGCCTACTCCCTGACCTATATGCCGACGATTGCGCTAACCAACAGTATTGCGTTTGCCAACGTTCCGGACGTTGAGCGCGATTTCCCGCGCATTCGGGTAATGGGTACTATTGGCTGGATCGCCTCCGGTCTGGTATGCGGCTTTCTGCCGCAAATGATGGGCTATAGCGATATCTCCCCGACTAACATTCCGCTATTAATCACCGCTGCAAGCTCGCTGGCATTAGGGGTTTTTGCACTCTTCCTGCCCGATACGCCGCCGAAAAGTACTGGTAAGCTGAGTCTGCGCGTGATGCTGGGTCTGGATGCGCTGATCCTGCTGCGCGACCGCAACTTCCTCGTATTTTTTGTCTGCTCGTTCCTGTTCGCGATGCCGCTGGCCTTTTATTACATCTTCGCTAATGGCTACCTTACAGAAGTGGGCATGAAAAATGCCACCGGCTGGATGACGCTCGGCCAGTTCTCTGAAATCTTCTTTATGCTGGCCCTGCCGTTCTTTACTAAGCGCTTTGGTATTAAAAAGGTATTACTACTGGGTCTGATTACGGCAGCGATTCGTTACGGATTCTTTGTCTATGGCGGTGCAGATCAGTATTTCACCTACGGACTGCTGTTCCTCGGGATCTTACTGCACGGCGTCAGTTACGATTTTTACTACGTCACCGCCTATATCTATGTCGATAAAAAAGCGCCGGTACATATGCGTACTGCGGCCCAGGGACTGATTACCCTGTGCTGTCAGGGGTTCGGCAGCTTGCTGGGTTATCGCCTCGGCGGCGTGATGATGGAAAAAATGTTTGCCTATCCTGAGCCAGTGAACGGCCTCACCTTTAACTGGGCCGGGATGTGGGCGTTTGGTGGCATTATGATTGCCATTATCGCCGTATTATTTATGTGGTTGTTCCGCGAATCGGATAAAGAAATCACCGCCATAAAGGTGAACACCGATGCGCGCGATATTGCGCTGACACAAGGGGAATCTAAATGAAAGCTGAACGTATTCTCGGTGCTCTTTATGGGCAGGCGTTAGGGGATGCAATGGGGATGCCATCGGAGCTGTGGCCCCGCTCGCGAGTTAAAGCTCACTTTGGCTGGATCGACCGTTTTTTGCCAGGCCCGGCGGAAAACAACGCGGCCTGTTATTTTAATCAGGCAGAGTTTACTGACGATACGTCCATGGCGTTATGCCTTGCCGATGCGCTACTGGCACGTGAAGGTGAAATTGATCCGGAGTTAATTGGCCGAAATATTCTCGACTGGGCGCTGCGCTTTGATGCGTTTAACAAAAATGTTCTTGGCCCAACCTCGAAAATCGCGCTCAATGCAATTCGTGACGGAAAGCCGGTAGCTGAGCTTGAGAATAACGGCGTGACTAACGGCGCGGCTATGCGTATTTCACCGCTGGGCTGTATGCTCCCGGCGCGCGACGTGGATGCCTTTATTGATGCGGTGGCCCTCGCGTCCAGCCCGACGCATAAATCCGATCTGGCTATTGCCGGTGCTGTGGTAGTGGCGTGGGCCATATCCCGGGCAATTGAGGGCGATTCGTGGCGCACGATTGCCGATTCACTGCCTGCAATTGCCCGCCACGCGCAGGAAAGACGCATCACGACCTTTAGCGCTTCGCTTGCCGCCCGTCTCGAGCTGGCGCTGAAAATTGTTCGCGAGGCTAACGGCATTGAGTCGGCCAGCGAAGCGTTGTATCAGCAAGTCGGCGCGGGAACCAGTACTCTTGAATCCGTTTCCTGCGCGATTGCGATGGTCGAACTGGCGCAAACCGATCCGAATCGTTGTGCCATTCTCTGTGCCAATCTGGGCGGCGATACCGACACCATTGGTGCAATGGCGACGGCGATTTGCGGGGCGATTCAGGGCATAAACGCGATTGATCCTCAGCTGAAGCAGGAACTTGATGCGGTAAACCAGCTTGATTTTGGTCGCTACGCCGGGGCGTTATCGCGCTACCGCCAGCAGCGGGAGGCGGCATGAATGCCGGCTGGCTTCAGCAAAAACTGCCGACGCTGAATGCCAGTCGTCCGGTGACGGTGGTTGGCGCGGCAGTCATTGACGTGATAGCCGATGCCTATGCCCTGCCGTGGCGCGGCTGTGATATCGAACTGAAACAGCAGAGCGTTAATATTGGCGGCTGCGCGCTGAATATCGCGGTGGCCCTTAAACGCCTTGGTATTCCGGCCGATAACGCGCTGCCGCTGGGTCAGGGCGTCTGGGCTGAAATCGTGCGTAATAATCTGGCAAAAGAGGGGCTGACCAGCCTGATCGATAACGCCAGCGGTGATAACGGCTGGTGCCTGGCGCTGGTTGAACCGGACGGCGAGCGGACATTTATGTCGTTCAGCGGCGTGGAAAACGCGTGGAACGCACAGTGGCTGGAAAAACTGCATGTTGTTCCCGGCAGCCTGGTGTCGCTCTCCGGCTATCAGCTTACCTCCTCGTGCGGTGAACTGCTGGTAAGCTGGCTGGAAGGGTTAGAGGATGTTACGCCTTTTATCGACTTTGGCCCGCGCATCGCGGATGTTCCTGCCCCACTGATGGCGCGGATCATGGCCTGTAAACCGCTGGTATCCGTGAATCGTCAGGAAGCAGAAATCGCCGCGCAAACCTTTAATTTTAGCCATGAGACAGCGGCATTTGGCAAAGCCTGGCTTGGGAGATTCGATGCGCCGTTAATTGTGCGTCACGATAAAGAGGGCGCATGGTATTTCAGTCATCAGGGTACGGGAAACGTGGCGGCATTTCCGGCGACGGTCGTTGACACTATCGGCGCAGGTGACAGTCATGCTGGCGGTACGCTGGCGGGGCTGGCCTGCGGCTGGTCACTGGCAGATGCCGTGATGCTTGGCAATGCAGTAGCAGCGTGGGTAGTCAGTCATCGGGGCGGTGATTGCGCCCCCACTCGCGAGGAGTTACTCCTCGCAGACAAAAACGTATAGATCGCTGCGGCAGTGGCTGATGCTGTACTCAATGGGCCGTTGTTGCTGATCGAGCGCAACCTGCTTAATCACCAGCACCGGCACTTTGTTTTCCATTTGAATATGCGACTGAAATTCAGCATCCGGCATCCGGGCGCTGACCCGCGAGCGCGTCCGCTGGGGATAAATATGCTGGCTGCGAAAATAGTCATACAGCGAAACGCCGATGGCGTCGACATCGTGAATCAGCGCTACCGGTACCCAGGACTCTTCAATTGAGACCGCGTCCTCGTCGACGTAACGAATACGCTTGAGGAGAAACACATCGCTTTGCGGGTTAATCGCCAGCTCGCGCGCCACTTCGTCCGGGCATTTCACCACCCGTTTATTAACCCACAGGGTATTGGGCTTTTTACCGCGCAGTACCACCTGCTGGGAAAATCCCCGCGCCTCTTTCAGTGAGTACTCAAAGGTATTATTGATTTGCGTACCGTAGCCACGCCCCCGCGTTACTACGCCCTCCTCTTCAAGGGTTTGCATCGCTTTGCGTACGGTAATGCGCGACACGCCGGTTAACTGGCTCAAGTCACGTTCGCCAGGCAAAATATTGCCGTGCTCCAGCAACCCGCTACGCACGGCGTTTTTAACCGTTTCGGCAAATTTCAGGTACAGCGGCGTATTATCGGCGGCGGCAATGCGCTCGGTAAGCCGGGCAATAAGCTGGGTATGCGCTTGTTCCATTTGTCTTTTCCAGGCTTTGGATCTGTTGTTAGTATATCACCCTCACGTCAGGCCATAATGAGTTTCTTTACTGCCAGGACATGCTTACAGGGGCCGCGCTGCCCCTGATATTTGCTGAACCATTCGCAGGTACAACGTGCCCCGCTGGCATCAAGGATCACCGTATGCAGTACGCCACTCCCCTCAACTCGCGCCTCGGTTCGGTCTTGCTGCTGGCTGACAATCATAACGTTGTCATCGGCAATCAGCTTTTCAGCCCCTTTGAGACGCGGATTAAGGCTTAACATTCGCCCGGGCTTAAAGGGCAGCTGGCGATAAAACCAGGTTCCGTCATCGAGGTCAAAACCCAGTAATCCCATCGCCGCCAGTTGCGCCGGCAGCGTTTGTGTACTCCCCAGCCAACGGCTTTTCTGCGCGGTAAAAAAACGCGGATCGATGGGCTGGTTGGCCTGCGCCTGCTCATTAAAAATGGCCAGCCAGCTCTCATCAAGCCCCTGATTTAACGCCTCCAGCGCAGCCCCTTCGCCAGAAAAACCGCGCCAGCAGTCACGCGACAGCGACAGGATAAAACGCATATCGCCAAAATAGAGTTGCCATGTGGTGGACTGCCCGTGCGGATCGGCGAATACCTCCATCCTGTCAACAAAAGGTAACAGCGGCTCAATCAGGCGCAGACGATGCAGACCACCGATGCCTAATGCGGCTGCCGATTTTACCGGCGAGAAGTGGGGCGTATTGCCGCGCATGGCCAGGTAGTAATCGGTTTTCACCTGCCCTTTCGGCAGCGAGCGAAACAGCTGTTGCGTCTGCACTTTTGTAAACCGGTGCGCTGAGGCTGACTGTGCCAGATAAATTTGAACTGAACTCAGGCCGTTGATCCACTTTACCGGCAGCGGCACTTTACGCTCAATGACCTCGCTGTTTTGCCGGTGCAGGCCGACCGATTGTTGCCCCACCGAGAGGGTAACCGCCTCACCATGACGGATAGCACCTAACATAGATATCATCGGCTGATTAAAATCAACGTTGGTGGTGCCGCTTTGCAAAAACGTGCCGTCCAGCCCGTCAGGTAACATATCGACCCGCGCATATACGCCCGCGCAGTGGGAGAATCCTTCGAAGCGTACGCGTTGTTCTCCGGCGCTCACTATCGGATCTTTTAACAATGCCAGCCGGGCGGGGGAGAGATTGAAGCTCGCTTTAACCACATTTGAAAGTGCAATCAGGCAACGCGCCATCATTAACGGCTGTCTGACCTCGCCTTTGAAAAAACAGGGCGCGTCAGACGATTTCTGGATTTCGCTAAATGTTGCCAGTCGCAACGCGTCCTGACCGTTGTCGCGAGTCAACGCTGAATGTATGTTGTAACTATAAGTCAGTGTTTCGTCCATTACGCCTGCCTCGTTAATTCATGCCGCAGTTCGGTAAGCTTTTTGTAATTGGTGATTTTAACTGGCTTCAAATGCGTATCGATTACCGCGACCATTTCCAGCAGCGCGCCATCATGCCGGGCGCTGATGCCGCGCATCAATTCCATTGCCAGATCGGTGAAGCGTTTGAGCGGTGCCCAGCCCTGTGCCTCCAGGATACCAAGCGTTTCGCCAATGCTGACGGAGTCCAGCGGCTCACCGCGTCCCAGTCTGTCCTGCCAGATATCCGCAGCGAGTGTCCGTACCGTGGCGCTGGCGTGCAGAAAACAGAACGCAATGAGCATGTGTCCCATGGGCGTTAACGGCTGCGGCAACGCATTTACTGCCTGAAGCATGTTGATCACGCAGGTATCTTCGCGGATCCCGGCTCTCTCAAAAAGGTTTTCAATAAAGCGCATGAGCACCCCTTCGCTGTACCACGGGAAAGAGAACAGTATTCGCTGCTGATCCGCGCTATGTCGGGAGTAAGACGTGTTCAGAGAGTAGAGGTAAAACAGCCTGGCGTCAGTTTTACGCACGTGTCTGGTAACATCAAAGCGCAATAATTTCTCTGCCTGTTTATCTCCTTTGCCTGACGTCGCCGGAGCCACCAGACGCCAGGGAAAATGCGGCGTCAGCAACTCAGGTGGCAGGTTTCTTTCGGTGAGTAACGCCTGCCCGGGCGCATAAGACGACTCTGTCGGTAAAATTGCCCGACGGGTTATCATTGCAGCAAGAACGGTGTCATTCACCGGTACAGACAGTTTTCCGGATAAGAAATAGCGCATTACCGCGGCGTATTCGCCCTTCAGACTCTCCAGTCCCGCTATCTCATCCTCAATAACACAGCGCTGCAGGGCTAACTGAAAATCTACTTCGCACGGTGTATTGCCTGTCTGCTGATAGTGGTTTAGTCGCTCAAGTAATATGTCGGGAGCAATAAAACAGGGTAAATGGCTTGGCGTGGAAAGTAACGGCTGATAGTGCGCCTTTTCCAGACGGTGTAAAACCGCGGTTAATATATCGATATACGGCTGAAAATCTGCGCGGGTTGATTTCTGCCACTCATGAAAACCCCAGGTTAATTTTTCATATTTATCGTCGCTGTGCGTAATGGCCTGATAGCGCGCGTATACCGCAGCAATACTTTTATTGTCAAACCGCCGGGTTAATTGCCCGGCAAATTGCAGAAAAAAGCTCGCCAGTATGCGATCAAATGTTCCCTGCGCTGTTGACGAGGAGCGCACTATTTTCCACGCCTGAGCAAACGCCGGCTCCAGTTGCACCACGTTGTCGTGGTTTATCTCTGCGGCGAAACGCATCAGCGCGGCGGGAAACTGATCGAAATGATAAGACTCCAGATTCAGGAATGCGCGCCCGGCCAGGAAGATAAAATCATCCCAGCATTCAATTTCAGGAAGGCGGTTATCCTCACGAACGATCGGTAGGGCGACGACGGGTAGATCTTGTGTCTCGCGCTGCGCAGGCGATGGAGCAAGAAAATCGACGAGCAGCGTTCGTGCGCCGGACAACAGATTATCCTCATAGCCGGTTAATAGCGCGCGCAGCTGCGGATCGGCCTTGTCACCATATTTCACCAGCAGCTTTGCCGCTTTATTTTGCAGAGCAGGCGCTTTATTGAGAAATACGCCGGTAAGGTGCCGGCAGATGTCCGCTCGTCGCTCGGGGGTTAACGTTGCCAGTTTGTCGGCCAGCAGGAGACTGCTTTCAATAATGCCTTTGGTGGTGGCAGAAAATAGCAGCGGCAAATGTGAGATGAACTCGTTATCACGAAAGGCAGAATGCCCGACAATGCGTTTAATCGCCTGCAGCGCGGTATTAACGGGCTTACTTTGCGGGCAGCTAAGCGCAGCAAAAAGTTCATCCTGGTGCTGAAGGCACTCTTCATCTGTCGGTTGCAGAGCAGTAAAGAGGGTGGCAAACCAGTTGGTCTGGTCTTTCTTAAACTGGCGATTAACGCCCAGCAGACACTCTTTCAATACCCGCTGGCGATCCAGCCGCTGATTTTGCGTGTACTTCTGAAAAAGAAATGTCCATCTGCCCGTTTCACCGTCTTCAGCAAAGCCCTCCCCCTCGCGCCAGTAATCCAGCCATGAAATATTGCAGGGGCAGGAAAAGATCGTCCATATATGAGAATCAAGAATAAAAGGATATTTTTCGACGCAGGATGGCGCATTGATTATCTGTCGGGCGATATAGTCCGGAGCGATCGTATGCACATAGTCTTTAGCCAGCCAGTCGCACAATACCTCGTAGTCTACCGGCGTCAGATTCTGATCCGCATATTTTTGCATAAGTGCGGTAAACCATTCAGGAGAGGACCGGGATAAAACAGCATCAAGGATCTCAGGTTTGACGGCGTAAAAGTACTGCGCTTTGATTGACCGGCTATCGGCGCGGCTGTAGCAGCTCAGCATCGCCACTATCAACATCTCAAATTGTTGAGCCGACCCGCGCTGCCCCCAGCGTCCCGGTTTGATTTCATAAAATTCGTGCAGTCGCCTGGTCTCTTTTTTAATCAGCGGCACCAGCGTCCTGCGCGCGTTGTCATCCAGCGTCTTTAAATAAGCGAGCATCTGCTGCGAATTACCGGACGCGATAATCTGGCTGTACTTTTCCACTGCCTCTCCTGACGTATTAACGCGAACGGTCTTTATACCGGGCGACCAGTTTTTTAAAGTTCACTGGCAGGCGATCTTGCTCTGCGGCGTTTACGCATAATGATAAAATCTCGTCCTGAAAAGACGTCACCGCCGGACTGTGATGCTGCCCGTCCAGATAGTCGATAAACCGATTTATGGGCGCATACTGATGCATCAGCAGGCAGGCAATACACTGGCTAAGATAAGCCCGATTGAGAAAGCCCTGCTGAAGCGCCAGATGAATATATTCCGCCGCCAGTTCCCGGCTGACCTTCTTTTCAAACAGCAGGCAGACGGCAATATAAATCCAGCCGCCGTGATGAACCCGCAGTTGATTTTCCAGCAGACAGGTGAGCGGAAACAGGCAGTCTTCTTGTTCCTGAACTTCATTGCCGGAGGCGGTATCAGGAATAAGCCCGCGCAAAAAGACATCTGAATAATGTGGCACCAGCGACAGGCAGTAGAGGAGATCGGCCTTAGAGCAACAGTTATCCCGCTGTACACTGCAATAATACCAGGGATCGGAATAATGCTCTTTCTCCCCGTACCGCCAGCGCGTCTGGTTATTGATCACCAGCCTGCGCCAGGTCCAGCGCTCACCTTTATCAACGATCACCTGATAGTCACAGTTAAAAGGCCCGACGACTGCGGGCCACGTCGCCTGTTCCGGGGCCAGCAAGGTATAGTGCGGATAATATCCGTCTGGATGACGAGTACGGGTTATTTGCGCCCATAGCGGTAATAGCGCGTTATTGGCCGGGGAAACCGTCTCTGTGATACCCAGCAAATAGTGTATTGCCGGGGCATAATCGCCCTGTAAACCTGAGGCCTGCTGTTTTACCTTTTCCGCTATGTCGCCTGGCAGAAGGCGGTTGCAGGCAATAATCAGGTCGTCGGGATCAACCGGATAATTCTGCTGCTCATGCGCCAGCAACCGTTCCACCAGCGCCTGCGGCGCAACATAAAACGGTAAATGGGTCGGGGTTGCCAGCAGCGATAGTGAACTGTGGCGGCGTAAACGCTCAAGTACGAGTCGATTTTGATTTATCAGATGCGGGAAATACTGTTCATGGCTTTCGGTTGCAGGCGCAGGTTTCCCTGTCAGCCACGGGTGAAAGAAATCGCGCAGTGAAGACAATAATGTCGATGCCAGCCAGGGTTTCATTAGCTTTTTGTAATATGGCTGCATCTGCCTGGCGTAATCGGCAGGGATCTCCTCCTGGCGGGCAATAATCCCGGCATAAAATAGCTCAACGTCAAGCGCGTCCTGCCCGGCCAGCATGTTCCCGGTATGGAATAATAGCGCATCCCAACTTTCCGGCACCGCGACAGGCGTAACATCCAGCGCAGGCACAGGCGGGTCAATAACCGGTGAATGGGGTGTTTGTAATAATGCGGCAACAGCGGGTGTTAGCGCATCGCGATAAGGCTCAATGAGCGACGTTAGTTGTTCAGCGGAATGATAATGAAGCATGACCTGGGCGGTACGACGCTGTACGACCTCGTTTTGCTGGATCAGCGCGCCACACACCGTTTGCGCCAGTGAAGTGCGATACGGCGGAAAACGTTCGGCGAGAGCGTCAGCAATATTTAGCGCAATAAGCAGCGATTTATCGACATTTTCCCGCCCGGTCAGAATTGGCAGATGCTGCATAAAGCCCGCGCGATCAAAATCCGCAAGAACGCTTATCTTCTGGATGACGGGCAGGACAAAATTCAGCACTGAACCGGGGCTTGCATAAAATGTTGCCAGCAGCAGGGGCTGATGTTCCAGCCACTCCTTATCATCGGGAGCAAACATCTTCAGGATGCGGATATGCCAGTCGAGGCGACCTTTTTTGAAACCGATGCTTAACGAGGCCAGTAAATCGGCAATTAACCGGCGAGGCAGGCGATTTTCACCATACAGCTGCGCCAGAACGGCATCCCAGAACTCAGTGACAATTCCGCCGTCGGTTTCGCCGTCGGCGTTTTGCCATTTGCTGCGTAATAAAACCGGCACCTCGTGGTGAACGAAGGGCAGCAGCACCTGTTCGATTACCTGCGGATGCGCACGCAGGTAGTCAAGCTCGTCATTAACGCTGCGGGTGAACATCTCCACATTCAACAGCGCCCCGGCGAAAGAGGCCTCATCAAATGTCACCCGGCCCTGTTGCCACATGCGCCACAGTAAACGAAAATCGGGGCTGCTCTGGGGACGATGCAGCGCCTCCTGAACCACCTTATCCAGATAATCCGGCGCTGAGCGGATCACATAGTCGAACAGGGCATCGTGTAACGCACGATGACGGGCTTTAAGAAGAGTATGCAACAGCGTTAGCCGTGCAGGCCTGCCCGCCGGAAACAGACGCAGTTCTTTTAACGTGCGTGTACATGCCACCCTGAGTAAATCAACGGCATCGTGGACATATTCTCCCGCAAAAACCGCCTCATACTTCATCTCTCTCAGCGTTTGCAGCGTCGTCAGCCGTTGTTCTTCAGTGAGCGCCATCGCCCAGTCAACAATGGCGCTATAATCCTGCCTGCGAATAAGATCAACGGGTATCATCAGAACGCCTTTTCCATAAAAGTAGCGGTAATTGTAACCCTAAGTCCGTACGTTTAATCAGCCGGTTAAGTCCGAATGCTACCACCATGCATGAAAATGATGTACCGGGCCAGCGCCTTTACCGACCTCCAGCGAATCGGCCTGTGCCAGCGCGGCTGAAAGCCAGTTTTTCGCTGCCTGAACGGTATCGGCCCAGTTACTGTGGTGCGGACGGAGCGCGGCCAGCGCCGCCGACAGCGTGCAGCCGGTGCCGTGCGTGTTTTTGGTTTCGATACGCGGCGCATTAAACCGGACTTCCTGCTCGCGGGTAAACAGCCAGTCCGGGCTGTCGGCGTCGTCCAGATGACCGCCCTTCATCAGTACCGCACCGCACCCCATCGCCTGCAATGCACGTCCCTGCTCGCGCATTTCACGCTCGTTGCGGGCATGAGGCGCATCAAGCAGCGCAGCGGCCTCCGGCAGATTGGGGGTAATAATGGACACCTGCGGTAACAGGTGGCTGCGCAGGGTTTTCACCGCCGTCGGTGAGAGTAGCGGATCGCCACTTTTCGCCAGCATAACGGTATCCAGAACCACATTCTGCACCTGATAAAAGTGCAGTCGCCCGGCGACCGCCTCGACAATATCCGTTTCGGACAGCATACCGATTTTAGTGGTATCTATACGAACATCGCTCAATACCGAGTCCAGCTGCGCGGCGACAAAATCGGGTTCAATTCTGTAGACGGACTGCACGCCGCAGGTATTTTGTGCCACCAGCGCGGTGATGACCGAGCAGCCGTAAGCGCCCAGCGCCGAAAAGGTTTTTAAATCCGCCTGAATACCCGCGCCGCCGCTCGGGTCGGTTCCGGCGATAGTGAGTGCGTTAATCCGCTTCATATCAACACCTCGTCTTCCAGAGTCCATAACGCGTCAAGAAAGGCCGGAACAAAACTGCCAGGACCGGCACACTGGCAAGCGGCTTTTGCCCCCGCCAGTTTGATAAACGCGCAGGCAGATGCCACGTTATCCAGTCTGTCGCCGGGCAAGGCACAACTGGCGGCCACTACTGCGGACAGCGCGCAGCCGGTGCCGACGACGCGTGTCATAAGAGCATCTCCGCCAGGCACAGCCAGCATGCGTTGACCGTCGGTGACATAATCGCTCTCGCCAGTGACGACGATAATAGTGGAAAGCTTGCCGGCAAGATGTTGTGCTGCGGGCAGTGCGGCAGCGGCGGTATCAGTCGTATCCACACCCCGTCCTCCGGTGCTCATTCCTGCCAGAGCAAGGATTTCAGAAGCATTTGCCCGAATTGCCGCTGGCCGCAGGGATAAAAGCGCATCGCAAAAGCGGCTACGCAATGTCAGCGCCCCCACGGCGACCGGGTCCAGCGTCCAGGGTTTTTGCGCCGCATTCGCACTGATAACCGCCGTACGCATTGCCCGGGCGCGTTCTTCGGTCAACGTCCCCACATTAATTAATAGCGCGTCGGCCAGCGCCGAAAACTGCCCGGCTTCCTGCTCATCGACCACCATCGCCGGAGAGGCTCCCAGCGCCAGCAGAACATTCGCAGTGAAAGTTTGTACGACATCATTGGTCATACAGTGAACAAGAGGAGAACGCGTACGAAAGTGGCGTAACGCGTGCGCCGTCGTCTTACGGCTATGAAGGTCAGGCTGCATGTTTATGCTCCTGCCAGACGATGAAGAAGGGACTTCTGTAACAGGAGTCAGACTTCCCTACGCTGGCATTATCCAGATCAGGTAATACGGGTATTTCTCAGCCTTCACGAAGAAGGGCACCCCGAGTCAACGTTATATAAAACAATAGCTTACAATAAAAAACTGTAATTACTAAGTGTAACCGGGTGCAGGGTTCAGACGCAAGGATTTTCGATTTATCGCAGCTTGATGACATAAGGGATTGATACACCCTTTCCCCACGATGGGGCCAACTAAACACACGTTTGCCGCAGAAGAAAAATTGAAAATGACGTTAAATCAATAACAGCAAAATACACATACTTTAATAAAGAAGGTAAGAAAGCGGTATTCATAGCATCCAGTTTAATGAATAAGGATGAATGCAGTATTAGATTCAACGGCTATATCACTCTTTCACGAGAGTTTTAAACAACAGAGGGCTGTTAAGCCCTCTGTTGTTTAGCGTTTGCAGCCACAACGCTGCGCCGTCATTTTCGGCCGCTCATTTGCGCAGTAACACTTTCAGGCCTTCGATGTCGACCCCCTTTTCAAGAACACCAGTGCTGGTTTAGCAATACGTGCTTTTTGTGATCTGCGTCAACATTACAATCCCGACTTCAGTAGATAGTTCACTCGCGAAACTAAAAAGGATCCTGATGAAAACGGGTCGGGATATCTTTTACGGGAAGCATTAAAAGCAACATGACGTATTGACGACTGACCTCAACGCGTCATAAACGTGATGATATTTTTAACAAAAATAGCGTTGGGCTATTTTTATCCTTCCGACGTTAATGCCTGTGCTTTAATTAATGCACCGGCAGAGTAAAAACAGAATTAGACGTTTTTAAGGTTATTTGATGAAAAAGTTAATGATGATGGTAATCAGTGCCGCTGTTCTGGCTGGCTGCTCCTCTCCGGCTGACAGAATGGCAAAGTGTGAAGCACAAGGTGTAAGCGTCGATACGTGCTATGCGGTGGAGCAAAATCGTCAGACGAGTATTAATGCGGCGGCAGAAAAACAGGCGCTAGAAAATGCTCAGGCTCAGTATCCGGCACAGAAAGCACAGGCAGCACATGTTGCTGACCCGATGCGTGAAGCCACGTTAACCGGGCCGGGGGTTAAGGCGACCGTCAGCAATGGCTTTTTTAATGCCACGATCAATGGCAAAAAAGCGGCAGTGAAGCGTTTTAATGCAAATTATTATGAAATCAGCGGCGCGGGTTATACGCTCTCACTGTCACTAAACAGTGAGGGAATCGAAAGCGCGTCTTATACCAAAGCGCACTCTAAAGCGAACGGGATATTACAGGTTAAACAGTAATGCTTCAAACCCCGCCGGTTAGGCGGGGTTTCATGATTTGCATAAGTGCAATGCTGCGAATACCCATCTTTCCCATCGCTGGCGTCTGGCCTGACGGACATGCGCGTTTCTCATCTGGTCATCCACTGCGACTCAGACAATCGGCACTATTCATTCCGTGAATAACAGGTATTCTACACGAGGCGCTTTAGCCCTGTGATTTTAGATCTCGTGGAACATTCCTTGTATGCATAAACGATTACGCGTGCCGCTCCTGCTGGCGCTGTTAACCTGCCTGATAATGCCCATTTTTGCTCATGCCGATGAAGAGACGGGAGAAAACGATGTTGAGCAACCTGTAAAGGTTGTTAATGCCAGCACGGCGTTACCGGCCCTGCAAAAGCGGCTGGACTCTCTCAAGCAGCGGGTTTCAACGGCGAAAGCCGATAAGCAATTCACCGCCCTGAATGATGATGCGCAAAAACTGGCCGCTGATGCCGAGAAACTGGCCGTGGCGCTGGTCCCGCAGTTGACGCAGATCCAGGGACAGTTAGATGTATTAGGCCCGCCCCCGGCTCCCGGCACGCTACCTGAAACCCCGCAGGTTATCAGCCAGCGTAATAAACTTAATAACAGTAAAACGCAGCTCACCACCCAGATCGAGCAGTCTAAAGCTATCGCCTTGGGGGCGCAAAACCTGTCCGCACAGATTTCCGGGCTGCGGCGCGATGCGCTTAAAACGCAAATAGCGCTGAATACCGGCAGTATTCTCGGCGCGAAATTCTGGACGCCGCTAACAGATCCGAGTGAAAAAGATGCGGCCCGTTTTGATAACTTCGGCGCGCAGGTGAGTAGTGCCTGGAGCCAGGCATGGGAAGATGAATGGCGGGTCGGCAGCGGGTTTCTCCTGCTTCTGGCGTTAACTCTTGGTCTTGCCGGTCGCCGCGTACTGGACATCCCCATGAACTGGATCCTGCCGCGCTGGCTGCCGCAGGGCCGTTTTCGCCGCAGTTTTCTCGCCTGCTTTACCACACTAAGCACCACATTGACGCTGGGTATCAGCATACAGTTGCTGTGTTACGTCTTTACGCGCCTGCCGGATACCGCTCAGCCGGTGCTTGAATTTGCCGAACAGCTGATTGACCTGTCCTATTTCTCGGCAATTATTGCCGGGCTGGGTATTGCCCTGCTGTCGAATCGTCACCCGTCGTGGCGTCTGCCGGGCATCGCCGATCCGATCGCCAAAACGCTGGCCTCGTTCCCGATCCTGCTGGCCACGTTCATTTTTATTTTTGGGATTGTTGAGCAGCTCAATAGCCTGGTCGGTGCCAGTATTGATGCCACGCTGTTTGGTAATGGTCTGTCGGCACTGCTGGTGGCGATAAATTGTCTGGTCGCCCCGATACGTATCAACCGAATGCGCCGCACCATGCGTGCTGAGGGAGAGCAAACGGAAGTCCGCTCAACCCTGGCGGGGCTTATTCACTTATTGATAAGTCTGACGGCGCTGGTGATCCTGCTGGCACTGCTGATTGGCTATATCCCGCTGGCGCGCTTTGTGACCTTCGAACTGCTGTGGATAGGCCTTGTGATCAGCGCGCTCTACCTGCTGATTCATTTTGTGGTGGATCTGTGTGAAAGCGTCTTTTCCCCGTCAACGCACAGCGGCAAAATTCTTAAAAGCACGCTCAGCGTGAACGATCGTCATCTTTCACTGGCCTCCACGTTGTTCTCGGCCGTCGGGAAAAGCAGCCTGGTGCTGATGGCGGCGGTTGCCCTGTTAAACGGAACCTTTGGCACCACCACGCCGCTGGAATTGCTTAACAAAATTGCCGATATCTGGGGCGGAAAAGGGCTGGAGGGGGTTAATATTATCCCCGCCCACGCGGTTAACGCCGTGCTGTGTCTGGTGATCGGCTGGTACGTACTGCGCTCGTCGCGTCGCTGGCTGGACAACGATTTCCTGCCCAAAACCATGATGGATCGCGGAATGCGCGCATCGCTGGTGACGCTGTTCACCAACGTGGGCTACGTGCTGATTATTATGCTGACGCTGTCCATGCTCGGCATTGAGTGGAATAAGCTGGCATGGATTGTCAGCGCTCTGTCGGTGGGGATTGGTTTTGGCCTTCAGGAGATTGTGAAAAACTTTATTTCCGGGCTGATCCTGCTGACTGAGCGCCCGGTTAAGGTGGGCGATCTGGTGAGTATTAGCGGCGTGGAGGGCGATATTCGTCGCATTAACGTGCGCGCAACGGAAATTCAGCTCGGCGATAAATCCACGGTTATTGTGCCCAACTCTCAGCTGATTTCGCAGAACGTACGTAATGCCACCATGGGGAATGCGCAGGGGGTAGCCACCATCACCCTCACCTTCCCGCTGGATATCGATCCTGAAAAAGTGCGCAATCTCCTGCTGGAGGCCTATAACCTGCATGACTCGATTCTGGAGACGCCACCGCCGTCGGTGAGCTTTAAAGAACTGGGGCCGACCGGGATCGTGCTAAGCGTCACCGGCTACGTCAACAGCCCGCGCATGGTCAGCAGTACCCGCAGCGATTTGCTGTATGAAATTCTGAAAATGCTGCGTGCAGAAGGGATCTCATTGAGCCAGACGCAGACGATGATCCTTGAGCAATCGTCCGCAAAACAGGATCTCGAAGCATGATTATTATGCATGGCCTGCCTGGGCCATGCATCATTACATAATGCTTAGCGAGCCAGTGAAGCCGCCATTCTCACCCACGTATGCCTTTGCCCGCGAACGGCCATTGATAAAGTATATACGGCCTGCGGAGAGGCCATTCCGGCGACGCCAGCATCGCCAAAATTATACAAATCGGCTCCACAGCGTTTGCTGGCAAGCGCAATCTGGCGGATGGTGTCCTCATCTGCGCCTTCCTGACTGCTGCTCAGTGTAGTTATCGCCATACCTCCTGCCTCGCGAATAGCCGAAAGCGCAGCTTCAACATGGGCTTCAGACGCGCCGCGACAGCCTGACGGCGCGGGAACCATAACGCCATCAGCCCCTGCGGTGATGTAGCTGGCGTATTCGTCGGCACACGCTAAACCGGCGGCATAAAATTTTGCCACGAGGATCATTTTATCGGTCCTGGCACGAAGCAGTTTAATGCACTCACACACCCGCTGAGCCGTAACGCCAGGCCTGTCATAGGCGGTTAAGCAAAAGAAATCCGCCCCGCCCAGTTGAGCAAAATTATGCAGATTGCAGGCTCGCGGGTTGTCCGGCGCGTCATCGGCAAACACCTCGAGGCTGACGCCGACCATCCGGCCCGTTAACTGTTTAAAATGGTGTAAATCGCGGCACCCCTTAATTTGTTGCAACTGGCAGTTCATTCCTTTTACCAGCAGCAAATCTGCGCCAAATGCACATAACAGCTCGCCGTTAGTCACTTCACCGTAGAGCGGGGCTGCATCGGCTGCCACTTCGGCCATAACAGCACGCCCTTCTGCAGCGATAATCGCCTGTTTAAGTTCTGTGCTGCTGGCAGGCTGGCTAAAATCACTGGTACGACAGTTCAAAATACGCTGCATGATTATCTCCTTAATTCAGGCAGACCAGCGCCGGTGAGGGTTGACGAAATGCCGTTTCGAGGATCGACAGATTAGTGAGCGCTTCCTCTTCACTCACATAGTTGGCAACGCCGGTGGTTAACGTGTCGTAGAGTGCATCATAAACGCGCCCGTAATCGCCTTTTTCCGGCGCAAGATGCTCGATATGCGTCTCTCCGTTTTCATCAATATATTCCAGACGCGCGCACTGATTATCGGCAGCGAAATCCGGATGATCCGGCATAATCCCCGCCTTCAGACTGGTTTCCTGCCGATCGATATGGTCGTGGACAAAGCTTCCTTTGGTGCCGTGAACAACAAATTTGGGATACGGGATCTTAACCAGATGACTGGTTTTAATAATGGCTTTCAGGTTGCCGTAAAATAGCTGCGCCTCGAATGTATCATCAGGGTTGGCTTTCTGGCGCAGATGGCGCAGGTGGTAAGCTACATGCGAAGGACGGCCAAACAACGAAAGCATTTGATCCAGGGTGTGTACGCCCAGGCCGTAAAATGCACCGTCGAATGCACCACCGGGCTGGGGGTCAGCGTCAGGCCGGAAATAGTCAAAATGGCTTTCAACCTCGACGATATCGCCGAGTTTGCCGCTTTCGATGGCCTTCTTCATGGTCAGAAAGCAGCTGTCAAAACGGCGATTCTGGAAGGGAGAAATGACTAATCCCTTCTCTTTCGCCAGCGCAAAAAGCGTTTTGGCTTCTTCAAGGGTGGTGGTGAAGGGTTTTTCGACCAGCACATTTTTACCGTGCTCAAGGCAGAGCCTGGCATAGTGAAAGTGGCTATCTGGTCGGGTGCAAACCGTGACCAGAGTAATCTGTGGGTCATTGAGGATCTCGTTGACGCTATCGGCAAAGGCGATGCCCTGATATTCCGGCAGGCTCTCCCTCTGCGGGTTGCGAACCGCATCGAAAATACGCTTCACGGTAAATTTGTTTTTACGGATTAAGACATAGGGTAGATGATAACGGGTGGCACTTTTACCGAAGCCAATGAATGCGCTGTAAATCATGATGGTTCTCCTTAACGCACTAAAAAAGTCAGCGCCGCCAGCACGGCAGATTTGCCGTCCAGCTTGCTAAAAAAGCCCGTGTCCAGCGGTTGTACCGGACAGCGGTGATTAATCTCTTCGCTAATGCTTTCGCGCATGTAATTCAGCTGCGGTCCCAGCAGAATAAGATCCGCTTTTTGATATTCTTCCTGAAGGCGTCCCACGTTGATGGCATAAATAGTCAGTGGATAGCCCGCTGACTCAGCAAACTGACTCATTTTTCTCGCCATGATTGAGGTAGACATACCTTCATTACACATCAGGACAATGGTTTTCGCCTGCTGCAGGACGGGTACGGATTGATCGGGTACGGTAAGGGGCGTTTGCGCAATTTCATTCACCAGCTGCTGTGCTTTTGCGCTTATCATTGATTTTTCATAAGCCGCAAGAAATGGCAGATAAATCACCACGCCGAGGAACAGCAGGATAATTTGCAATATAACGTTACGATAGTCACCGCCAGAACCTAACCAGCCTGATAATAATGGCGGGACCGACCACGGCACATACGCCACGATTTTCGACACCATTCCCCATTGCGTTGCGAAATAGGCAATAATAAAGTTTACCTGCGGATAAATAATAAAAGGGAACATGATTAACGGGTTATACAGCACCGGAAAACCGAAAATTACCGGTTCGTTAATATTAAAAATCCCGGGAGCTAATACGGTTCTGGCAAATTTCTTATGACTTGATATTTTACTGCGCATGAACAGTGCAATCAGCAACGCCAGAGTCGTCCCGGTCCCGCCCATATGGCCATAGAGATCGCGAAACGGCAGAACAATAATATGCGGTGGAACCTCGCCTTTAGCAAAGGCCGCCATGTTCTCCTGCATCGCCACTAATAATGGCGGTTCGAGTATAGGGTTAATAATACCGGAAGGATGAATACCCAGGGCAAAAAGCACGTTAGTTAACGTGGTCAGGGTCAGGAAACCGGGAAGATTAGTGGTTAAATGGACCAGCGGGGCCTGAATCGCCTGCTGAATAATTTCATGTACTTCCCGATGAAACAGCGCCTGGACTACGACCGCCAGAATCGCGAAGGCCAGTACGGTGAGCATAATTGAAAACATTGACTGAAAAGAGTGCGCCACCATCGGCGGAACGTCGTCACCCAGGCGGATTTGCAGTCGTTTGCTGCCAGAGATCCACAGAAAAAGGTCGGTTGAGACCACCGCCGTCAGAATGGCGACAAACACGCCACCCGCGTTGGTCAGACTAAAGGTTATTACGTTGCTGACCTCAACACGCGTTTCACCAGTGACGGGTACCAGCGATACGGTCGTTGGCATTAAGACTAAAAACGCGGCCAGCGCTACCATCGCCGGAATAACCGGCGTAGCAAACCGGCGTTTTGTCGCAATATTCCACGAAATCAGTACTACCAGCATCAATGACAGAATATTCATTGTGCCGTTTAAAATGCGCTCGCCAATGCTGCGGATTGAATTAATCACGTCGCCGGGCAGTAACGACGCCAGAAAACCGTTAGCATCCAGAAACACATAATTTACCATTATGAATAAACCGGCCAGTACCAAAAATGGCACGGTAATAATAAAGCTATCACGCAGGCTGCGCAGATGGATCTCTGCTGCCATTTGCTGTGAAATATCGGTGACCTTTTGCAGTAGAGTTCCGCTACTCATAGTCCATCCTTATTTATCGTTCAACGCGAAACAGGTTAACGCCGGGGTTAAAATAGCGTCTGCCCTTAGCATGAAACCACATCAACACTAAAATCAAGGCTTTTATTTTAAAAGTAGTCTACTTTTAAAATAAATGAGATCTGGATAATGTTTTTACCCGCGAGATATAATCAGGCTGAAAATAACAAAGGAGACGCATTTTGCGCAGATATATTCAGATATCAAATATAATAAAAGAAAGGATATTAAGTGGTGAATATATTACGGGCGAAAAAATTCCGTATGGTCATCAACTATGCGCCGAGTTTGCCTGTAGCAAAATTACGCTTAATAACGCGCTGGACATTCTGGTTCAGGCCGGTTTTATCACGCGTCAGCGGGGGCTGGGGACGATTGTCAAAACCGCCTCGCCGCAGCAGTTGTCTGCGCACTCTCCGATTCAGGGCGTGAGTCGACTCCATGAATCACAGGGGGTTGAGGTTCATAGCCATCTTTTACACTTTGATATTGCCTTCCCGCCGGGCGAGATCGCTTCTCAGCTGGCAATGACACAAGACCAGTATGCCTGGCATTTCAGGCGGGTGCGGTATGTGGGCAACGATCCCCTGTCGATTGAAGAAACCTGGATCCCGGTCAAAATTCTGCCGGACTTTACGCGCCAGGCCGCACTGGGTTCCGTGTATTTGTTTGTTGAACAGTCGCTGAAGAAAATTCCCTGTAGTTCACATACCCAATTTTATTCCCTGCCCAGCGATCGGGAAGCGCAAGAATGGCTGAAACTACAGGTCAATGAACCGGTAAGCGTGACGCTGTCGGTGACCTATCTCAACGACGGTCAGCCGTTTGAATTTTGCACCAGTCGCTATCACTATCAACGGTTTAACTACAATGCCGTTGTGCAGCGAAACTAGCCTGTACCCTTTCGCACTGGGTTTTCACCGCCTCATAAAGCAATCGGACGCCCGGTGAAAGTTGCTGGCGATGCGGGCAGATCAGGGTAAGCGGCGCAGGTTCTCCCTGATACTCCGTCAGGATAAGCTGCAACCTGCCCGCCTGAACATCGTCACTGACGTCGAGCCAGGATTTATAGGCAATACCTTCCCCGGCAATGGCCAGACGGCGGATCACTTCCGCGTCATCGCTCATGATGGCACCAGAAACATTCACTTCATGGATATCTCCATCGCGCTGTAGCCGCCAGCGATCGTGTAATCGCCCACGCAGCACGAAGGTCAGCGCACTCTGTTTCTCCAGGGCGGATAGCGAGGCCGGCTCCCCGTGCTGGCGTATCCATGCGGGTGAAGCGACGAGCACCCGGCGATTATCGGGGGCAACCGGGAGCGCAACATACGAGGCATCTCCCTGCGCGCCGTAACGAAATGCAATATCGACCGGATCTTTAAAAACGTCGGTGATCTGATCGGAAAAGAAGAGGCGCAGACGTAAAGCAGGATGCTGCTGACATACCTGGCGAAGAACCGATAACAGCAGATTACGCCCTAAATCCGAGGGTACAGCTATCTGCAGCGTGCCACGAATTTCATCGTCCGGAGCCTGAATTTGTTGCAGACCGGCACGCATCGTATCCAGCATCCGGGTGGCATAGGGCAGCCAGGTCTCCCCTTCTGTCGTCAGGCGTAAACTGCGGGTTGAACGGGCAAAAAGACGAATGTTAAGCGCTTTTTCCAGTCTCTTTATCGCTGAACTCACCTGCGCGGGCGGCAGGCCCACCTCGCGTGCAGCTTTACTGAAACTGTTTAATGCCGCCGCGCGAACAAATAAGGTTAAATCTTCCAGCCTGAACATTTTCACTCCCGGAATATAAGTGCTGTCGTTGGCAAACCGTTTTTTCCCTGCGCTCAGGGATCTATTATTGATTCATCAACACAATAACTGTTTACCCTTCGAGGAGCCATTATGAAAGCTATCGTCATTACCGGGGCTGCACAAAACGGCAGCAATATTGATTTTTTACAGGATGCAGAACTGCCTGAGCCCGTTGCACACGGGCACGATCTCCTGATCGAGGTAAAAGCGATTTCGGTGAACCCGGTAGATACCAAAGTCCGTGCGGGTTTTAACGCCGACCAGCCGCGCGTGCTGGGGTGGGATGCCACGGGCGTGGTGGTGGCAAAAGGCGAAGACGTTACGCTTTTTAATGAAGGGGATGAGGTGTGGTATGCCGGTGCGTTGGGCCGCGCCGGTAGTAACAGTGAACGGCAGCTGGTGGACGAGCGGATCGTGGCGCTTAAACCGAAGAGTATTGATTATGCCCCGGCAGCTGCGCTACCACTAACGGCGATCACCGCCTGGGAATTACTGTTTCACCGGCTGGGGATCAAAGAAGGAGGTGGACAGGGCGAGAGCGTGTTGATCGTGGGGGCGGCGGGCGGCGTCGGCTCAATTTTGACCCAGCTGGCAGCAAAACTGACGCATTTAACGGTTATCGGTACCGCATCCCGCCCGGACAGCCAGCAGTGGGTGAAGAAATCAGGTGCGCATCATGTCATCGATCACAGCTTGCCTCTGGCTGATGAACTGCAACGCGTCGGCGTCAACAACGTGAATTATGTTGCCAGTTTGACCCATACTGATGAGCACTATCCGGCGATAATCGAGGCGCTGGCCCCCCAGGGCAAGCTGGCGCTGATCGACGATCCGCAAAGCCTGGATGCCCGCCCGCTGAAAGCGAAAAGTATTTCGCTGCACTGGGAGTTTATGTTTACACGTTCTATGTTTGAGACAGTCGATATGATTGAACAGCACCATCTGCTAACGCGCGTCGCCTCATTAATTGATGACGGCACACTTATCAGCACGCTGGGCGAACATTACGGGAAGATTAATGCGGAGAATTTACGCCACGCGCACCGACTGCTGGAAACAGGGCGTTCCGTTGGCAAAATAGTGCTGGAAGGCTTTTAAGCGCAGAGCTGGCGCGGTGGACCGTTCCGCCGCGCCAGTGGGTTAAAGCAGATTAACGGTGAAACACCTTCATTGAGAATCGTACCCACCCGGCAAAAAAGAGCAGGAAAAGGGTCAGGCTAACCCATTCTGCAATTTGCAGACGATCAAAAAGAATGCCGATGGAGGCACAAAACACGGCGGCAACAAACAGGATCACCAGCGTCCAGCGGCTGCTGTAGCCACACTTCATAATAATATGATGGATATGTCCCCGGTCCGGACGGAAGGGGCTGTTACCGCTCAGCAGTCGGCGCAGGGAGACGGCCGACATGTCAGCCAGGGGCAGCGCTATCAGCCACAGGGCGGTCACCGGTGCAATGACGGCATCCTCATTTTGCGTTGCCACCACCAGCAGCCAGATGACCGCAAAACCAATCACCGTGCTGCCCGCATCGCCCATAAAGACTTTACGCTTTTTGCCGCCAAACAGACCGAGATTGGCCATTAAATACGGCATCACGGCCAGTACCAGCGCCAGACACCAGTGCCACGCGCCAATATTACCATGCAGGTAGAACAGGATGCCGAGCGCACCGAACGTGACACATGACACTGCGCCGAGTAATCCATCAATGCCGTCAATCATGTTAAAAGCATTAATCGATGCCCAAATAGCAATAAGAGTGACCAGATATCCCGCTGCGCCCAGCGTCACGACATAACCCGGAATGATTTCGCCCAGCGAGGCCAGCCATAATCCTGACCTCATCATCAGCGCTGCCGCAATCGCCTGTGCGATGACGCGTGGCAGTACCGGCAGGTTAAACCGATCGTCGAGTACGCCAACAATCAACAACATTGAAATACAGAACCAGAAGACCTGCTGATGAGGTAGCCATTGCGGGTTAATATATTGCAGGGCGCTTATCGCCACCCACACAGAAATACCGCCGACCAGGGGAATATGCCCTTCATGCACTTTACGCGCATCGGGTTTGTCGACAAGCCCAAATACCGGTGCGGTAAACCTCGCAATGGTAAGTCCACCAACAGCACTGAGCAGGATCATCACAAAATCCATATTACTCTCCAGAATTTTCCATGCGCGAAGACAGACCGCCAGGGATATCACTGGCGGCAGTTTTTTGAATTATCTTATTCATAGCCCCGGCAGAGGATGCCGGGGAGAGTACCGGAATTACTTCTTATCGGTGTAGCTGTAGCCGTAGTGGTTATAGCCGTAGCCATAATAGCTACTGGCGCGTTTGATGACGCCGTTCAGAATAGCGCCCTTCACATTGACACCCGCCTGCTCAAGACGCTGCACGCAGACTGTCATCTCTTTCACGCTGTTCACTTCAAAACGCGCCACCACCAGACAGGTTCCGGCCGAGCGGCCGATTACCGCAGCATCGGTTACTGCCAGGATCGGTGGCGTATCGATAATGACCATATCGTAATTCTCGCTCGCCCAGTCCAGCAGCTGACGGAAACGATCGTGCATCAGCAGTTCAGCCGGGTTCGGTGGTACCTGACCACGCGTCAACACATCAAATCCGCCTTTGCTGAAGTTTTGGATGGCGGCGGTCGCAGTGGTTTTTCCCGACAGGACGGAAGAAAGCCCGTCAGTATTGCTAAATCCAAACAGATCGTGAGCATAGCCCCGACGCATGTCAGCATCGATATACAGCACTTTCTGCCCGGCCTGGGCAACGATAGCGGCCAGAGAACTACTGATAAACGTTTTACCGCTGTCCGGCGTTGCCCCGGAAATCATCAGTAAATTGTTAGTCGACTCCATCATTGCGAAGTGCAGACTGGTACGCAGACCGCGAATCGCTTCCACTGACAGATCGATAGGGTTATCCACCGCCAGGAACGGAATATTTTTGGTCTTATGCTGAGTTCGCGAGGAGAAAATATTTTTATTTCTCAGCCGCGTCTTCTGTGCCAGCCAGTCGGACAATGGCACTGTCGCATACACGTTAATACCCTGCTCTTCCAGCTGTTCAGGTGAATCAATACCTTTACGCAGCAGCATACGGGCCAGCACCAGACCGATGGAAACGAACAGGCCCATTAACAGCCCGAGCGCAACAATCAGCGCCTTTTTCGGCTTAATCGGCAATGGCTGAGTGACGGCCGGGTCGATAATGCGCACGTTACCAATGGCGCTGGACTGGGCAATGCTCAGTTCCTGCTGACGGTTTAACAACTGGAGGTATACCGCCCGGCCAGATTCAACATCACGGCTCAGACGCAGGATCTCCTGTTGGGTACCCGGCATAGAGGAAACGCGTTTATTCAGGCGCGTTTTTTCCTGCTCCAGGGTCTGACGTTTTTCCATCAGCGCCCGGTAAGTCGGGTGATCCTTTTTATATAACTGAGAGATTTCTGCTTCACGGAAGGTTAATTCGTTAAGCTGATTGTCAGCGTTAACAATCTGTTCCAGGACCGACTTGGCTTCCAGATTGAGATCGACAGAGTCGCTTTGCTTACGGTAGGCATTTAATTTATCTTCTGCCTGATCGAGGTCGCTTCGCACCTGCGGCAGCTGCCGTTGCAAAAACTCAAGGCTTTTTGAATCCTGAGCTGCCTGACGGGCGATGTTCTGCTGCAAATAGTTATCAGAAATGCTGTTCAGGATACGGGCGATCAGCTGCGGATCTTCGCCGGTAACGGTTAGCCCCAGCATACCGCTGTCTTTGGTTTTTTCGCTGACGGTAAATTGTTTGAGCAGCTCGTTAATCGCTTCCAGATCGGTTAGCTGACGCAGCGTAAAACGGGTGCCGGGTTCCGCATCAATATCAGCAATTTTGAGCGAGAAGCCGTTTTTATCAAGCAACTGTCCCGTTTGACCTGCTACCGTAAAATCATCACCTTCAACCTGAAAGTGCCCGTTCTCACCGACGGTCAGCGTAAATTCCTGCTGCGTCATTTCTTTCGGAACGGCAAGCCAGGTCAGGGCAATCTCGCCAGGCTTTTTACCTGTTAAACGCGCCCAGCCACGGCCAAAGACCGGAAAATAGTCCTGTTCAACGACATTACGCAGGCTCAGATCGTCAATCGTTTTGCCAAGGATCATGCGCGACTGAAGTAACTGAATTTCAGGTGCGGACTCCGGAGACGAATCCGGGATCATCTGGCTTAAACTACTGAGAATGGCATTACCCTGCTTTTGTTCCACCTGAATCAGCGCATCAGCCTGGTATACCGGCGTGGAAAACAACGCATAAATAACCGCGATAACGGTAAAAAACAGCGTAACGAAAAAGATGAGTTTTTTATGGTCGATCAGATCGCCCAGAAGACGTCCCAGATCCAACTCATTGTTCGCCGTTTCAGCAGGGGCAGTGGTGACTTTTGTCGACATAACGAATGTTTATCCCGTTTTATTTTCCGAGCCTGACAGCCCATTCTTTACTGGCCTGCTCAAGCAGCCCGTACACATGTTCAAAGGCCTCGTGGCTTTTGCGATAGGGGTCAGGAATTTCCTTTTTACCCGCCCATTGGCCAAACAGCATGGTTTTGCCTCTGACCTCAGGTGCGATAGCGGTGACCTGCTCAATATGAGCAGGTTCCATGACCAGAATCAGGTCGTAACTGCGCGCCATCGCGGGCGTCAGCTTGCGTGCTATATGCCCATCCAGCGAGACACCGTGCGCCGCAGCAACTTCTATGGCGGTGGTGTCGGCAGGTTGACCACTCAGGCCAAACGTACCTGCCGAATCCACTTTCATATCAGGCATCGTATGGCGCAGTAGCCGTTCTCCAGTAGGAGAACGGCAGATGTTGCCGGTACAAATCACCAGGATCGAGCTAAACATTAATTTGGCCATCTTTCGATATAACGCGCAGTTTCCGTCAGGTCATGAACACCCGTGATGGTCGGTACCAGCTGTGAAATAACGCGGTTCCAGCGCACCAATGGGGCGGTGGTTACATAGACAATATCGTACGGTTCAAGCTGAAACTCGGTGCCCAGTACCATCGCCGACGCATCCTGCGCGTTCAGCTGATAGATATTGGCAATTTTGCCGTTCTGCTTGCCTTTCAACGAGCGGATAACAAAGATACCCGTGGCGTCGGACATATCCTGCTTCATGCCTTCGGCATTGCCCAGTGCTTCAGCCAGCGTCATGCCGCTTCTGTCCATCCGCAGGGTGCTCTGTTTGCCCACTTCGCCCATAACAAAGACTTTCAGGTCATCGTTACGCGGGATAAACAGGATATCGCCAGGATAAAGGAGTTTGTTCTGCGTTAAGTCGCCGCGCTGCATCAGCGCCCACAGTGAAATTTTAGTATCCTGCCCGTTATGGGTCAGTACCACATTGCGCCAGTCTGCATCTGCAGTAAGCCCACCGGCGTTGTTGATAGCGTCCATCACCGTAAGCGGAATATTGGTAATCGGCTGCTGGCCCGATTTTGACACTTCACCGGTTACATAGGCTTTTTGCGAGCGGAAAGAGGCAATGCTGACGTCAACCTGGGGACTTTCAATGACCGAGTCCAGACGGGCGGTGATTTCATCGCGAACCTGCTCGAGCGTTTTACCCGCGACGCGCATTTTCCCCACGTAAGGATAGAAAATGGTGCCGTCTGCACTAACCCAGTTGCCGGTATCGCTCGCGCTGCGATACTGACCTGCCGGCGTCGTCAGTTCCGGATGATCCCATACGGTTACCATCAAAACATCACCCACGCCGATCCGATACTGGTAGCTCTTCAGCAGATCGTCGAGTTGAGGGTTCGCTTTTGATATTACGGATACCGGGCGAAGCTGATCAATTAACCCCGGGGTCATAGGGAAAACGTTGACCATACTATTTAAGTTATAATCGCTATCAGGAAGATCGATAACATCTTTTCCGCTGGTGCTCAGACCTTGCCCGGGGATAACGGTACAGCCAGCTAACGCCCCCACTGCCAGTGCCACGAGAGAAACCCTAAGAATACTTTTTTTCATTATATAAAATCATCTGTGGTTCAAATGGTTTAGTGTCAATCCGATTGCATTTTCCGCAATCTCATCAACGTGCGCTATCAATATTGTTTTTATCACGTCGCGATACCAGATAAAAACAGAATGTCGGCCCTAAAATGAACGTTGTTCGCAAAGATGACATTTTTTCATCTTTGCTGAACGTTTATTATTCAAATCGCTTAATAGCCAACAGGAACATCGCGATCCGTCGTCATGTTATAAAGCTGGTATTTACGTCCGAGCATCTGCCCACCATCGCGCGTCAACGGCGTCCAGCTTACCGAGGCACGGCTGCGGGTTGGGGTTACGGTCATCAGATCCAACGGCACAGAGACATAGAACCCTTTGCTGTAACCACCTTCGCCGTAATCCTCTTTTGAGACGTTAGTGACGGCGGCCCAGACGCCAACCGTGACGCCGCTGTCAAAGCGTTTAGAGATATCAAGCGTGCCGCCCTTATCTTTTGCCAGGTACTGCCCAAGGCTGAGTTTAAATAAGACATTATCAAAGACTGGCGGTGTCCAGTAACCGGTCAGGTGGCCGGTTGGCGCTTTGTAATCAATAAAGCGCATCATGTTATTCCAGTCGCGCTGCTTAACGTAGTTGCCATCAATACCCACCGCCCAGCTGCTGTCCAGCGGACGATAAAGCACTTCAGCACCGGCGCCGCCGTACATGGTTTCCAGATAACCGCCGTACACCTGACCGTAGAAACTATTGCCTAAATAGCGCACATAGTTACTTTGCAGGTTATTGACGTACACATCGTTTTCAACGTAATCGCGAATATGAGTACGGACCGGCGGCAGATGTGAATCACGTGGAGAATCCGTCGTATTAAATTTGTCGTAGTTATTATAGATATTGCCAAACACGCCGCCATCTACTAACCAGTGATCGGTCAGCCAGTAGTTGGCGCTGCCCATGATACCAATCTGGAACATGTAGAAATTTTCCGGGCCGCCAAGCGACTGGCTGAGGACCGGGGAAATCGAATAGCCAAAGCGATCCGGACGGATGCGGTATCCGCGACCCAGCGCGTCGGTGTCGACCGGATTAATGCGCTGCTGCTGCAATGTTTCCTCATGCCCCAGCGGATAACCTTCCAGCTGTTTACGCAGGCTGGCCACGTTCGTTTCGGTGGTGACCTGCGGCAGGTGCTGTGATTTTTGCGTTACGCTGAGGGTATCAACGCCTGCAGGCAGATTGTTCATCAAAATACGGTTAGCGCGATCGACACCTTCACGGGTATCACGGTAGCGATACTGCACGCCGGTCATATACAACGTATTGCCGCGCTGGATAATTTCCGGCTCATCGAATCCGGCATTATATTTCAGCTGGGTCAACGCACTGGCGGCAGAGGTGTATTGCAGCGAACTGGTTGGCGGCGCCGGCTGATACGCCGGTTTTGGATTATCCCGCTGGGACGGTTTCAGATCGTTAAAGTTAGTGCGCAGGGTAAAGCCGAACATCAGGGTGTTACCCCTTTCGTAGCTGAGATTCACATCAGCCCAGTCGGCCGCCCGGTATATCGCGCCCACGTTGAAGTGGCTACGCTGGTCAATCCGCCCGGCAAAGTCATCCTGATAATCGTTGCCGTCATATTCCAGCTTCAGGCGCAGCGGCGTCCACGGTGTCTGATATTCTACGCCGCCAAAAAGCGCGGCCGGACCGCGAAAGGCATCGCTAAAGCTGAGTTCACCTGCGTCATGAGATTCAGCACGCGTGCAGTATTTATCGCTGGCGCGGCAGAACGGGTTGGTAATGTTGCCGCTGTTGCCGTTATAACCCCAGCCCATCCCCAGGGAGAAGTCGAACGGGCCGAACATTTTACTGGCAACCAGATATTCACCGTCGAACAACCCGGTACCGGCAATATCACGCTTACCAATAGCCAGTTCAGGCAGCCAGTAATCCTCTTCAAGAAGTCGCACTTTAAAATCGAAAGACTTATCTTTATAGGTCTGATCGCCGCTGAAATCTTCATTTGAGCTGTATTTGCGGGTACGCACATCAGTGTAGCGAATAGTGCCTTCAAGCCACGGAAAGAGCGCAATGGATGTGGAGTAAAAACGGTATTGATCGTTATCGCGGTAGTTAACGCTAAACTCGCCTTCTTTAGCTATGCGGGCACTCGGGGTTTGCATCAGCCCGGTGCCGCCAAAATCGGACTGCGAAGGGCCAATCGGGTCCGGGTAAGTCAACACATCAGCATGACAGGCGCTGGAAACGGCAAGAGCCAGCAGGCTGAGGAGATATTTTTTATTCATCAGTCAGGTATCCGGTGGGTCAAAACAGAGACAATTTGCTGATTTATGTTTTTGAATTCTCCGGGAACTGCCCATGAGGAAAATCCTACCCAGATAATGCTACCTGGCTCCGGTTCAACGTGGCGATGATTCCAGTAGGCGACGGGAGCCTGCTGAACGGTACCGTCAGGATGGATAACCACGGCGATATTACGATCGGCTCCGGTCAGGCGCTCGCGCCCGGCCAGATAGTCACGCACGCTGCGACCCGCCTGCCAGCTTATTTTCCCGCTGCCTTCAATTGCGCCTAATAACGTTATGCTAACAGGCCGTGCGGGAAGCCAGAGCGAGTACCGCCCTTCCAGACGCGGATTGTTGCCCTCGCGAGTGCGAACCAGATCCGGATCGAGCGGGATGAATTGCCGCCCGGTCACGTTAATCGCCTGCAGCTGCTGAATGACGGTGCGGATGCTGGCGGCCTGATCCACGCTTTCCACGGCGGCCCAGGCGTTAAGTTGCTGTAGCGTTTGCTGATAGTGTTGCTGAGCAACCGCGGTGGCCTGCGGTTCGGCAATCACTGCCCCCTGCCACCAGATATTTGCGGGCAGATTAGCAACCGTCACGACCTGCGCCAGGTTTTGAGCATGATCGATGGTTAATGTTTTGCCAGACGTTAATGCATGTACGGTCACCTGGCTGTCGGCCAGGACAGGGCAACTGAGCGCCAGGATCGCAGCGCTGGTCAGTAATTTTTTTATTTTCATAGCGTCGCGGGTTTCAGGATAGTGAAATCAATGGGAACAACGCCCGCCCCTAACATCTGGCGGCTCTGACGAACTTGTCCGCTCACTGCATCCACCCAGAAGGTGTTTTGCCAGTCGCGAGAAGGGGAATCCGTGTGGGCAGTTTCATGCCAGATCAGACAACGTACCCGTTTACCGGCAATGGTCAGGACCTCTTCGCCGCCAGAGGTAAAGCGAGAAACTACGGCGGCCGATCGGTAACGTCGATCTTCAGTCCAGCCGATGGTCCGGGTCCAGGTCGCGCCATTTTTAAGCTGTCGGGCTTTCAGGAGGGGGTCTTGCGACTGATTACTCACATCAAGCAGGTTATCAGTTAAATTAACCGTCTTGATCAAACGTCCGCTTTGCGTCACCAGCATTGCTCTGTCCTGCGTCAGCCATTTGCGCTGGCCGTTTTCCAGATAGCCCAGGACAACAAAAATGCGCTGGCCATCGTTAATGCGCAAATACATGGTGTTATAGGGCAGAGACTCAATTTTTTGGCTGGAGACGGTAACATCCTTCACGCCGAAGAAGGTCGAATCCAGCGTATCAACAATGCTTTGCTGGCTATGCGTGCAGCCCTGCATTAGCAGGCAGGCCAGAAGGAAGAGGAGTATGCGCACCAGAGGGTCCCTTTCACAATGTGTTAATACAAAAAGTAACCTATGAGAGGCGGTTACTTGCACGCACCGGTCCGCCGAAAGACCACAAAAGCGGGTATTCAGCGCTGTGCATAATGAGCAATGAAAATAGTTTATATAGGAATTATTCATTTTTTAAGATGCCCGGCAAAGGATTTCTGCCGGGCATCTTATATACCATCCCACACTGTTAATTAACTGTACAGAAGTTCAGTTAATTCTCAATATTAGCGCGTTGTGGTGGTGGTAGTCAGGTTAACGCCAGAGCCGGAGCTGTCGTCGTCGCTTGCAGCAACAGCAACTAAAGCTACCAGACCTGCTACTGCGGTGGCAGTAACGATAGTGGTTGTGCCGATAGCGCCTGCAGCAGCGCCGCCGGACGTTGTTTCTGTCCCGGTAGCTGGAGCAGCAAACGTAGCCGGGCTAACCCCAGCCAGCGCCAACGCAGCGAGAACCGCACACATTGTCTTTTTCATTCACTTTCCTCTTCATTCAACGAATGTAAAATTGATAGCCTGAAAACCAGGCAATATTAGCATACCATATGCTTCAGTATTTCGACTGAATAACAGGCAGGCTACCGCCGTGGCTTAAAGCTACCACCCTGCACTAACTTCCTTTTCTGCCGGGATCGGAAATTACAAACCCGGCAATTCACTACTTATAAACATAAAAGACATCCGTGAATGCCATAACACGTTGAATTTAAATCAGTTAACATGCGTCCACATAAAATGAGAGCTTAACCATGAATATTAAGCTCATCCTTAATACGTAAGCGTAGTGAGTCAGAGAGCGTAAGCATCTTTATTAACTAATAACTGATTTTTTATTCAACGAATTGGTAGGATAAGTCTTAGTGAAACAAAAAACAACAATCAGTAACCATGTTTTGACAAATCTAACAAATCAGGTGGTTATGACATACACCAGCAAGGCTATGATATCGCTTAATTATGAAGCAAATGATTGTAAAACCTACTAAATTTTGCAGGTCCATAGCGATAAAAAATGTTTCGTTGTGTGCTCTGCAATGGTAAAGGCTAAGGTCAGAAAGGTCTTATCGCCGGTAGAACAATTATATTATTTTGCAAGCTTATCGATATTATTTCGTTAATATGAAAATTTTAGAAAATAGCGGAATAAATTTTACGAGAATTATGACATCAGGGTAATCGGCCATTCAGACCAGGCTGAAATGCGGACAAGATGCAGAGTATTCAGGCACAGAAGTAGTGTCTCTGGTATCTTATAGCTGAACAGAATCAGAGGCGTAGTAGCGCGCCAGGCGCGGCCCGGGATCATGATATGGAGAAACAATGAAAAAACTTAAAAGAGTAGTAGTGGGCGCTGTTCTCGGCGTAGCAGCGTGTGTGAGCGCCGCACCGCTGGCGGCAGTTGCCGCTCAAGGTACGCAATCTTATGAGTTAAAAGAGTTTTTTGCTGACTTTACCCATTTTAAAACGGGCGATACGGTGCCTGAAATGTACCGCACTGAAGAATACAATATCAAACAATGGCAGCAGCGAAACTTACCTGCTCCGGATGCCGGTAGCCACTGGACGTATATGGGTGGCAACTATGTGCTCATTACTGATGCAGAGGGGAAAATCCTCAAAGTCTATGACGGCGAGATTTTCTATCACCGTTAGGACCAGATAGCTGCCCGTGAGGGCAGCCATTAGCATCACACTGCGCGAAAGGCGATCTCGGTTGGGATCACTTCACCTTGCCAGTAAATCTGGGCAGCCACACGCCCTGCCAGAGTGCGATAGAGTGCGGTGAACTCGCTGTCAGGGCGATGAATCACTGTCGGCGTACCGCGGTCAAGATCCTCGCGCAGACTAATATGTAGCGGCATCTGCCCCAGCAGTTGAGTATGATACTGCTCAGCCAGTTTCCCGGCGCCGCCAGTACCAAAAATAGGTTCATGGTGACCGCAGTTACTGCACACATGCATACTCATATTTTCGACGATACCCAGTACCGGCACCTCGACTTTCTCAAACATCACAATGCCTTTTTTAGCATCAATGAGCGCGATATCCTGCGGAGTGGTAACTACCAGCGCGCCGGTGACCGGTATATTTTGCGCCAGCGTTAATTGAATATCACCGGTGCCCGGTGGCATATCCAGTACCAGATAATCCAGATCCGGCCACAGCGTCTCCTGAAGCATTTGCATCAGCGCTTTGCTGGCCATTGGCCCACGCCAGACCATGGCATTATCATCGGTCACCAGATAACCAATTGAGTTCGTCGCAAGCCCGTGCGCCATAATCGGCGTCATATGCGTGCCATCAGGCGACGTCGGACGTTGATGTTCAGTTCCGAGCATCGTCGGTATCGAGGGGCCGTAAATATCCGCATCCAGCAGGCCGACTTTGGCCCCTTCGGCGGCCAGCGCCAGCGCCAGGTTTACCGCTGTTGATGATTTACCCACCCCGCCCTTACCCGAACTGACGGCGATGATATTTTTTACGCCATTGATCCCCGGCTGGTTTTTAACCCGCTTTAAGGTAGCGACGGTTTGGGACAGCTTCCAGTCAATCGCTTTCGCGCCGGTAATGCGCAGCAGTTCTGCACTGGTCTGCTCTTTTAGATCCTCGAAAGCGCTGGTCCAGACAAACGGCATTAACAGTTCGATGTGAATGGTATCGTCCAGCCACGCAACATGGTGCAGCGCTTTTAGCGTCGTCAGATTGTGCTTTAGCGTCGGATGCTGAAAGTTCGCCAGTGTCCCGGCAACCATTGCACGCAAACGTTCCGGGGATTTGGCCTGGGATTGTGAGTTCATCCCGACTCCTCTGTTGTTGTTCTGAAAAAAGACATTGTAACTATTCAGTTTACCTCAGAGGTAACAATTATTCATTTGTGGATAAATGCCCTTATCTCTTGGCGCGGTAAATACCATTTTGGTACTATCAAAGCCCTTTTCATTATTAAAGAAGTAATACCTACTATGACTCAAGTCGCGAAGAAAATTCTGGTAACGTGCGCACTGCCGTACGCCAACGGCTCAATCCACCTCGGCCACATGCTGGAGCATATCCAGGCTGATGTCTGGGTCCGTTACCAGCGAATGCGCGGCCATCAGGTTAATTTCATCTGCGCTGACGATGCGCACGGTACGCCAATCATGCTGAAAGCACAGCAATTAGGTATTACCCCTGAGCAGATGATTGCTGAAATGAGTCAGGAGCATCAGACCGATTTCGCCGGCTTTGATATCAGCTACGATAACTATCACTCCACGCACAGCGATGAGAACCGCGAGCTGTCGGCGCTAATTTATTCGCGGCTGAAAGAGAACGGCTTCATTAAGAACCGTACCATCTCTCAGCTTTACGATCCGGAAAAAGGCATGTTCCTGCCCGATCGTTTTGTGAAAGGCACCTGTCCGAAATGCAAATCAGCGGATCAGTACGGCGACAACTGCGAAGTATGCGGCGCAACCTACAGTCCAACCGAACTTATCGAGCCAAAATCGGTGGTCTCTGGCGCAACCCCTGTGATGCGTGATTCCGAACACTTCTTTTTTGATTTACCGTCGTTCAGCGAAATGCTCCAGGCGTGGACCCGCAGCGGTGCGCTGCAAGAGCAAGTAGCGAATAAAATGCAGGAGTGGTTTGAATCTGGCCTGCAACAGTGGGATATCTCCCGCGACGCGCCGTATTTCGGTTTTGAAATCCCCAACGCGCCGGGCAAGTATTTCTACGTCTGGCTGGATGCGCCAATCGGCTACATGGGTTCATTTAAGAATCTGTGCGACAAGCGTGGCGACACCGTAAGTTTTGACGAGTACTGGAAGAAAGATTCTACCGCCGAGCTGTATCACTTCATCGGTAAAGATATCGTTTACTTCCATAGCCTGTTCTGGCCTGCAATGCTGGAAGGCAGCAATTTCCGCAAGCCAACTAACCTGTTTGTTCATGGCTATGTGACGGTGAACGGTGCGAAGATGTCAAAATCGCGCGGCACCTTTATTAAAGCCAGCACCTGGCTTAACCATTTTGACGCGGACAGCCTGCGCTACTACTACACCGCGAAACTGTCTTCCCGCATTGATGATATCGATCTGAATCTGGAAGACTTCGTACAGCGCGTTAATGCCGATATCGTCAACAAAGTCGTCAACCTTGCCTCGCGTAACGCGGGCTTTATTAATAAGCGTTTTGACGGCGTACTGGCTGAAGAGCTGGCCGATCCGGCGTTATATAAAACCTTTACCGACGCCGCCGGCATGATTGGCGAAGCGTGGGAAAGTCGCGAATTCGGCAAGGCGGTGCGTGAAATCATGGCGCTGGCCGATGTGGCTAACCGCTATGTTGACGAGCAGGCCCCGTGGGTTGTTGCCAAGCAGGAAGGTCGGGATGCCGATCTGCAGGCAATTTGCTCCATGGGGATCAACTTGTTCCGCGTCCTGATGACTTATCTCAAGCCGGTTATGCCGACGCTGAGCGATCGTACTGAGGCTTTCCTGAACACCGAGCTACGCTGGGACGCTATCCATCAGCCGCTGCTCGGCCATAAGGTAAATACCTTTAAAGCTCTCTACAACCGTATTGATATGAAGCAGGTTGAAGCGCTGGTTGAGGCATCCAAAGAAGAGATAAAGGCCATGGCCGCTCCGGTTAGCGGTCCGCTGGCGGACGCTCCCGTTCAGGAAACCATTACCTTTGACGAATTTGCTAAAGTCGATCTGCGCGTGGCGCTAATTGAAAACGCGGAATTTGTTGAAGGTTCAGACAAGCTGCTGCGTCTGACGTTGGATCTCGGCGGTGAGAAGCGTAACGTCTTTTCCGGCATCCGTTCTGCCTATCCTGATCCACAGATCCTGATTGGTCGCCATACGGTTATGGTAGCCAATCTGGCACCGCGTAAAATGCGCTTTGGTATTTCGGAAGGAATGGTAATGGCTGCCGGTCCCGGCGGTAAAGATATTTTCCTGTTAAGCCCGGATGCCGGCGCGCAGCCTGGCCATCAGGTTAAATAAGTCCTCTGACACGCGCCGCTTTTGCGGCGCTTTTTTTATCTTTATCCCTGACCAAAATCTCACTTTCGGACTGCGCAATATTTTCAAAACGCACTATCTTTAACTACACTGATACGCGTTTACATACATTACGCCACTTCAGGCGGTTATTTATCATCATTATTTATAAAATGGAGTTTTACATGAAAGTGTTGAACAAATTATTGTCAGTCGGTGTTGCTTCAGTACTGGTGTTCTCTCTGGCAGGCTGTGGCGACAAAGAAGAAACAAAAACGTTTAATGCCAATATTAACGGTGCTGACATTAAAATCACCTACACCTATGAAGGTGATAAGGTCCTGAAACAGACTTCAGAGAATAAAATCAACTATTCAACCATTGGTGCGAAAAACAAAGAAGAAGCTGAAAAAATTCTTGAGCCGCTTAGTGCAAAATATAAAGACATTAAGGGCGTAGATGAGAAAATTACTTACAATGATACCTGGGCAGAAGAATCTGTCACGGTTGATATGGAAAAAGTGGATTTTAAAGCCCTGCAAAACGTTTCTGGTTCAATGGTAACCGGCGACACCAGCAAAGGTGTTAGCATGAAACAAACTGAAACCATGCTGGAATCTGCCGGTTTCAAAGAAGTTAAATAACCAACGGACAGTAACGTATCATCCAATTGAGGCGCGGCTACGGCAGCGCCTTTTCTTTGTAAAATTCCTAATTACCCCCTACTTCCTTCTTTTTTATTGAATATCAATACCCCCTGTAATACTGTACAAAAAAACAGTATAAATATGAGTAATACCCTGTTGTCAGGTCAGTGTGTAACATCAGATTCGGCCATCGCCCGTGAAAAAGCCCCTAAAACCATCACCTTATTAAAAGGAGTTAAACGTGAAAACCTTTACCTTTCAGGATGATAAATCACAAAAGTTCTGGGCCGTGGAGCAACAGGACAATGAACTGCACCTGAACTGGGGCAAGATCGGCACCCAGGGTCAACGCCAGGTTAAAACGTTTGACGATGCCTCCGCAGCTCAAAAAGCGGAACAGAAGCTCATCGCAGAAAAAATGAAAAAAGGCTATCAGGAAAGCCAGACGGCCAGTACACCTGACAACGAGAAGGCGACTGTTGCTGCCGAAACCGCCGGAATAAAACCTGCGCCTCCTGCTCCTGCGATTGCCACTACCGCTGCGCCTGTGCAGGCATCATGTCCCTGGCCGGTAGAAAATTCATCGATCGTTCTGCCGCGGGAAGTCGCTTACGAAACGCTAAGCCATCGTAACTGGCCGGGCGATCCTGTTTTACTCATCGACAAGCCGGTATTACTCAATCAGATCGCCACACGTGTTCGCGAACGTTATCAGCAAATTACGCTTTTCGATTCCAGTGCCTGTTCACTTGAGTGGCAACATTATATTGCTCAGGCGTTAGATCTCCCCGATTCATCTGTGGATACCACTCTTCCCCCGCCGGTTCTGGCCGTTTTTATTACGCTTGAAGTCCGCTTTTATCATAAAGATGTGCTGGAGTTGCAGGATCAAATTGTCCAGCAGGGCGGGCTGGAATATGCCACCGATGTATTAATTGCCATGCAGTCCCTGCAATTTGAGTGGGATTATGCAAACAGGCAAATTATTTTTCATCACGGCGACAATTATTCTCAGGATCTCCCGGCTATTACGCCGATGGAAATACGCTTGCGTAAACACCTGTCGCTGGCAGAAAAAGCGTTATGGCAGCGCTGTGCTGACAAATTAATTGCGGCGCTTGAAACGATGCCCGCCAGCCGCCAGCCGCTGATCGCCCTGTTATTACCTGAAAAACCAGAGTTAGCACAGAAAATTGCCGGACAGCATAGTACGTCTAAAGGACCTGCTACCCTTGAATGGCTAAAACTCACGGCGAATGACGCCACAACGCTGGAAGCCGTGGAAAAATACCAGTCCCTGCGCTTGTTTGATGATTATTATCGCGGTCAAATATATTGTGCAACGGTCCTTAAGGAACAGGGAACGGCCGCAATTGCCCGCTTTACCCCCTATGCTAGCGGAGATTACTGTGGCGACGTGCTGACGCATATTAATCACCCGCAGGCAGTAATGCAGCTCATCCGCGCGGCAGAGCAGAGTAAACGCTGCCATGAGCGAATGACAAAAGCCAGCGCTCGCTTCCCGCATGCCAGCATGGCTGCGCTGGCAGAGCTGCTGGCGCAAAAAGAGGAAAAGCGCTGGCGTATCATGTTAATGACTCAGCTTAGCAGTCACCCTGAACTGGCAGCGCAGATTTCACCGTGGCTTTCACCCGCTGCCATCGCACAGCTGGAAGCCTGCCATCAGCTGCTAAGCCAGCCGACCGATTGTGCCAGTGCGGATATGCTGCCGCCGGTACTGGTTACACCGCCATGGGCCGTAAAAAAGAAAAAAACGGCAATACCGCTGCTGGATTTACCACTATTGCCCGTGCCCCCTGTTTGTACTCTGACGGAGCAGGCCGGCAAAGAACTTCGTGACAGACACCGCTGGTATGCCCGCCAAATTGAATTAGGTCAACACGAGGGTCCTCAGCAATTTCTGCCGCGACTGGGGTTCAATACCTGGAAGAATGGCAACATAGAGTCGGTATCAAAAACGACCCTGAACGCCTGGGAACAGGAAGATTATCCCGCGCTGATTAATGAAATGAAAATCTCCTGCGCGCCTTACCAGACAGAATGGCATCTGTATATGCTAACGGCGGTGGCAGAAGATAAAGCCATCCGGGCGTGGAATGCGCTCAGCAAAGAACCGCATTCCGGTGTCGCCTGGGTCATGACCTCGCTGAAGCTGGCAGGGCTAACCGGGCTGATTAACTCGTTTTCGCGCAATCCACAAGATGCCTTCCCGGTCGCACTTTACTTTGGCGCAGCGGAGCTCACGCCGCTGGTGAGTCGCGCGTTTAATCGACTAAAAACACAGCGCGAGCTGGCCCGCGAATGGCTCTTAACGTTTCCGGAGCACGCTATTGCCGGCCTGCTTCCTGCGGCATTTGGTAAAGCAGGCGAGGCGCAGGATGACGCCCGTACTGCACTGCGACTGCTTATTGATAACGGCCACCAGCCGCTGATTGAGCAGATGGCTACGCGTTACGCGCAGCCTGACGTTGTACAGGCTATTAACGCTTTTCTGACGCTCGACCCGCTTGATAACTATCCGACAAAAATTCCCGCGCTTCCGGGTTTCTGGCAGCCTGCCCTCTGGCAACGCCCGCTACTTGCCAATGGGCTGGCGTTACCGGACGACGCGCTAAATACACTTGGCATTATGCTGCGCTTCCCGACTGAGATGGGGCTATATCCAGGGCTACAGCAGGTCAAAGAGATCTGTACACCGGCCTCATTAGCGGCGTTCGCCTGGGATCTGTTTAACGCCTGGCAAATTGCCGGTGCGCCCGCAAAAGAAAGCTGGGCGTTTACCGCGCTTGGGCTTTTTGGCGATGACGACACCGCACGTACTCTTACGCCATTCATCCGCACCTGGCCCGGTGAATCGCAGCATAAGCGCGCCACGGTCGGGCTGGATATCCTTGCCGCTATTGGCAGCGATATCGCCCTGATGCAGCTCAACGGCATAGCGCAAAAGCTAAAATTTAAAGCGTTGCAGGAGCGCGCGCGGGAGAAAATCCAGCAGATTGCCGAGAGTCGGGAACTTACCGTCGCCGAACTGGAGGATCGTCTGGCACCAGACCTGGGACTGGATGAGAGCGGTACTCTGACCCTCGACTTCGGGCCGCGCCGTTTTACCGTCAGCTTTGATGAAGCGCTTAAACCGTTTGTACGGGATGAAAACCGCAACCGACTGAAAGATTTACCCAAGCCAAATAAGAGCGATGATCCGGCCCTTGCCGCAGAAGCCGTTAGCCTCTACAAGGCGTTGAAAAAAGATGCGCGAACCATCGCCAGTCAACAAATCAGGCGTCTGGAATCGGCAATGTGTGAGCGCCGCCGCTGGAGTGCGCAAAATTTCCGTCTGTTCCTCGTCGAACATCCCCTGATATGCCATCTTACCCGCCGCCTGGTATGGGGTATTTATGACGCAGAGAATACGCTGCTGGCCTGTTTCCGCGTGGCGGAAGACAACAGCTACAGCACTGCCAATGATGACCTTTTTATCTTGCCGGAAGGTGACATCCGCATTGGCCTCCCGCACGTACTGGAAATCCCGATGCAGGATGCCGCCGCGTTCGGCCAGCTGCTTGCTGACTACGAGCTGCTGCCGCCGTTCCGCCAGCTCGATCGCCCTCATTATTCCCTGACCGCTGAAGAAAGCAATGCCACAGAGCTTACCCGCTGGACTGGACGCTCATGTCCGAGCGGCCGCGTTGCCGGGTTGGCCAATAAAGGCTGGCTGCGCGGGATGCCGCTCGACGCAGGCTGGATCGGCTGGATGCTAAAACCGCTTGGCGCATGGACACTGGTGCTGGAGATCGACGAGGGCTTTGCAGTGGGATCATCACCGGACGACCTGAGTGCCGAACAAAAGTTAAGCAGCATCTGGCTGTGGCAAGGAAAGGCACAGGATTACGGTTGGGGTAGCCTGCAAGACCAACAAAAACAGCCTTTCTCGGTGCTCGACAAGGTTACCGTCAGCGAAGTGATTAACGACATAGACATGCTGTTTAATTAAAAACGCAGAAACATCTGGCGACTCAGGCAATAACCTTGCCTGATACCGCAGTCGTCTCAGTGAACGTGTTATTTTTTGTCTTGCTAAGGAAAAAACGATGTCACAGCAGGAACATCATCTTCAGCGTCCACCTGCCGCCGTACAGTATGCCGATGAACTGGCGCAGCTTAAGCAGGATGACACCTTTCCCCGGCCCCCCGGCTGGCAGCTCAGCCTGCCCGCTGCCCGCACGTTTATTCTTGGGGATGAGGCGTGCGGTATTAGCCGCAAGGTGGTTATTCATCCCTCTGCCATTGAGCGGATGCTGGTTACCCTTGCTACCGGGCGTGGCCTGATGCTGGTTGGCGAGCCGGGCACCGCGAAATCACTGCTCTCAGAACTGCTGGCGACAGCAATTTGTGGCGACGCCGGGTTAACCATTCAGGGCGGCGCGTCCATTACCGAAGACCAGATAAAATACGCCTGGAACTATGCATTATTGATAAACCAGGGGCCGTCGACTCAGGCGCTGGTGCCTGCCCCGCTCTATCAGGGAATGCGTGACGGTAAGATCGTACGTTTTGAAGAGATCACCCGTACGCCGCTGGAAGTACAGGACTGTCTGCTGGGAATGCTATCCGATCGGGTGATGGCCGTTCCGGAACTCACTGGTGACGACAGCCTGCTGTATGCGCGTGCAGGTTTTAATATCATTGCTACGGCCAATACCCGCGATCGCGGCGTCAATGAAATGAGCGCGGCATTAAAGCGCCGCTTCGACTTCGAAACTGTTTTTCCCATCATGGATTTCCAACAGGAACTTGAGCTGGTTACCCGTGCTTCAGCGACGTTGCTGGCACAAAGTGGCATTCCGCATAAAGTACCCGATTCAGTGCTGGAACTGCTGGTTCAGACGTTCCGCGATTTACGCGCCAGCGGCGGCAAAAAAAGCGCAATGGATACCCTTACTGCGATCATGTCTACTGCTGAAGCCGTCAACGTTGCTCATGCTGTAGGCGTCAGAGCCTGGTTCTTAGGGAGTCGGGCCGGGGAGCCCGCCGATCTTGTGGACTGTATTGCGGGTACGATCGTTAAAGATAACGAAGACGATCGCGCCCGCCTGCGCCGCTATTTTGAGCAGCGCGTCGGCACACATAAAGAAGCCCACTGGCAGGCCTATTATCAGGCTCGCCATCGCCTGGCCTAAGGTACGCGCATGTCTGAACAGCCCCTTATCATCGGCGTCCGTCATCACAGCCCGGCCTGTGCCCGACTGGTTAAAACGCAAATTGAAAAAATACGCCCGGCCTGGGTGCTGATCGAAGGTCCGGCAGATTTTAATGCGCGGCTGGATGAGCTGTTTTTACCTCATCAACTTCCTGTTGCCATTTACAGTTACAGTCAGCATCAGGATGACGGCACTGCCGGTTATGGCGCCTGGACGCCCTTCGCTGAATGTTCACCGGAGTGGCAGGCGCTGCTGGCGGCGCGGGCGGCCGGAGCAACTACGCGTTTTATCGATTTGCCGGTATGGGCGCAAAACGAGGAGCGCGATGACGCTGTGCATGGCGACAATCCTCAGCGTTTACTTAAGGCCTGCGGCATGGAAAACACAGATACTCTGTGGGACCATTTGTTTGAAGATGAAACACAGCGAACCGATCTACAACCGGCGCTGGAAACATATTTTAGACAGCTGCGAGGGGATGATATTTCCGGGGAAAATGCCTGTCCGCGTGAGGCCTTTATGGTCCGCTGGCTGGGATGGGCAATGCGGCAAAACGCAGGCCCGGTGGTGGTGGTCTGCGGGGGCTGGCATGCTCCGGCCCTTGCCGCGTTGTGGCCACATTGTGTCCCTGAAGAACAAGAACCTTCCTGTTTGCCACCCGTTGCATCCGGGGCCATTACCGGCTGTTATCTGACGCCGTACAGCGAAAAGCGGCTGGATGTGCTGGCGGGTTATCTTTCCGGGGTGCCCGCTCCGGTCTGGCAGCGCTGGGGCTGGCAGAGCGGCCTGGAACAGGCGGGGGGACAACTGCTGAAAACGATTTTCAGTCAGCTGCGTCAACGTCGTCTGCCCGCGTCTACTGCCGATATGGCCGCCGTCCATCTGCGCGCGCAGGCGCTGGCGCAGCTGCGTGGCCATATTTTACCGCTGCGCAGCGACTGGCTGGATGCGCTGGCCGGGTCGCTTATCAAAGAAGCCCTTAACGCACCGCTACCCTGGAGCTATCGCGGTGTGATCCACCCTGACACCGACCCGATCCTGCTTACCTTCATCGACACGCTGGCGGGAGATGGCTTCGGTGAGCTGGCGGCGGGTACTCCGCAGCCGCCGCTGCCGCAGGATGTCATGCGGGAGCTCAGGCGTACTGGTATTACGCTGCCAGACGATCTTACGCTTAACCGTTTTGAGCCGACAGGGCTTGTGCAGAGCCAGATCCTGCACCGGCTGTCTATCCTGAAAATTCCAGGGTTCTATCGCCAGCAGGGCAGCGTCAGCGCGCTGTCTGGCGATGGTGAAGAATACTGGACGCTGCGTCAGACGCTGGAGCAACACGCTGCCCTGATTGAGGCCGCACGCTACGGCGCGACGCTGGCAGAAGCCGCGCGTAAACAGCTTGAGGCCGAAATGCTCGCCGCCGTCGGCATTCGTGCGCTGGCGGCCAGCCTGAATCAGGCCGCGCTGGCCGGGCTGGCCACATTTAGCCACCGGTTACTGGAGCAGCTGGCGCAGCTTATAGCCCGGGAGAGTCATTTTGCTGAAATGGGCGCGGCGCTGGAGGTGCTCTATGCGTTATGGCGGCTGGAGGGCACCAGCGGAATGCAAAATGCGCCGGTGCTTGAAACCACCCTTTGTGCCGCACTGGATCGCACTCTGTGGCTATGTGAAAGCAGCAGTATCCCGGACGATACGCAATTTCATCTGCATCTGCACAGCTGGCAAACGCTGTGCCATATTCTGCGCGATATCAGTCACGGAACTGAACTGCCGGGCGTATCACTCGAAAGCGCAATGTCCCTGCTCAAACGGCGTATTAATACTTATGATGCGGCTCCGCTCGATCGTGGCGCGGCACTCGGTGCGCTGATCCGTCTTGAACATTCGGCCATTGATGCTAACGCCGCGCTGGCTTTACTTACCCAACTGCCGCCTCACTCTCTGGGGGAAACGCTGCACGGGATGCTGGCGCTGGCCCGTCATCAACTGGCCTGCCAGCCGCTATTTGTCGCCGGCCTTAGCGAATGTCTGACGCAACTGTCGGAAGAGGCATTTATTCACGCGCTGCCGGATTTACGCGCGGCGATGGCCTGGCTCCCGCCACGTGAACGCGGCGCGCTGGCGCGTCAGGTACTCGATTACTACCATATGACATCCTTACCCACCCACTCGCTTCAAACGCCCTTAAGTCTCCCGGCAGAACAGGTTGCCGGGAATCAGCGGCAGGAGCAGCTGGCACGGGATAGCCTGCAATATTGGGGGATATCTTAATGAGCACGCAGTCCGACCTGTTAACCACCCGCGAGCTTCAACGCTGGCGACTCATTCTGGGCGAAGCCGCAGAGAATACGCTTGGTAGTTCACTTGACGATCGGGCCCGCGAGGTAGATCACGCGCTGGAATGGTTATACGGACGCGATCCGGATCGGCTGGCGCGCGGTGAACGCAGCGGCGGCCTGGGTGGCTCGCAGCTTTCTACGCCAGAATGGATTAACGCTATTCATACCCTTTTTCCCCGGCAGGTGATCGAACGGCTGGAAAGCGATGCGGTATTGCGTTACGGCATTGATGAAGTCGTGACTAATCTTGAGGTTCTGGAGCGTATCGAACCTTCTGAAAGCCTGCTACGGGCGGTGCTGCATACTAAGCATTTAATGAATCCAGATGTGTTACATGCAGCGCGCAGGCTGGTTCAACAGGTTGTGGAGCAGATCATGGCCCGGCTGACAAAAGACGTGTGTCAGGCATTTTCCGGCACCCGCGATCGCCGTCGGCCTTCGCGAATTGCGCTGTCGCGAAATTTTGATTTTAAAAATACGCTTCGCGCCAATCTGAAACACTGGGATCCGCAGCACGGTAAGCTGTATATCGAATCACCGAAATTTATCAGCCGTATTAAACGCCATACTGAACAATGGCAGCTGGTTTTGCTGGTTGATCAGAGTGGATCAATGGTGGATTCCGTGATCCACTCTGCGGTGATGGCGGCCTGTTTATGGCAGTTGCCCGGCATTCTCACGCATCTGGTGGCCTTCGACAGTAATGTGGTCGATCTCACGGCGGATGTGGCCGACCCGGTCGACCTGTTAATGAAAGTACAGCTCGGCGGCGGGACGAATATCGCCAAAGCGGTAGAGTATGCCCGTCAGCTGATCGCCCAGCCGCAAAAAAGCGTCATTGTGCTGGTAAGCGACTTTTTTGAAGGTGGCGCGACGGGATTGCTGATCCATCAGGTGAAGCAGTGTGTACAAAGCGGATGTAAAGTCCTGGGGCTGGCGGCGCTGGACAGCCAGGCGTCGCCCTGTTACGACCATGATACTGCCCAGGCGCTGGTGAGCGTCGGAGCGCAGGTCGCCGCCATGACTCCTGGCGAACTGGCGGCCTGGCTGGCGGAGAATTTACAATCATGATGGTGTCACGCCCCGAATTGCTGGAACTGACGCCGCAGGCGCTGACGGCGCTGAGTAATGCCGGATTTGTTAAACGCAGTATCAAAGAGCTGGATGCCGGAAATGTGCCGGCGCTAAACCAGAACGAAGACGGTACGCTGTGCGCAACGTTCAGCGACGGAACGCGCACGCAACTGGCAAGCGGCCAGTCATTAAGAGAGGCCAGCTGTAGCTGCGGGGCCAGCGGAATGTGCCGTCATCGTGTCATGCTGGTCCTGAGCTATCAGCGCGCTCATTCCGGCGCCGACGCGCAGGAGCAGCAGGACGACGAACGCTGGAACCCCGGGCAGTGGCTGGAGGAACTCTCCGCCCTGCCGGAATTGATCCGTCGGCGGGCGGAGCAGCTGGCGGATAAAGGTCTGGTGATAGCGCTCTCCTGCGCCCCTGGCGAAACGCCCGCCGCCAGGCTGCCGATGAACGACGTTCGTTTTTACTCCCGCAGCAGCCTTGGGTTTGCCCGCTGCGACTGTATCGCGGGATCGCTATGCGAGCATATCGCCCTGGCGGTGCAGGCTTTCGCCGGGGCGCAGGCGCAGCAGCCGGGCTTCACGCATCTGCTTTGGCACCTGCGCGGCCACAAAACACGCTCTACAGATGGGCCGTTTGACACGCCGGACGGTGAGCAGTGTCGGCAAAGCATCCGCCAGCTCAGTACGCTGATGTGGCAAAGCGGGCTCAGCCAGCCAGCCGTCAGTTATGATGCGGCCTTTACCCGCGCACAACGCGCGGCAGAGGTCATGGACTGGCGCTGGGTTAGCACCGCGCTCACCCAACTGCGCGCCGGTATCGACGCTTTTCAGCAGCGGGCCAGTCACTATCATCCGCATCAGGTGATGATGCAGCTGGCCGGCCTGAATGCGCGGCTGGACAGCGCGGCTTTTATGGCTCAACTGGCCGGGGAAAATGTCGCCCCGCCGCTACCCTGGCCGACGATTGTTGGCCCCGGCGTGGCGGGGGAAACGCCGCTGGATCATCTGCGGCTGGTTTCACTGGGAATGCGCTGCTGGCAGGATAATCACCGCTATGGCCTGCGTGTCTGGTTTAGCGATCCGGATACCGGCAGTATTCTGCATCTGTCGCAAAGCTGGCCGCTGGCGGAGCAGGCGCAAAGCCCGGCATGGCAGCGCCGCCTGTCTGGTTTTCAGGCCGGGACGCTGGCGGGCGGGCAGGTTATTGCTCAGGCAGCCAGGCGCAACGCGCACGGTGAAGTTATACTCGGCTCACGGCCGCGTACCAACGGCAGTGTGCCGCTGACGCCGGATGCCTGGCGTTTGCTGGATGTCCCTCTGCGTCAACCCGGCGTCGCGGCATTGCGTGACTATCTGCGTCAGCGTCCCCCGGCCTGTGTTCGCCCGCTAAACCAGGGCGATGACCTGTTTATTTTGCCGATAGAAAGCTGCCTGGCACTGGGCTGGGATCCGGCGCGGCAAACACTGGATGCCCGGGTAGTAAGCGGTGACGGCGAAGATAATGTTTTGCAACTATCACTCCCGGCGTCTGCCAGCGCGCCTTATGCCATTGAACGCATGGCGACGCTTTTGCAGCAGGAGAACGATCCGATCCAGATGGTATCCGGATCGGTAAGCATCAGCGGCGGCACGCTGATAATGGAACCGTTAATCATGATGTCATCTACCCGCGCCTGGGTGCTGGACGCGGAAGCGCAGTCCGTTGGCACGCAGACGATTGCCGATGTCTCGCTACCGCGCAGTGCCATTCACGCTTTGCTACAACGCGCTCAAACGCTGTTGATTCAGATTTTGCATAACGGTCTGCGTTATCAGCAAAAGACGTTTTTTCGCGAAGCCGGAACGCTGGCGCAGGATCTACAGGCCCACGGCTTTAGCCATCTTGCCCACCTGTTTCAGCAGCTCAGTGAAACTGAGACCAACACCCCGACTGAAACGCTTGAGGCTATCGCGCACCTTTGCGAACGGCTGGACGTAACGTTGATATAAAACTGCGGAAGCGTACTGCCGGGCGACTAAACCGCAGGACCCGGCAGCAGCAGAGAATTACTTTTTGGCGTGTTCACGAGCGGTCAGGCCGCGGAGAAAATAGCGCAAGACCTGATCGCCACATTCGCGGAAGTTTTTATGATCCGGCGCGCGCATCATGGCGGTGATCTCCGGCATCGAAATACGGAATTTTTGTTCGGTCAGGATCGCCAGGATATCATCAGTTTTAAGCGCAAACGCGATGCGCAGCTTTTTTAACATGATGTTGTTATTAATGCGGCGTTCGACTGCCAGCGCCGGTGCTGACTCATCGCGTCCGCGCTTTTCGTAAATCAGGCCGTTTAAAAAGCATGACATCATGATGTCAGGGCAACGCACAAAGCCTTCTTCATCCTCTTTACGCAGCCACGGCACCAGCTGTTCTGCGGTGACATCCGCTTCCCCCAGCGCGAAAATACGCACCAGATCGTTGTTATTGATTTTCAGGATGTAGCGGACGCTACGCAAAATATCGTTACTGACCATAGTGCCTTCGGTGATAAAAAAAATGCGGGGGCTAATTCTACACCAATTACAGCCCCAGCGCCTCTTTCAGGTTTTTCAGGTAGCGGCGACTCACCGGTACCGTCTGCCCGGTACGTAACAGCAGTTCAGCCTGACCGTTATCTTCCAGGCGGATCTCTTTTAAATGCGCCATATTCACCAGGTACTGCCGATGGCAGCGCAGGAGCGGCGTCCGGCTTTCGAGCGTGCGCAGCGTGAGTTCAGTGAATCCCTCCTGTCCCTGATGATTCGTCACATACACGCCGCTCATGCGGCTGCTGACAAACGCCACGTCCTCCATTTGCAATAGCCAGATGCGGCTGTGCCCGGTACAGGGAATAAATTTCAGCGCGTGCTGATTTTCCGGCAGTACCGACACGTCCTGTTTTCCGCGCTCCTGACGCAGGCGGTTAAGCGTTTTATTCAGTCTTTCCGCTTCAATGGGCTTGAGAAGGTAATCAAAGGCGTGCTCCTCAAACGCTTTTACCGCGTACTCATCAAACGCCGTCAGGAAGACCACCCACGGCCGGTGCTCCGGGTCGAGCATACCCACCATCTCCAGCCCGCTAATCCGCGGCATCTGGATGTCGAGAAACAGCACATCGGGACGCAATTTGTGCACAGCGCCAATCGCTTCAACGGCGTTTGCACACTCGCCAGCGATGTCGATATCCGGCTCATCCTGAAGCAGGATACGCAGATTCTCACGTGCCAGCGGTTCGTCATCCACAATTAGCACTTTTAACATGCATTTTCCTCCAGAGGCAGTCGCAGAGTAATTCGGGTGAAACATTCTGGTTCACAGTTAACGGTAATACCACAATCGTCGCCGAAACGGGCGCGTAAACGTTTATCGACCAGGTTCATTCCCAGGCCGCCCGGACTGGCGCTCGGCTGATATAACCCGGCATTATCTTCGATATCGAGCTGTAAATACTGCGCGTGCTGACTGGCGTGAATACTGATCTCCCCTACCCCAAGCTGCTGAGATGTTCCGTGTTTGATGGCATTTTCCACTATCGGCTGCAACGTAAAAGCCGGAAGCCGGTGGTGTGCCAGCGACTCAGGAACAAAAAGCTGCACCTGAAGCCGGGCCTGAAAGCGCGCTTTTTCAATTTGCAGATAAGCATTCACATGTTCAATTTCATCGGCCAGGGTCACGATTTCCGAGGGCCGTTTCAGATTTTTACGGAAAAAGGTCGACAGGTACTGGACCAGCTGCGTGGCCTGCTCACTGTCGTGGCGGATCACCGCTTTGAGTGTATTCAGCGCATTAAACAGAAAATGCGGATTGACCTGAGCGTGCAACAATTTGATTTCTGACTGCGTCAGCAGCGCTTTCTGCCGTTCGTATTGCCCCGCCAGAATTTGTGCGGACAGCAACTGAGCAATCCCTTCACCCAGCGTGCGGTTAATAGAACTAAAGAGACGGTTTTTAGTTTCATAAAGTTTGATGGTGCCAATCACCCGCTGATTTTCACCGCGCAGCGGGATGACCAGCGTTGAGCCAAGTTTGCACTGCGGATGCAGCGAGCAGCGATAGGGCACTTCGTTACCATCGGCATATACCACTTCCCCGGTATTGATGGCCTTTAAGGTCCAGGCGGAGGAAATGGGACGTCCGGGTAAATGGTGATCGTCACCGGTCCCGGTAAACGCCAGCAGCTTATCGCGATCGGTGATGGCCACTGCGCCGATATCCAGCTCCTGATACAACACCTGTGCCACTTTCATGCTGTTTTCTTCGTTAAATCCCTGGCGCAGAATACCTTCAGTGGACGCAGCCACTTTCAGCGCCGTAGCTGAAAACGCCGAGGTATATTTTTCAAACATGGCTCGCTTGTCGAGCAGGATACGCATAAACAGCGCCGCACCAACGGTATTGGTCACCATCATGGGTGCCGCGATACTGTTTACCAGATGCAGCGCATCCTGAAACGGGCGGGCAATCAGCAAAATGATCAGCATCTGCACCACTTCCGCCACTACCGTCACCGCTCCGGCGGTCAGAGGGCTAAAGACCCGATCCGTACGGCCGCGTTTGATCAGGAAACTGTGGACCAGCCCGCCCAGCAATCCTTCGACCATCGTCGAGATCATGCAGCTGAGCGCGGTCATTCCGCCCATGGAGTAGCGGTGTAATCCGCCGGTCAGACCCACCAGACCGCCGACGACCGGTCCGCCCAGTAATCCGCCCATCACGGCGCCAATCGCGCGCGTATTGGCGATGGAATCATCAATGTGCAGACCAAAATAGGTACCGAGGATACAGAAAATAGAAAAAGTGACGTAACAAAGCAGCTTGTGCGGCAGACGCACGGTTACCTGGATTAGCGGTATGAACAGACGCGTTTTGCTCATCAGCCACGCAATGACCAGGAAAACGCACATCTGCTGTAACAGGAGTAACACAAGGTTAAATTCGTACATACCCGCCAACCACAATTTCTAAAGCGCGTAACATACAGGTTGAACGTTTAACTTTCTTTGAAGCGTGGCATAAAAACGGAAATTCGTGCGCCAGATCACTTAACTATCGCGCAAACGGACGAAAACACGCCATTTTGCCGTCTGTGGCTCAGCCGAAATTAATGATTCATTAACACACCAGCTTCGCCGTATAATCGTTTAATTAACATCAGGAGCAAATTATGAATGTAGCCAAAATGGGGATTATCGCCCTTTTCGTTGTGATGACCGTTGGCGGGATCGGCGGCGTAATGCTTGCAGGGTATATTCTCGGCGGGTTTTAAACCGCCGTCATCGGGTGCAGTCTCGCAGCAAATTAGCCTGGCGTTTTTACCGGGCATGACGGGTGAGGTAGTGTCCCAGTCGTTCGAATCCGCGATCAACAATAACCGCCGCCAGCGCCACCAGAATAGCGCCCTGGATAACGTATGCGGTATTAAATCCGCTCAGGCCGATGATAATCGGCGTGCCCAGCGTGCTGGCACCTACCGTCGAGGCGATCGCCGCCGTGCCGATATTAATGATAATCGAGGTGCGTATCCCGGCGAGGATCACCGGTGCTGCCAGCGGAAGCTCAACGCTGATTAGCCGCTGCCGGCTATTCATGCCCATTCCTTCCGCTACGCTGCTGACGCCCGCCGGAACGGCGGCCAGCCCGGCCAGGGTGCCCTGTAATATTGGCAGAACACCGTACAGGATCAGGGCGATAATCGCCGGCTGCTGACCAAAGCCCATGACCGGAACCGCAATGGCCAGTACCGCAACCGGCGGAAATGTCTGCCCGATAGCGGCAATGGTTTCCACCAGCGAGCGGAATTCTCGTCCGGCCGGACGCGTGACCAGAATTCCCGCCCCGGTGCCAATGACAATGGCCACCAGGCTGGATACCCCCACCAGCCAGAAATGCGCCAGCGTCAGCGCCAGAAAACTCTCCTGCTGATACACCGGCCGTGGCAGCTCGGGGAAAAACTGACTGAAGATGACGCCGCTGTGCGGCAGTCCGAACAGCAGCGCGATAAAAAGCGCCACCAGCCACACCAGCGGATCACGGATGATTTTCACCGGCTCCCTCCTCGCGCAGCAAATCATCAAAATGAAGATTGCCGCAGAACTGCCCCTGAGCATTCGTGACCGGCAATACCAGGCACTGACGGGCAACAAACGCAGAGAGGGCTTCCCGCAGACTCAGGGTATCCGGTATTGGCTCACCCGGTGCTGGCTGTCCGTGGCGACGATAATCACGTACTGCCCGCAGCGACAGCAGGCGTACGCCCAGTTCGCTACGGCCAAAAAAAGTGCGCACGAAATCATTCGCGGGGTGGGTTAACATCTCCAGCGGTGTTCCCTGCTGAACGACCTCGCCCTGGTCCATCAGCACAAGGTGATCGGCCAGCCGCAGCGCCTCGTCGATATCATGAGTGACCAGCACAATCGTGCGGCCCAGCAGACGATGAATGCGGCTCATCTCCTGCTGAAGGGCGCTGCGCGTCACCGGATCAAGCGCCCCGAACGGTTCGTCCATCAGCAGAACATCGGGATCGGCTGCCAGCGCCCGCGCCACGCCAACGCGCTGCTGCTGACCGCCGGATAACTGGTGCGGAAAGCGCGCACGCAGTGACGGATCCAGCCCCAGTAGAGCCATCAGTTCATCAATACGGGCGTTGATACGCGCCCGATCCCACTTCACCAGCTGCGGGACGGTGGCAATGTTTTGCGCCACCGTCCAGTGCGGGAAAAGACCAATGGACTGAATGGCATACCCCATCCGTCGCCGCAGGGCTAACAGCGGAAGCTGACCAATATCCTCGCCGGCAAAACGGATGGTGCCGCTATCATGCTCAACCAGACGGTTGATCATCTTAAGGGTGGTTGACTTTCCCGAGCCTGACGTACCAATCAGCACCGAGAAGGCCCCTTCTTTCAAATGCAGGTTAAGATTTTTTACCGCAGCCTGACCCGCAAATGATTTGTTTACCTGGTTAAATTCAATCATGCGCACGTTCCTTTAGCAGTGCACTCCACAGGCCAAATAGCGCATCGACCATTACAGCAAGGGCAATAACCGGGATCACGCCGAGCAGGACCAAATCAAGCGCGCTACTGAGCAGCCCCTGAAATACCAGCGCACCAAATCCCCCGGCCCCGATGAGCGCCGCGATCACCGCCATGCCGATAGTCTGCACGGTAACCACGCGTAATCCACGAATCAATACCGGTAGCGCCAGGGGGAGCTGAACGCGATAAAACCGTCCGCGCTGGCTCATGCCCATCGCAGCGGCACTTTCCAGTACCTCGCGCGGGACCTGGCCCATTCCGGCCACCACGCCGCGTACCAGCGGCAACAGGGCATAGAGCACCAGCGCAATCAGCGCCGGCGTTCTGCCGGTTCCGGCGATACCGAGCGTCGACAGAAACGGGAATGCCTGCGCCAGTCCGGCCAGCGGGGCGATCAGCAGGCCAAAAAGCGCAATTGACGGGATAGTCTGAATAATATTGAGCAGCGTAAAGACCGGAGCCTGACGTGAGGGATGGCGATAACACCACAATCCCAGCGGTACGCCGATCAGTAAACCGGGCACCAGGGTGCCGAACAGCAGCGTCAGATGCTGAAGTAGCGCATCATTGAACACATCCTGACGGTTGACGTACTCTTTCATGAGCGATAGCTCATCAAGCGCCCCTGACCACAGCAGCACTAACGGCACCAGCCAGACCTGCGCATTGAGCAGCCAGCGCCAGAGGGCTTTGCCGGTTATTCGCCGGATGACATCGCTCATCAGCAGAAGCGCCAGCGCCAGCCATAGCCACAGGCCACTGCCCGGTGAAGTTCGCGCCACCGGGCTTGCCGACTGCGCCAGCCAGCGGGCAGACTCTCCGGCACTCCAGACCAGCGCAATGAAAAGCCCCTCTGCCACAAGCAAAGTAAGCACCAGCGGCGTACGTCCGCGCATAAAGCTCAGGCTTATCAGAACGAGAGGCACGGCCAGCAGCCACCACGGCGGAAACAGGCCAATCTGCCATAATGCGCGCCCTTCCCCGGACATCAGGCGGTTGGGTGCATAATTTACAAACGGCAGTGCCGCAGCCGCCAGCGCAATCATCGCCAGCAGCAGCAGCACGCGGTTTTGACATTTGATGTACACAGCGTCGTCCGGGTTATTTCACCAGCCCTTTCTCTTTCAGGTAGTCCGCCGCCACTTTTTTCGCGTCCAGACCTTCAACGGCAATTTTGGCGTTCAGCGTTTGCAGCGTTTTTTCATCCAGGCTGGCGAATACCGGCTTCAGCCACGCATCCATCTCAGGATACGCTTTCAGCACCGCTTCGCGTACGACCGGCGTCGGGGCGTAAATCGGCTGTACGCCTTTCGGATCGGTCAACGTTTGCAGGCCCAGCGCGGCAACCGGGCCGTCGGTACCGTAGGCCATCGCGGCATTCACACCGGAGGTTTGCTGCGCGGCGGCTTTAATGGTGACAGCGGTATCGCCCCCGGCCAGCGACAGCAGTTGAGTCTGATTAAGTTTAAAATCGTAGGCTTTTTCAAAAGCAGGCAGCGCATCCGCGCGCTCAATAAATTCAGCCGAGGCTGCCAGCTTAAAGGTGCCGCCCTCTTTTAAATAACGGCTAAGATCGCTTAACGACGTGAGTTTATTTTTGGTTGCCAGATCCTGGCGCACGGCGATGGTCCAGGTATTATTCGCCGGGGCCGGGGTCAGCCATACCAGCTTATTTTTTTCAGCATCCAGCTGCTTCGCTTTCTCATATCCCTGCTGCGCATTTTTCCATGCGGCATCGTTTTCCAGCTTGAAGAAGAATGCACCATTGCCGGTGTATTCCGGATAAATATCCAGCTCGCCGGAAGTAATGGCTCCGCGCACCACTGGCGTCGTGCCTAACTGAACTTTATTAACGGTTTTAACGCCGTGGCTTTCCAGTACCTGCAAAATAATATTGCCCAGCAACGCGCCTTCCGTATCAATTTTGGACCCGACTTTAACCGGTTCTGCGGCGTGTAGCGGCAGGCTTATTGCACAGAATAATGCCATAGCGCTAAGCGATCCCTTGAATGTCATCATTTGCTTTTCCTCGTTATTTAACAACCCACTTACAGGGGCTTAAGTGAAAAGCGTAGACGAAAAAGAGACATTTAACCTTTAAATGATGAGCGGCCCTGCCGTTTAGAGTCAACGGAAGAGCCGCAAAGGAAAACAGACCGTGGCGGGATTACTGCAACTCAAACGCTCCCTGCTTCACGCGGGCAGAGTCGAGACCAATAAAGACATTAAATTTACCCGGCTCTGCATCATATTTCATTTTCTGGTTCCAGAATTTCAGCGCTTCGACGTCAATCGGGAAATTGACGGTTTGCGTTTCGCCCGCTTTAAGGGTGATTTTTTCAAACCCTTTAAGCTGTTTTACCGGACGACTCATTGAGGCCGTGACATCCTGTAAATACATCTGGACAGCCGTAGCTCCGTCGCGCTTACCGGTATTGGTCACCTCAACGCTGGCAGTCACGCTGCCGTTGCTATCCATCGTTGGCGCAGAGAGTTTGACGTCAGAAACACTAAAGGTGGTATAGCTCAGACCATAGCCGAACGGGTACAGCGGACCGTTGGCCTCATCGAAATAACGTGACGTATATTTATTAGGCTTGTCGGCGTTATACGGGCGCCCGGTATTGAGATGGCTATAGTAAACCGGGATCTGCCCGACCGAGCGCGGAAAAGACATCGGCAGCTTGCCCGACGGGTTGTAGTCACCAAACAGGACATCAGCAATGGCATTACCGCCTTCGGTTCCGGCAAACCAGGTTTCAAGTAGCGCATCCGCCTGCTGATCTTCTTTTACCAGCGCCAGCGGACGGCCATTCATCAATACCAGCACCAGCGGTTTTCCGGTGGCTTTCAGCGCGCTTATCAGATCGCGCTGGCTCTGCGGAAGGGTAATGTCGGTGCGGCTGGACGCCTCATGCGCCATCCCCTGCGCTTCACCCACCACGGCGACCACCACATCAGCCTGATTCGCTGTCGCAACGGCTTCGTCAATCATCGCTTTTGGCGTGCGCTCATCAACCTGTACCGCCGGCTCATACTGATTGAGAAACGCCACAATGTCTTTATCGTTAGTGACGTTTGCGCCTTTGGCAAAGATCACTTTCCCCTCGCTACCGACGGCATTTTTAATACCGGTGAGCACGGTGACCGATTGATCGACCACGCCCGCTGCTGACCAACTGCCCATCACATCGCGTTTACTGTCGGCCAGCGGTCCGACAACGGCTACGGTTGACGTCTTCTTCAGCGGTAACGTCTCAAGACGGTTTTTCAGCAGTACCAGACTTTCACGCGCAACCTTACGGGCATCCTCGCGGTGCAGACGACTTTCGGCGTTAGTGTCTTGCGGATCGGACTCTTTTGGTCCCAGATGGCTATAAGGATCGTTAAACAGGCCCATATCATATTTGACGTTCAGCACGTGACGTGCGGCATCGTCCAGTTCGGCCATCGGCACTTTGCCGGACTTCACCAGCCCCGGCAGATATTTACTGTAATACTCGTCGCTCATACTCATGTTAATACCTGAGTTGAGCGCGACTCTTACCGCATCTTCCGGATCGGACGCGGTGCCGTGTTTGATCAATTCTTTAATTGCGCCATGATCGGAAATGGTAATGCCCTTAAAGCCCCACTCATCGCGCAGCAGATCTTTTAGCAACCATGAATCCGATGAGGCCGGCGTCCCATTAAGCGAATTCAGCGCTACCATTACGCCGCCGCTGCCCGCATCCAGGGCCGCTTTATATGGCGGCATATAGTCGTTGAACAGCCGCTGCGAACTCATGTCCACCGTGTTGTACTCTTTGCCCCCCTCCACTGCTCCGTAGGCGGCAAAATGTTTGACGCTGGTCATCACCGAATAGCGGTCGGCCGGGCTTTTTCCCTGCATCGCTTCGACCATGGTTTTACCCATTACCGAGGTCAGCCAGGTATCTTCCCCAAACCCTTCTGAGGCACGACCCCAGCGCGGATCGCGAGAGACATCGACCATCGGAGCCCAGGTCATGTTCAGGCCATCGTCCGCCGCTTCATAGGCTGAAACGCGGCCTACGGTTTTAACCGCATCAAGGTTGAACGTTGACGCCAGACCGAGGCTTATTGGAAAGACGGTACGCTGACCGTGAACCACGTCAAAGGCAAAAAACAGGGGAATTTTCAGGCGGCTAAGTTCCATAACCTGATCCTGCATTTTACGAATATCATCCCGGGTGACGGTGTTAAAAATAGCCCCGACCTGCCCCGCTTTGATCATCTCACGAATGGCTTCTTTCGGATTGTCGGGTCCGACGCTGATAAGCCGCAGCTGGCCGATTTTTTCATCTACCGTCATTTTTTTCAGCAAATCGGTGACGTAAGCATCACGCGCTTGCGGCGTTAACGGATGCTGATTTTTAACGTCCTCTGCCAGCGCGGGATGACATGCCAGACTCACAGCGACACCTACAGAACACAGCCATTTCATATGGTTTACTCTCTTATGCGAAAGCCGGGGGAGCGGCCTTGTCCGTGCGAAGTCCGCAGTTTGCCATAATCGTAACCAGGCTGGCACTACCTTGCTTCGCTTATTCTCTTATTTTTGTGGCCTTTTTAACCTGCGCTTCGTTTTGAGCAAGCTATTCTTAAAGACGTTTATTTATCCCGCCACAAGGAGTGGAAGATGCCGTCTACAACGCATTACGATAATCACGCCCTGCTTAATGAACTGACCCGCCTGGTGGGCCAAACTCATCTGTTAACCGATCCGGCGAAAACAGCCCGCTACCGTAAGGGCTTTCGTTCAGGCCAGGGAGAGGCGCTGGCGGTGGTTTTCCCCGGTAGCCTGCTCGAACTGTGGCGGGTATTAAGCGTCTGCGTACAGGCAGATAAAATTATTCTGATGCAGGCCGCCAACACCGGCCTTACGGAAGGCTCAACGCCGAACGGCAATGATTACGATCGCGATATCGTCATTATCAGCACGCTGCGCCTTGATAAACTTCAGCTGCTGGATAACGGCGAACAGGTGCTGGCCTTTCCCGGAACCACCCTTTACTCACTGGAAAAAGCGCTCAAGCCGCTGGGACGCGAGCCGCATTCGGTGATCGGCTCCTCCTGTATTGGCGCCTCGGTGATCGGCGGGATCTGCAATAACTCCGGCGGCGCGCTGGTGCAGCGAGGACCGGCCTATACCGAAATGTCATTGTTTGCGCGCATTGATGATAAAGGTCGCCTGCAACTGGTGAATCATCTGGGTATCGAACTGGGGCAAACGCCGGAGCAGATCCTAAGCAAACTGGATGATGAACGCATTAGCGCGAGCGATGTTCGTCACGACGATCGTCACGGCCACGACAGCGATTATGTGACCCGCGTACGCGATGTCGATGCCGACACCCCGGCCCGCTATAACGCCGATCCGGATCGGCTGTTTGAATCGTCCGGCTGTGCGGGCAAGCTGGCAGTTTTTGCGGTGCGCCTGGATACCTTTGTGGCGGCAAAAACGCAGCAGGTGTTTTATATCGGCACTAATCAGCCGCAGGTACTGACCGATATTCGTCGACACATTCTGGCGAATTTTACCCACCTGCCGGTGGCGGGCGAATATATGCACCGCGACATTTATGATATCGCCGAACAGTACGGAAAAGACACATTCCTGATGATTGATAAGCTCGGCACCGACAAAATGCCGCTCTTTTTCACCCTGAAAGGCCGCACCGATGCGCTGCTGGATAAAGTGTCGCTGTTCAAACCGCATTTTACCGATCGGGCCTTACAGACCATCACCCGGGTTTTCCCGGCGCACCTTCCGTCAAGAATGAAAGAGTGGCGCGATAAGTATGAACATCACCTGCTGCTGAAAATGGCCGGAGAGGGGGTGAGTGAGGCGCAGAACTGGCTAACTGACTATTTCAAAACCGCCGAAGGGGATTTTTTTGCCTGCACGCCTGAAGAAGGCAGCAAAGCGTTTCTGCATCGCTTTGCCGCGGCGGGCGCGGCAATCCGTTATCAGGCCGTTCATGCGGACGAGGTAGAGGATATTCTGGCGCTGGATATTGCCCTGCGCCGCAATGACACCGACTGGTTCGAGCAGCTTCCACCCCAGATTGACAGCCAGCTGGTACATAAACTTTATTATGGCCATTTTATGTGCCACGTTTTCCATCAGGATTACATTGTCAAAAAAGGCGTGGATGCGCATGAGTTGAAGGCGCAGATGCTGGAATTACTGCACGCGCGCGGCGCACAGTATCCGGCCGAGCATAATGTGGGCCATCTTTATGAAGCAGCAGAAAGTTTGAAAACGTTTTATCGCAAAAACGATCCAACCAACAGTATGAACCCGGGAATAGGCAAAACCAGTAAGCAAAAATACTGGGGCGAAACGGCTTCCGCCCGATCAGATGCAGCTGAAGCAGCAGAAAGTTCACCCACGCCACCGCCTGCCCGTTGAGTTATTGCCCCGGGTCGTCATAAAGTAGCTAACCGAGCCAGAGAGTGTTCTCTGGCTTTTTATTTTAAGGAAGCGGGTTATGTCTGCGGTAGAGATTTCGAATGATATCGATATTGAGGTGCGCGATGCCCTGCCAGAGGACGTTTACGCTATTGCCACGCTGTATGCCTGGCACGTGCTAAACGGTCAGGCCTCATTTGAAGAGGTTCCGCCCTCGGTGGACGACATGCGCGAGCGGATGGAAAAGGTGGCTAAACACGAATTGCCGTGGCTGGTGGCGCTCTATCGCGGCGTGGTGGTCGGGTACTGCTATGCGACCCCGTATCGTCCGCGTCCTGCTTACCGGTTTACGATTGAAGATTCGATTTACATCGATGCCACCATGACCGGACGCGGGATTGGTTCGCGGCTGATGGCACAGCTTATTGCCCGCTGTGAAAGCGGTCCATGGCGGCAAATGCTGGCCATTGTCGGCGATGGCCACAATAATGCCGGCTCGTTTAAGTTACATCAAAGCCAGGGATTTGACGTCGCCGGGCGACTACGCAGTGTGGGATATAAGAAAGGCGACTGGCGCGACACGTTGATTATGCAGCGCCCGCTGAATGACGGCGACTGGACGCTGCCAGAATAAGCTTTTGCTGTATGTGGGTTGAATACCACCCTCACCCTGAGGAAGAGGGTTAGGGTGAGGGAGAAACGCAGCCACGCAATAAAAGCCAGTCTCCCTAAAAAACCACGCTACCGGCAACAACCGGGTGCAACATGCCCCATATAAGTAACCTAGTCGTTTTGCGCCGTGAAATCGGTGCTCGCCATCTGAGCCGCCTTCTGCTTTTTATAGCTTAGCGCTGAGGCCGGAACCGGCATGGTTTTACCGGTCTCGATCCAGGTTTTCAGGCGGCTGGCATCAGCAAAATGCGTATATTTACCAAACGCGTCCATGACCACCAGCGCGACCGGACGGTGGTTAATCAACGTGCGCATGACCAGACAGTGACCTGCGGCATTGGTGAATCCGGTTTTGGTCAACTGAATATTCCAGTTATCGCGGTATACCAGATGATTAGTATTCCGAAATGGCAGCGTGTAGGGCGGATTTGAGAACGTCGCCATATCCTCGCGCGTGGTACTAAGTTGGCCGATCAGCGGATACTGCTTGCTGGCGATCAGCAGTCGGGTCAGATCACGCGCCGTCGACACGTTTTTAATAGACAATCCGGTTGGCTCAACATAGCGCGTGTGGGTCATGCCCAGCGCTTTTGCTTTTGCATTCATCGCCCGAATAAAGGCGTTATAGCCTCCCGGATAATGATGCGCGAGGCTTGCTGCCGCGCGGTTTTCTGATGACATCAGCGCCAGAAGCAGCATGTTTTTACGGCTGATCTCGCTGTTCAGGCGCACCCGTGAATAGATGCCTTTCATTTCCGGCGTATGGCTGATGTCGACTTTCAGCTTTTCATCCAGCGGTAAACGGGCATCCAGCACGACCATCGCCGTCATTAACTTGGTAATAGACGCAATAGGTCGTACCAGATCCGGATGGCTGGCGTAGATCACTTTATTGGTTTGAAGATCGACAATCATTGCGCTACCGGAGGCAATCTCCGGTGTTAAGGCAGCGGCTGCGGTCGCCGTGTTAGCACTCACTTGCGGGGCGAAAACCACCGGCAACAGCAGCGCAAGGCTAAGCATTGAAACGCGTAAATTCGGCATGATGAGATTCTGGTAGTTATATGCACAGGTTATGTTTTTGGGGCGTGATTCATTATAGATATCAATGTAAAACGCGCCAGCGCATCATACCGGGCGGGCTAGTACACTGCCAGAGGAGAATCGTGTCCAAATACTGCACGACGGATGTCTGTTCCCGCCGTGCAGCAGGCATCATATTAAATGATAGCCGTAGCCCCACAACAGCACCGTCAGGGCCAGTAAGACTTCGAGTACCAGCACGCCGATGGCCAGCGTTGAACTGGAGAAACTCAGCCCTTCTTCTTTGTTAATATTCAAAAACGTCGGAATGCCCAGATAGAGCAGATAACCGGTATAAAAGAGCGCAATAGTACCGACCAGCGCGCACAGCCATACCACCGGGTATAGCGCCACGATGCCGCTTAAAAATATCGGCGTTGCAACATAACCGGCAAATACCATACAGCGGGCCAGCGAAGGACGGTGCGGATAGTGGCGCGCCATCCACCAGATAATGCGCCCCATCACTGCCACGCCTGCCAGCATGAGTGCGTAGAACAGAATGGCCAGCGCAAACGCGGTAAAAAGCGATGGCCGTACCACGATATTTTCACCAAAATTCCAGCCAATCTGGGTCGTGCCGATAAATGCGCAGACAACCGGGATAGCCGCCATAAGCAAAACGTGATGCGTATAGTGATGTGAGACCGTTTCGTTTTCGTGCTTAATCGCCTGCATTTCCCGATGCGGGTGAGAGAGAAGTCCCCATACATGGTTCATATAATCTCCTCAGTTCGACATATTACGACCGAAACATAAGTATAATGCACACGAATAGATTATTTTATATACAGAAGCAAAATGACTGTCTTTCTTCTCTCTGCAACATTTCACACAAGGTTTATGCTAGGAAGGTGCGATATAAAGAGGAGAAATGTTTAACGCATGGATATTAATCTATTAATTACCGAGTACGGTTATGCTGCTTTGACGGTTGGCAGTCTTGCTGAAGGGGAAACCGTGACTTTACTGGGTGGCGTTGCCGCTCATCAGGGACTGCTTAAATTTCCGCTGGTGGTACTCGCCGTTGCGCTGGGCGGGATCATTGGCGACCAGCTTCTCTACTTTTTAGGACGCAGATTCGGCAAGCCGATCCTTGCACGCTTTAGTCGCCATCAGGATAAAATCGATCGCGCGCAGGAGCTTATTCAGCGCCGTCCGTGGTTGTTTGTGATTGGCAGCCGGTTTATGTACGGTTTTCGTATTATCGGTCCGCTGCTGATTGGCGCCAGCCGCCTGTCGCCAGCGCTGTTTCTGCCGCTGAATATTGTCGGCGCAATTATCTGGGCGCTGATTTTCACCACGCTTGGCTATGTCGGCGGGGAAGTGATCGGCCCCTGGCTGCATCATTTTAATCAGCATCTGAAACATGCTATCTGGCTGGTTATTGCCGTGGCGCTGGTTCTCGGGGTACGTTTTTGGCTAAAACAGCGCCGGAAACGGCAGTAAAGCTGACCGTTTCCGGGGGAGACTGAACGCTACTTCAGGCCTGCAAATTGTGGATTCACCAGCATAAAACCACCGTCGACAATCAGCGATTGCCCGGTCGTATACGTGGCATATTCCGAGCACAGCCAGGCTACCAGGCTTGCGATCTCTTCAGTTTTGCCAGGACGAGTCAGCGGGATAGTAGGCATTGAACCCGGTTTTGCATCGTCATCGCTCATGTCATTCATGGGTGTGGCGATGGCGCCAGGCGCCACCGAATTCACCAGGATGTTATGTTTTACCAGTTCAAGCGCCATCGATTTTGTCAGGCCGCCAAGCGCATGTTTTGCCGAGGTATAGGCGCTGGCGTCGGGTAAAGGAGAATGCTCATGTACGGAAGTGATGTTAATAATGCGTCCCCCCTCTCCCTGCTCGACCATTTTTCTCGCAGCGATCTGTGAACACAGAAATGCGCCTTCCACATCGACGGTAAAAATGGCGCGCCAGTCTTCAAGTTTGACATCAAGAAACGGATCTTTGGTCATCATACCGGCATTGTTGACCAGCACATCAATGCGACCAAAATGGGTAATCAGCGTTTCCAGCGCCTGAGCACCCTCCGGCAATGCGCTGAGATCCAGCTGTACTGCCTTCGCTTTGCGGCCCAACGCCTCAACTTCTTTTACCGTCTCCAGTGCACCTTTCTCGTCCGAGTGCCAGGTTACGCCAATGTCGTATCCATCCTTTGCAAGAAATAACGCGCACATTTTACCGATGCCGGAATCCGACGCGGTGACTACTGCAACTTTATTTGCCGTCATACCTACCTCCGTTATGTTCAGAAGATAAGTATAGAAAACCACGGGCAAGTCCAGGACTCAGGACGAAAAATGATAGCCACCGCCGAGGGCTGAGGTCAGCTGAATCGACGCATCCAGCCATTGTCCCTGTAATTTCAGACCATTAATTTGCTCCTGGAGCGCGGGAATTCGGGCCTGATTCACGCGGGAGCCGGCGATAAGACCGGCTTTCATCCGGGCTTCTGCCAGCGCCACAATACGCGATGCATCTTGCTGGACCTGCTTCTGGCGGGCACTCTTCTCCATCAATGTTTCAACCTGGGTCGCATCGTGCGCCACCTGATTGACAGCATCAACGACCGCCTTGTTGTACCTGGCAATGGAGAGTCCGCTTTGCGCGCTGGCAATATCGAGGTTGGCATTAAGGCGGCCGCTGTCGAAGATTGGCAGCGTCAGACCCGCCGTAACGCCCATCTGCTGTGCAGAATGACGGAACAGATCGCTTAAGTGCAGCGCATCCTGCTGTAAGAAGGCCATCAGGTTGACGTCCGGATAAAACGCCGCTTTGGCAGCATCAACCTCTTTTAGTGACGCTTCGATATACCAGTGAGCGGCCTGGAGATCCGGTCGACGCGCCAGCAATTCATAGCCGAGGGTGGCAGGCATCTTCGCCTGAACCTCAGGCAGCGGCACGTTATGCAGCGCAAGCGATGAGGACTGCTCATCCGTCAGCGCCATCAGCCGGGCTTCAATCATTTTCATCTCACCCGCGACGTCAGCCAGTTTCTGCTGCGTTTTGCTGGCGTTAATGTCGGTTTCAGCACCTTCAACCGATGAGGTAATGCCTTGTTGATAGAGTGCGCGATCGACAGCAACAATAGCCTCCTGCTGCTGCTCGATGGTCGTGAGTACTGTTTTAATGGCGGCTTCCGTTTGCCACTCCCAGTAAAGACGGGCCACGCTGCTGGCGAGGAGCTGTTGCGCCTGCTGTAGCTCAGCATTGCGTGCGCGCACCCGGCCGATTCGCCCTTCTACTTGCGCGCGGTTTTTACCCCATAAGTCCAGATCCCAGCCCGCAGTTAAGCCGAAAGTCCCATTGGTATACCACGGCCCGGTGGTTCCGGCTGCCGGGTCGGTAAGGGCAAAAGGCCCCATCAGACCTTCGGCTGACATTTTTTGCCGCTCAACGTCAGATGAAAAGTTCACCGCCGGGCCGTCGGCGGCGGCGGCCATTTTAGCCTGCGCCTCCGCCAGGGCAATGCGCTGGCGGGCCACGCTCAGATCGGGGGCATGCTTAAGCGCACGGGCAATCAGCGCGCTTAGCTGCGGATCGTGATAGTGCTGCCACCACTGGCTTTGCGGCCATCCGTTTTGCAGGGCCGCGGGTAATGTTGTGCTCACCGAAGCCGCGGGTGCCTGCGGTTTAAGCGATGGGTTAACGTCATGGGAAGGCGCGCAGCCCGTCAGAGAGAAAACCAGCGGCAACGCTGACATGGCAGTCAAAGTCAGAAGACGGTTCATAGTTATTTTTGCGAGGTAAAAGAGAGGGGCGAGATTACGTGACGTGCGACAGTTTTGTTTAGTAACGCGTGGCAATACACACCCTGTAATAACAGGAAACAGCCGGAAAATTATTCATCAGACAAATGATTCATAACGAAATTAATGAATAAAAACAGGCTTCAGGGAGGAAAATTTCAGGGTGCTTTCCTATACTCGTTGTGAATACAACAAAGAGGGAATGCGCGATGAAAATTTTACTATGGGCTGTTTTGATTATTTTTTTGATTGGGTTGTTGGTAGTAACCGGGGTGTTTAAGATGATTTTCTGATGATTATCGCCCTCCCTCGCGAGGGCGATAGTTTTTCAGGATCCGCCGTCAATCACCCGTGCAATGGATGCTGAATCCTGAAAAGTACGGATGGCGGTGAACAGCTCCAGCGCCTCGTCATATTCTTTACGTAAATACCCCAACCACTGTTTAATGCGTGCCACATGGTACAAACCGGTATCGTCCTGCTTTTCAAGACGCGAATATTTGCGTAATAACTCTACTACGTCAGGCCACGGCATACGCGGCTCATTGTACTTAATCACCCGACTCAGATTTGGAATGTTCAGTGCACCACGCCCTATCATGACGGCATCGCAGCCGGTAGTTTGCATACAGGCCTGCGCACTTTGCCAGTCCCAGATTTCGCCATTAGCAATCACCGGAATAGTCAGTCGTCGACGAATTTCGCCAATCGCCTGCCAGTTTATGCGCTCTGCTTTATATCCGTCTTCTTTTGTCCGCCCGTGCACCGCAAGCTCGGTCGCGCCGGCCTGCTGAACGGCATCGGCAATTTCAAACTGGCGCGCGCCGCTGTCCCAGCCAAGCCTTACTTTTACCGTCACCGGTAAATGGGCAGGCACGGCTTCACGCATTGCTTTAGCGCCCTGATAAATAAGCTCCGGATCTTTTAATAATGTGGCCCCGCCACCGCTGCCGTTGACCGCCTTTGACGGACAGCCGCAGTTCAGATCAACGCCGTACGACCCCAGCTCAACGGCGCGGGCCGCATTTTCTGCCAGCCATTGAGGATACTGCCCCAGTAGCTGAATACGCACTAAGGTGCCTGAAGCCGTGCGGCTCTGATGATGTAACTCGGGGCAAAGTTTATAGAACGATTTCACCGGCAATAGCTGATCGACAACCCGCAAAAATTCGGTGATGCATAAGTCGTAATCATTAACCTCAGTCAGCAGCCCTCGCACCAGCGAATCGAGCACACCTTCCATCGGTGCGAGCAGTACACGCATATCTTTACCCGTCAAAAAAGAGGCGCTATGTTAGCCTCTCCGCGCCATAGTTAAAAGCGCCAGCCGCGTTCACGCTGCAATAAGTGCATTTGCCTAATGTTCCCTCTCTCTATCTCAGGTATGCTTCGAATTCATGGTGTGATCGGTAGCACACTTTTGAGTTTAATTGTATGATGAATGCGTTTTCGTAAGGATTGAGACCATGAGCAAAACACTGAATATCATCTGGCAATACCTGCGCGCATTTGTCCTGATTTACGCCTGTTTATATGCCGGGATCTACCTCGCCTCGCTGCTGCCAATCACCATTCCCGGCAGCATTATCGGTATGTTGATCCTGTTTGTTTTACTGGCCCTGCAAATTCTACCCGCCAAATGGGTCAATCCGGGCTGCTATGTGCTTATTCGCTATATGGCACTGCTGTTCGTGCCTATCGGCGTTGGCGTAATGCAATATGTTGACGTGCTGCGCGCCCAGTTTGGCCCGGTTTTCGTCTCGTGTGCAATCAGTACCCTGGTGGTGTTTCTGGTAGTGAGCTGGAGTTCACATCTGATCCATGGCGAACGTAAAGTCGTCGGCCAGGAGGAGGCTAAAAAATGATGACCTATATCTGGTGGTCGCTACCGTTGACGCTGGCGGTCTTTTTTGCGGCCCGTAAACTCGCTGCCCGCTTCAAAATGCCGCTGCTCAACCCCTTACTGGTCGCCATGGTAGTCATTATTCCATTTCTGCTGTTAACCGGTATTCCCTACGATCACTATTTCAGCGGCAGCAAAATCCTGAACGATTTGTTGCAGCCGGCGGTGGTAGCGCTGGCATATCCGCTGTATGAACAACTGCATCAAATCCGCGCTCGCTGGAAATCCATTATTACGATCTGTTTTGTGGGTAGCGTAGTGGCGATGGTCACCGGCACCAGCGTCGCACTATTAATGGGCGCGACACCGGAAATAGCCGCATCGGTGCTGCCAAAATCGGTAACCACGCCGATTGCAATGGCGGTTGGCGGCAGTATCGGCGGCATCCCTGCGATTAGCGCCGTGTGCGTTATTTTCGTCGGTATTCTCGGCGCGGTATTCGGTCATACCTTACTGAATATCATGGGGATCCGCACTAAAGCCGCCCGGGGGCTGGCGATGGGAACCGCCTCGCACGCTCTGGGTACGGCGCGCTGCGCCGAGCTCGATTATCAGGAAGGCGCGTTTAGCTCCCTGGCTCTGGTGATTTGCGGGATCATGACATCATTGATTGCGCCCTTTTTGTTCCCGCTCATTCTGGCGGTTATGGGCTAAAATTTGCGATACATCGCGCAAATTTCATTTTCATTGCATAAGTTGCACAGATAATGAGATGTAGATCACGTTACAAATCGGGTGACGCCCCGTAAACTACGATCCCATTACATTGTTATGAGGCAATTCCATGCATCCACGTTTTCAATCTGCTTTACCGCAGCTTCCGGGTAAGATGCAATCGGCGCTGGCACCTCTACTGGAAGATGCGCATTTTCCCGCCATGCTGAGCGCCGGGCAGGTCTCGTCATTGCTAAATGTGACGGGAATGGACGAAGACGAGCTGGCCTTCGCGCTCCTGCCCCTCGCGGCTGCCTGTGCGCGTGCCGATCTGTCGAATTTTAACGTCGGCGCGATTTCCCGCGGCGTTAGCGGCACCTGGTACTTTGGCGCCAATATGGAATTTCACGGCGCGACAATGCAACAAACCGTGCATGCTGAACAAAGCGCCATTACTCACGCCTGGCTGCGCGGCGAGAAATCGTTGAAGGCCATTACGGTAAATTACACGCCGTGCGGCCACTGCCGTCAGTTTATGAATGAGCTGAATAGCGGACTCGACATTGCTATTCATCTGCCGGGTCGGGCAGTGCATACGCTGGGTCACTATTTGCCTGATGCCTTTGGTCCTAAAGATCTGGAGATCAAAACCCTGCTGATGGACGAAGAGGATCACGGTTTTCGCCCCGAAGGTGATGCCCTGACGCAGGCCGCGGTTCGCGCTGCCAACCGCAGTCATGCACCGTACAGCAATGCGCCGTCCGGGGTGGCTCTTGAATGCCGGGATGGCCGCGTATTTGCCGGAAGCTATGCTGAAAACGCGGCGTTTAACCCTTCTCTGCCACCGCTGCAAGGCGCACTTAACCTGCTTAGTCTGAACGGCTATGAGTATGCAGATATCCAGCGGGCCATCCTTGCTGAAAGCGCCGATGCTGCGCTCATTCAGTGGGATGCCACGCGCGCCACGCTAAACGCGCTGGGCTGTCAGAACGTTGAACGCGTAATCCTTGCCTGACGCATAATGCGGGCCTGCGGGTCCGCATTGATGAAAATCCCCTCAGTTGAGCGTCTGTTTCTTGCGCTTGCCGCACGGGTAAAGTAGCCTGAATAAAATTTTCGCCATCGCCGGGTCCGGGTCCATGTTAAAGCGCTTGTTATACAGTCTGTTAGTCCTGATTGGCTTACTGCTGTTAACCGTGCTGGGTCTGGATCGGTGGATGAGCTGGAAAACCTCCCCTTATATATATGACGAGTTGCAGGATCTGCCCTGGCGACAGGTTGGCGTGGTCCTCGGCACCGCAAAATATTACCGCACTGGCGTTATCAATCAGTATTACCGCTACCGTATTCAGGGGGCGCTTAACGCTTACAACAGTGGGAAAGTGAATTATTTACTGCTCAGCGGCGATAACGCGCTCCAAAGCTATAATGAACCCGTCACCATGCGTAAAGACCTGATTGCAGCCGGTGTCGATCCGGCGGATATCGTGCTCGATTACGCTGGTTTTCGCACGCTGGACTCGATTGTCCGCACCCGAAAAGTGTTTGATACCAACGATTTCATCATCATTACCCAGCGTTTTCACTGCGAGCGGGCGCTGTTCATTGCCCTGCATATGGGGATCCAGGCGCAGTGTTACGCCGTGCCTTCACCAAAAGATATGTGGAATGTTCGCGTACGTGAGTTTGGCGCCCGTTTCAGCGCGCTGGCCGATCTCTATCTCTTTAAGCGAGAGCCTCGTTTCTTAGGCCCGCTGATCCCGATCCCTTCCCGTCATGACATCCCGGAAGACACGCAGGATTATCCGGCGGTAACACCAGAACAACTGCTTGAACTACAGCCGAAGACAAGAACGTCGTCATGAATAATAAAAACGCCCGACAATCTGCCGGGCGTTTGAGGTGTCTTATTTTTTACGCGCGTATTTCAGGGAATCCAGCGCCACGGCAAAGATAATAATGCCGCCTTTGATGATGTACTGCCAGTACGGGTTAACGCCGATATAGGTCAAACCATAGTTAATGACGGTGAAGATGATCACACCGGTAACCACGCCGAAGACCGTTCCCACCCCGCCGCTGAACGACACGCCACCCACTACGCAGGCCGCGATAGCATCCAGTTCATACATAAAGCCGAGGTTATTGGTAGCCGAACCGATACGCCCGGCCTCCAGCAAACCGCCAAATGCGTAGAACACGCCGGAAAGCGCATAAATCATTAGCAGGTTCAGCGCCACGTTAACACCGGACACTTTCGCCGCTTCCGGGTTGCCGCCAATCGCAAAAATGTTTTTACCAAAGCGGGTTTTGTTCCACAGGATCCAGACAAAGGCTACGGCAATCAGCGCATAGAAGGTAATGTAAGAGAGGCGGAAACTGCCCAGCGCCACAAACCCCTGGGTGAAGGTTGAGAAGCCACTGTCAAAACCGGAAATCGGTGATGCGCCGACAAAATCGTAATACAGGGAGTTGATACCGTAAACGATGATCATCGTGCCGAGAGTGGTAATAAACGGCGTTACGTTCAGATAAGCGATGATAATACCGTTGACCAGACCGATAACCGCGCCAATCGCACAAACAATCAGGATCACCACGAAAATCGGCATGGTCGCCATTTCCGGGAAGACTTTGTTGGCATTTTCCATCGATTGTAACAACGTTGCAGCGACTACCGCAGCCAGACCGACCTGACGACCTGCGGAGAGGTCTGTACCCTGGGTAACAATCAGTCCTGCCACGCCCAGCGCGATAATAATACGCACGGATGACTGCGTCAGAATATTACTCAGGTTCAGCAGACTTAAGAACGTCGGATCCTGGAAAATAATAATGGCCAATAAGACTAAAAGAACGACGTAAATACCGCCCTCTTTCAGGTACGTGAGAAAGCTTTTTTTATTTAACGCACTCATGAGGAGCCCCTGATCTTAAAGGTGCAAAGACGCAAGACGGAGAATTTCGTTTTGCGTTGTGGTTTTAGTGTCAACAATTCCGGAAACAAGACCATTGCTCATTACCAGGATACGGTCAGTGATCCCCAGCAGTTCAGGCATTTCAGAGGAGATAATAATGATCCCTTTGCCTTTTTTAGCCAGTTCCGCAATCAACTGATAGATTTCGAACTTCGCCCCCACGTCGATGCCACGAGTAGGTTCATCAAGCATCAGGATTTCCGGCTGTGTTAATAGCCAGCGACCAATGACCACTTTTTGCTGGTTGCCGCCAGAAAGCGAGCCAATCTGCGTCCGGTGTCCCGGTGTTTTAACGCGCATGGCGTCGATAACCCACTGGGTATCACTTTTCATGCGTGAGTTATCCAGCAGCCCGACCTTATTTTTGTAATTTTGAATATTCGAAATAAGTGAGTTAAACCCAATATCCAGATAAGCATAAATACCGGTTGAACGTCTTTCTTCGGTCACCAGGGCAAAACCGTGATTAATAGCCTCGTTAGCACTGTGGTTATTAATCTTTTTACCGTGCAGGTTGATTGTGCCGGCTGATTTTTCACGGATACCAAAAAGCGTTTCCACAATATCAGTACGCTTCGCCCCGACCAGACCGGCAATCCCGAGAATTTCGCCTTTATGTAAATCAAAAGAGACATCGCGGATAGAAGGCTGACGCAGGGAAGTCAGATTGCGAACTTCAAGAATAACCTCTCCGGGTATATTCTCACGGTTCGGAAAGCGCTGGTTGAGCGAACGTCCAACCATCATGGCGATGATCTTGTCCATATCCAGCCCTTCCAGAGGCTGAGTGGCAATCCACTGACCATCGCGCAGAATAGTAATTTCATCACACAACTGGAATATCTCTTCCATTTTATGGGAGATATAAACGATACCGCAGCCGCGATCTTTCAATTTACGAATGATAGTAAAAAGATGCCCAACTTCTTTTTCCGTTAATGACGATGTTGGCTCGTCCATAATGACGATTTTGGCATCATAGGAGAAGGCTTTGGCGATCTCAATCATTTGCATTTGCGACACGGACAGGGTGCCGACGCGCGCCCGTGGATCGATATTAATATCCAGCTCGTCAAAAATCGCTTTCGTATCGCGGTACATTTTGTCCTGATCGACAAACATACCTTTGGTGGGATAACGTCCCAGCCACATATTATCCATAACCGAGCGTTGTAATACCAGGTTCAGCTCCTGGTGTACCATCGAGATGCCGTTCTCCAGCGCCTCTTTTGCCGAATGGAAGTCGATCTCTTTGCCCTGAAAAATAATACTCCCGGAATCTTTTTGATAGATCCCGAAAAGGCATTTTAATAATGTTGATTTACCCGCACCGTTCTCTCCCATTAATGCATGAATAGAGTGAGGACGAACTTTTAAATTAACATTATCGAGTGCCTTAACGCCGGGAAAGGACTTGTTGATATTGCTCATTTCCAACAAGAATTCGCCTGACGACTCTGTGTTATTGCTGACCATAGCTATACCTGGCTGCGATAGTGTTATTCCCGCTGTCTGCCGTGGCGCGCACAACACGCCCCCCGACTACGTCAGGATATGTCTTTGTCATAGGTAATCGGGCGCACCAGCGCGCGCCCAAAGTTAAAAAAACTTATTTATTGCTGAACTGGGACAGGTTGTCTTTATCCACGCCGACATACGGAATGCGGACGATTTTATTTTCAATTTTCCAGTTAGTGCCATCTGCCGCAGGTTTACCGGCCGCCAGATTTTTCGCTAAATCGAAAGTGGCTTTAGCCTGGTTGTTAGCATCGTTCAGTACCGTACCGGCCAGTGCACCGGATTTCACCAGCGCCAGCGCTTCTGGCAGAGCATCGACGCCGAATACCGGAACGCTGCTCTTATTGTGTGCTTTGAGAGCTTCTACGGCACCCATTGCCATGGCGTCGTTGTTAGCAATCACCACTTCGATTTTGTTAGCGTTAGGACCGGACAGCCAGGCATCCATTTTGTCTTTCGCCTGAGCGGTATCCCACATGGCAGTATCCAACGCCAGCTGCTGAGTCTTAATGCCCTTGTCGTTCAGCTCTTTAATAACGTAGGTAGTACGCGCTTCAGCATCCGGATGACCCGGTTCACCTTTCAGCAGAACGAACTGAATTTGACCGTCTTTGTTCAGATCCCAACCCTGGTTTGCTGCCCAGTGTTTGGCGATCAAATCACCCTGAATAATGCCGGATTCTTTAGAATCGGTGCCGACATAAAACGCTTTGTCATAGCTGTCCAGCGCTTTACGGGAAGGTTCTTTGTTGAAGAAAACGATAGGGACATTTTGTCCGCGCGCTTTCTCAATAACGGTGCCTGCTGCTGCCGGGTCAACAAGGTTGATGGCCAGCGCTTTCACGCCTTTGGCCAGCAATACGTCAATCTGGTCGTTTTGCTTAGACTGGTCATTCTGCGAGTCATTCATCAGCAGTTGAACATCCGGGGTTTCTTTAGCATCGCGCTCAATGGCTTTACGCACAACAGACATAAAGTTGTCGTCATACTTATAAATCGTCACGCCAATACGGGTATCGGCAGCGTGAGCAGCCGCACCAAATAACATGCTTGCCATCACAGCAGACAGGGTAAGCACCTTCTTATTCATGGTATCTCCGGTTTTTGTTATGCAGGGTAGTACGGGTGAATAATGGTGGCAGGCAGCGCCTTAAGGAGGATTACTGCATGCCGAATTCACTTTTAATGTTCTGCCTTCCGTTTTCGGTAATGCTCCAGTAATGCGCTTTATTATGTGTTACAGGTCCGTTCGCTATGGCTCGTGTTGTAAAACACCGTTACATAGTGTTTCAGTCTTGCAAACGATGTCATCATAGCTATCGTGTTGTTAAGATACTGTGAATTTACTCACAAATTGAAAACGGTTACATCACGGAAAACTATAAGTTAGTGATCGGCCCCACAGTTTGTCGATGGGCGACAGAATGGCGTCTGACGAGGGTGGGCATAAAGCAGTGAGACGCATTGCGATCCAGCTTACCTGCGGCCCCAAGTAGTGCCAGCTCGGTAGCCAGTTTGGCCATAGAGGCGATGGGATAGCGCACCGTCGTCAATTGTGGATCGGTATAGCGCGCCAGTGGAATATCATCGAAAGCAATGAGTGACAGATTCTGCGGAACAACAATGCCATTATCTTTCAACGCCGTCAGCGCACCTGCGGCCATACTGTCATTATAAGCAAATACCGCCGTCAGCCCGGAGTTACGTCCAAGCAGTTCCACCATAGCAGCCTCACCGCCCTGCAAATCGGGTGATCCAACGCCGACCCAGCTCTCTGGCGGAACAATGTCCTGCTCAGCCAGCGCCCGTAGCCACCCGGCTTTGCGCATATCATCATCTTCAATGCTGTGGCTGGAGCCAAGATAGCCGATACGTTGATGCCCATGATTAATTAGCATTTTCGTCGCCATATGCGCACCGCTGATATTATCAAGGCATACACAACGGTGGGCGAAGCCGGGAACAATGCGGTTAATGAGCACCATGCCGGGAATATGCTGCATGAAGTCGCTAAGTTCATCGTCGCTCAGTGCTTTAGAGTGAACAATAAGCGCGCTACAGCGCTGACGAATCAGCACTTCAATGGCGTTACGCTCTTTTTCCGCTTCATGATAACTATTCCCGATCAGCAAATACTTCTGATTTTGCTGAGCCACCATGTCCACGGCTTTCACCAGCGCACCGAAAAAGGCATCCGATACATCCATGACAACCACGCCAATGGTATCGCTGGCCTGGGTTGCCAGCGCCTGCGCGTTCGCATTAGGACGGTATCCAAGCTCTGAGACGGCACGCATAACGGTGTCGCGGGTCTCAGGGCTGACCAGCGCGCTATTATTCAGGACTCTTGAAACGGTCGCGACGGAAACCCCCGCCTGACGGGCGACATCACGAATGGTGATCATTTATCACCACCCGGTTGTAAATTGCAGCGACTCACGGCCACCCCCTGTGATTAGCAAGGGCTTATTCTGGCAGCGATAAGACGATGACTACGTGAGAGAGGTCACACAGATGAAAGCGGTTACATTCATTTTGTTAATGATTGTGATCCAGATCGTTATCTGGATGTACCGGAAAATGATACCCCTGAAGCACGTATGGTTAATTGCCGCCACAGCCATTCCACCGGTCCCTGACGGTAATAACGCAGCCAGACAGCGGAGAAGAGGATATTCACCAGCCAAATAGCCGGCACAAAAGCCAGCAGCTGCCAGCGGGTGAATTTCATAAACAGATCGAAATGCCAGAACAAGGTGGTGCAGAGAAGCGTTTGCAGCAGATAGTTACTCAGCGCCATGCGCCCTACCCGGCTGATGGCAGCTGTCAGCCGAAAGCGGCATAGCTGTGGCCAGAAGCCATACGCCAGCGCTGCATAGCCGATAGCCTGAAACGGAGCACTCACTTCACGCGGAGCCTGTAACAGGAAGGCACACCAGCGATAATTCCAGCCGGTATACCACTGAATAACGATGCCGGGTACGTTAACAATGACGCCGATACTTATCAGTATTATGCCGGTACGACGGTAGTGCGAGAGACTAAACTGCCCTTTCAGCCAGCCGCTGCGCATTAATGCGGCGCCGATAAGCATCATCCCGGCCAGCTGCCAGCCATACTGTGCACCCAGCGCCAGTAAATTATTCGACAGCATATCCAGACGGTTACTGATGGCCTCAGACCCGCCCTGAATGCGCCAGTAGTGCTCATATTGCAAATTAGCCATATCCGGCACCCACGACCGTGGATTGCCCTCTCCGGCGATGACGCCCAGCAGGAGCAAAACGCCAATACCCATTACATAGAGTGCAACACCGGTATTAAAAAGCGCCTTGTTGTTTGACGCATCGCGGATCATCCGCCAGCATACCAGGCCAATCAGCGCATAGGCCAGCAGGATGTCGCCTTCCCAAAAAAATAGCACGTGCAGGAAACCCAGCAGCGCCAGTAGCGTTAATCGCGACTGGATCCAGCGTTTACCGCGCGCCAGCAGCAGTTGCAGCCCGGCACCAAAGAGCAGGGCAAACAGCGTAAGAAATTTAACCTGGGCGAGCAGATCGAGTATTGCCCAGGTCCAGGCATCGCTGCGGGTGATTTCGCCATACCACGCAGGATTAAGATAGGCCGCCTTCGGCAAACCGAACGCGGTAATATTCAGCAGCAAAATACCGAGAATCGCCACGCCACGCACAAAATCCAGCGTAATATTTCGTTCCATGGTGCCTCTTTTGCCTGATGAATACGATCAGCTGCGATGCCTCACCGCGCGCAGGAACTCCTGACGGGTATTCTGGCTCGACTTGAACAGTCCGCCCAGAGAGGTTGTGGTAGTGGCACTGGTGGCATCACGAATGCCGCGCGCTTTAACACAATAATGCACTGCATCAATAGATACCGCGACATTATTGGTGCCCAGCAGCGTTTGTAGCGCCGTCAGGATCTGCTGCGTCAGACGTTCCTGAACCTGAGGACGCTGGGCAAAAAACTGCACAATGCGGTTAATTTTGGACAGGCCAATCACCGACTCTTTCGGGATATAGGCGACCGTCGCATGACCATCAATGGTCACAAAATGATGTTCGCAGGTGCTGGTCAGCGTGATATCCCGCACCGTCACCATTTCATCCACTTTCATTTTATTTTCAATAACGGTAATTTTCGGGAAATTGGCGTAATCCAGCCCGGAAAAAATTTCGTCAACGTACATTTTGGCGATACGTTTTGGCGTTTCCATCAGGCTGTCATCGCTCAGATCGAGATTTAGCAGCTGCATAATTTCGGTCATATGCCCGGAAATCAGGCGTTTTCGGGTATCGTTGTCCATATCGTGCACCGGCGGGCGCAGAGGCGTTTCCAGCCCGCGAGCAACCAGCGCTTCATGAACAAGTGCAGCTTCTTTACTGAGTAATGACATCGTTATAGTTCTCCGGCAGGTGTGACTGCCTTTGCCTTGATTGAGCAAAGTGCGTACATATTGTGCGTGAGGCGGCGCACATAATCCAGTATTCACCATATTAATTATTGCAATTGCTGTTGCCTTTGGCTATGCGGTTTCCATACCAGTGCGCCGGCAATCAGCAATGCTATACCCGCCACGCCCAGCGCAGGCTCCAGACGGTGAGTCAGCCAGCTTGATAATGCTGACGTCATCGGCCCCACTAACTGGCCAACGGCATAGACCGTGGTCAGCAACCCGGCCATATAGCGAGTGTGATCCGGAGCCAGCTCGCGACCATACTGTAATGAGAGCTGAAGCGCGCAGAGAAAACCGCCGCCCACCAGTACGGCACCGAGCACCAGACCCGTCATGCCAGGAACAAGCCAGGCAGCCAGCACGCCTGCCGCCTGCAACCACAGTACGACGGCCAGCCGCTGGTAGCTGTGGCCCACATTGCGCATGAGAATACTGAGTGCAATACCCACGATCGCTGCCGCGCCGAATAACGGCCAGACGAACTGGGCTAACACGCTCCCCGGAAACCGCAGCGCCGCCATCTGCGACAAAAATGTCGCAGGTAAAATATAGCCAAAACCGGCGAGAGCATAACTCCAGACCAGCCGTTTCAGATCGGCCGTCAATATCAGCGGGACAGGGACTTCACCGCGGCGATGCAGCGCACCGGGACGAGGTAAATAGCGGGCAATAAAAGCAATTAAAATCAGCGCCAGCAGGCCATAGATGAGCCAGGCATCGGATGCGTTTACGGCTTTGGCCTGAATGGCCACCGCCAGCAAACCGGTCATCACAATACCGCCTCCCGGCCCGGCGAACACGGCTGCACTCAGGCCGGGACGCCCCAGACGGGAGAGCTGTTCGTTAGTCCAGCCGGCTATCATTACCATTGTCCAGCCGCTCATTGCGCCAATAGCGAAACGCAGCGCGCCGTGTACCAGCGGATTATCGGCCAGCGCCGAGAAAAAAGTCAGCGCTATAACGCCAAAAATACCGATGTAGAGCCGCAGTTCGACATGGCGATGGGCGCGCATGGCATCCCACGCGCCAGCCAGATAGCCCAGATAATTTATCGCTGCCACCAGCCCGGCGCTGGTAAGGGTAAGCTGTCCATCGGCGATCATCAGCGGAACCTGAGGCGTAAAAGCAAAGCGCCCTATTCCCATTGCGACGACCAGAACAATAAAGCCGCTGAACGCGATCCGCAGCGCCATGTCCACCTCAGGTGTTAATGTAAAGTTATGTTTATGATGCAATATGTGTGAGTCATGGGGAAGTGAAAATTACTCACCGCAGGTGAATCGCCTGTATGATGTTAAAATGTTTTTACATTATGACCAGGGAGCCTCTATGGAACTGCTCGAAGAACACCGCTGTTTTGAAGGCTGGCAGCAACGCTGGCGGCACGACTCTACCACGCTGAAGTGCACCATGACATTCAGCATCTTTCTCCCGCCGCCGCGCCAGGCTACCCCGCCACCGGTACTGTACTGGCTGTCGGGTTTAACCTGCAATGATGAAAACTTTACCACTAAAGCCGGCGCCCAGCGCGTTGCGGCTGAGCTGGGTATCGTACTGGTGATGCCGGACACCAGCCCACGCGGTGATGAGGTGGCCGATGATGAGGGCTACGATCTGGGCAAAGGCGCGGGGTTTTACCTTAACGCCACGCAACCGCCGTGGGCGGCCCATTATCAGATGTACGATTATTTACGCGATGAATTGCCTGCGCTGATCCAGGATAAATTCAGCGTCTGCGATCGCAGCGCGATTAGCGGCCATTCAATGGGCGGCCACGGCGCATTAATCATGGCGCTGAAAAACCCCGGTAAATACACCAGCGTGTCGGCCTTCGCGCCTATCGTGAATCCGCTTAACGTGCCGTGGGGCCAAAAAGCGTTCAGGGCCTATCTGGGCGAAGATACTGCTGCCTGGCAGGCGTGGGATAGCTGCGCGTTAATGCAGACTGCTGCGCAAGAACACCGTATACCGATGCTTATCGATCAGGGCGACAGCGATCAGTTCCTTGCCGATCAGCTTCAGCCTGCACGTCTGACAGAGGTCGCAAAAGAGCGCAACTGGCCGCTGACCCTGCGCAGCCAGCCGGGATACGATCATAGCTACTATTTCATTGCCTCATTTATTGAGGATCATCTGCGCTTTCACGCCGGTCATCTGCTGAAATAAAAAAAGCCCGGCAGTGTATTTCATCTGCCGGGCTTATCATCTTCTCAGGAAGCGTTATTTCTTGAATCGTTCCGGGAAGTGCATATCCCGGTAACTCACAAAGTGCGTCCCTTTGCTGAACTTATAACCGAACCAGATAAGAAGGAATAGCGGGATACCGATATAGGTCGCCGCAACGCTGCCCCAGTCAATAGTATCGTTAAGGAACGCTTCATAGTTCTGGCCCAGAGTAATGATCAGACACAGTACAAAAGCGAAGATCGGACCGAATGGGAAGAAGCCAGAACGGTACGGCAGATCGTTAATATCGTTGCCCTGCAGCACATAGCCACGACGGAAGCGATAGTGGCTGATCGCAATCCCAAGCCACGCAATGAAGCCGGTCATGCCGGACGTGTTCAGCAACCACAGATAAACGGTTTGGTTACCAAACATGGAGGTCAGGAAGCATAAACCGGCTACCACGGTGGTGGCATACAGCGCATTACGCGGCACACCGCCTTTTGACAGCCGGGAAAAAATACGCGGCGCTTTACCATCGCAGGCCAGGGTGTACAGCATACGGGTCGAGGCATACATACCTGAGTTACCGGCCGACAGTACTGCGGTCAGGATCACCGCATTCATGACCGCCGCCGCAGACAGCAGACCGGCGTGCTGGAACACCAGGGTGAACGGGCTGACGCTGATATCTTTCACGTCATTACGCAGCAGGCTCGGATCGGTATACGGGATAATAAGGCTGATTATCAGGATCGCGAAGACATAGAACAGCAGGATACGCCAGAAGACCTGACGCACCGCGCGCGGAATGTTTTTCTCCGGCTCTTCAGATTCCCCGGCGGCAATACCGATAAGCTCCGTGCCCTGGAAAGAGAAGCCAACAATCATTGCCACACCGATCATCGCCGCAAATCCCCCGGCGAATGGCGCTTCGCCAATGCTCCAGTTACTCCAGCCTGCCGGCTTAGCGCCCTGGAAAATCCCGAGGATCATCATAACGCCGACGATAATAAAGATAATGACCGTCGCAACTTTAATCAGCGAGAACCAGTATTCTGCTTCACCGAAGCCTTTTACCGAGATGTAGTTCAGCAGGAAAATCACGCATAAAAACAGCGCGCTCCAGATCCAGCCGGGCGTATCCGGGAACCACCAGTTCATGACCAGCTGCGCGGCAACCAGATCGACGGCGATGGTGACCGCCCAGTTATACCAGTAGTTCCAGCCCAGCGCGAAGCCAAAGCCTTCTTCGACATATTGCTGCCCGTAAGTGGCAAAAGAGCCGGATACCGGCATATATGCCGCCAGTTCACCCAGACTGGTCATCAGGAAATAAACCATCAACCCAATCAGAATATAAGATAATAGCGCGCCACCGGGGCCGGCCTGAGAAATTGTCGCCCCGGAGGCAACAAATAAACCTGTACCAATAGAGCCGCCAATGGCAATCATCGTCAGGTGACGCGCCTTCAGTTCGCGACGTAACGCGGGCGCTTGTGTGGTTTTATTTTGCGAAACCATAGGAAAATACTGTCCATCCGTCAATCGAGGCGCGATTGTAGCAGACCAAACGGCTCTCATCCGGCACAAATGCGCAGTTATAAGAGAGCTTCATGATCCTGTCGGGATTATAAGTAAAGCAGTCGCTTTACCTTCTGGCGAGTTATTCGAACAGACAATAACAGGCGTGAAGAAAGCAACATTAGCTGCCGCAGTACGTCAGAAAACGCACTAACGCTTTTGACAACCGCTTCTGACGATGACTAATGCGCCATAACGTCCGGGTCAAACGCGGCACCGGTGCTTTTACCTCACACAGCGTACCCGCCGCCAGCTGTTCAGCAATAACGCGCCGGGAAAGACAACTGATCCCCAGACCATGACGCACCGCATGTTTAATAGCCTCAGAGTTACCTAATTCCATACCCAGCCGGAATTGCGGCAGATGTGAGAGCAGCAGGAAGTCGACAATTTCGCGCGTACCGGAACCGTGTTCACGCAGGATCCACGGCGCACTGGCCAGAGAATCCAGCGTTACGGGTGCATTAAACAGGGGTGAGGTCGGCGCGGCAAAGATCGTTAATTCATCTTCAAGCCACGGTTCTGCAATAATATCGACATGGTGACATGGTCCTTCAATAAGCCCGATGTCAACGCGAAAATCCGCTACGGCATTGACCACATCCTGGCTGTTACCCACGCTCATCTCAAGCGGCAACTCGGGAAAGTCATGCCGGTAGCGGGCGATCACTTCCGGCAGAATATAGTTGCCGATAGTACTGCTCGCCGAGACGCGGATGGCCCCGTTATCCTCTTTAAACAGTTTTTCGATTTCTCCCGCATCCTCAAGCAATAACCGCGCGCGCGGATACAGCAGGCGTCCATGCTCATTCACCACCAGCCGTTTGCCCACCCGATCAAAAAGCTGAACGCCAAGTTGCCCCTCCAGATCGGTTAATGCCGCACTCACTGCAGATTGCGACAGTGAGAGCATTTGCGATGCCTGGGTGGTTGAGCTGCATTTAAGGACTTCAACAAACACTTCAATTTGACGCAGCGTAATATGCATAACGGCTCCTGGGTCCGGATGACGGCGCTTACCACTTATTCTGATTAATTATAAATATATAATCAATTTTATTTTTATGTCGCCGCAGCATAACCTTATTCACCGACAAAGGAGAGGGTTATGACTGAACTTACCACACACATTATGCAGCGCCGTCCTGCACACTTGCTTCCGGGACTGCTCCTTAGCGCCGTGCTGGTCGGTATTTCACTGTGGGCTGGCGCATTCCCGGCGGTCGCAGGCGCAGGTTTTAGCGTTCTGACGCTGGCTATTCTGCTCGGCATGATCGTGGGTAATACGGTGTATTCCGCTATCAGCCCACGTTGCGATGCGGGCGTACAGTTTGCCAAACAGCATCTGCTGCGCCTGGGGATCATTCTTTATGGCTTTCGCCTCACGTTTTCACAAATTACAGATGTCGGTGCCAGCGGCGTATTGATCGATATTCTGACGCTCTCCAGCACCTTTCTGATCGCCTGTTTTGTCGGGCAAAAGTGGTTTGGTCTGGATAAGCAAACCACCTGGCTTATTGGCGCTGGCAGCAGTATCTGCGGCGCGGCGGCAGTGCTGGCAACGGAGCCGGTCGTCAAAGCTGATGCCAGTAAAGTTACGGTGGCGGTGGCGACGGTGGTTATTTTTGGCACGTTCGCTATTTTTCTGTATCCGGCGATGTATCACCTGCTCGACACGTGGTGTAGCCCGCAGACCTACGGCATCTATATCGGTTCGACAATACATGAAGTGGCGCAGGTCGTTGCGGCGGGCCATGCGATAGCACCGCAGGCAGAAAATGCCGCGGTGATTGCCAAGATGATCCGGGTGATGATGCTGGCTCCCTTTTTGCTCATTCTGGCGGCCCGGGTTCGTCAACTCGCCCCGACCAGCGGCGGACAAAAAGGCAAAATTACTATTCCATGGTTTGCAGTGCTGTTTATTGGGGTGGCCATTTTTAACTCATTCCATCTGTTGCCAGAATCGGTAGTCGATGCGTTAACAATGATCGACACGCTCTTTCTCGCCATGGCAATGGCGGCCCTCGGGCTGACAACACACGTCAGCGCGCTGAAAAAAGCAGGCCTCAAACCGCTGCTCATGGCCCTGCTGCTGTTCATCTGGCTCATTGTCGGCGGCGGCGCGATCAATTTTGCCGTCCACGCGCTGTTGCGATAAAGCTTACAACTTCTCCCGGTTAACCCGCTATGATAGAGCGCTCTGCCCTGGCGGGTTTAACAGGAGTTTTTTATGAAGTATGTTGGAGCGCATGTCAGCGCTGCGGGCGGTCTGGCAAATGCTGTCACTCGCGCCGCTGAAATTAATGCGACTGCCTTTGCGCTGTTTACCAAAAATCAGCGCCAGTGGCGCGCCGCACCGTTAAGCGAAGACGGTATCGCGGCTTTTCAGCAGGCCTGCGAGAAACATCAGTTTTCTCCCGCACAGATCCTGCCGCATGACAGCTATTTAATTAATCTCGGCCACCCTGGCGCAGAGGCGCTGGAGAAATCGCGCGAGGCGTTTATTGATGAGCTGACGCGCTGTCAGCAGCTGGGGTTAACGCTGCTGAACTTCCATCCGGGAAGCCATTTGCAACAAATTCCGGAAGATGACTGCCTGGCGCGCATTGCTGAGTCAATTAATATGGCGCTGGATAAAACGCAGGGTGTCACCGCCGTTATCGAAAATACTGCCGGACAGGGCAGCAACCTTGGTTTTAAGTTCGAGCATCTGGCCGCCATCATTGACGGCGTTGAAGATAAGTCCCGCGTCGGCGTCTGTATTGATACCTGCCACGCCTTTGCCGCCGGCTATGATTTACGCAGCGCTGAAGAGACGGCGAAGACCTTCGCGGAGTTTGAGCGCATTGTCGGGTTTACTTATCTGCGCGGAATGCATCTTAACGATGCCAAAAGCCAGTTTGCCAGCCGGGTCGACCGTCACCACAGTCTGGGTGAAGGTAATATTGGCCACGATGCTTTTCGCTGGATCATGCAGGACTCCCGGTTTGACGGTATTCCATTGATTCTTGAGACGATTAATCCGGACATCTGGGCAGAAGAAATTGCGTGGTTAAAGGCACAGCAACTAGCCTGAGATAAAACCATAAAAAAGGGCCGATAAATCGGCCCTTTTTACCTGCACAGAGGATTACGCGACTTTCGCTGCCGTCTGTACATCCGGGCGTTTTACCAACGCGTAAGATATACCGGCAACCAGCGTACCGGCGACAATTGCCAGCAGATATCCCAGCACCGGCGTGATTGCTCCCGGGATCAGCAGCACAAACAGGCCGCCGTGCGGTGCCATCAGCTTTGCGCCTACCGCCATAGAAATGGCACCCGTGACTGCGCCGCCAACGATACAGCACGGCAGAACACGCATCGGATCGCGGGCGGCAAACGGGATCGCCCCTTCAGAGATGAAGCACAGCCCCAGTACCAGCGCCGCTTTACCGCCTTCACGCTGGCCTTTGTCGAACTTGCGTCCGGCAATCAGCGTTGCAAGGCCCATCGCCAGCGGTGGAACCATACCCGCCGCCATGATCGCCGCCATCGGCGCATACGTCTGCGTACTCAGCAGGCCAACCCCGAATGCGTAGGCCGCTTTGTTTACCGGACCACCCATATCGGTACACATCATCGCGCCCAGGATCGCACCCAGCAGAACGGCGTTAGCGGTGCCCATATTCTGCAACCATACGGTTAGCCAGTTCAGCAGCAGCGACACCGGTTGACCGATCAGGTAAATCATCGCCAGGCCAACAATCAGGCTGGAGAACAGCGGAATAATCAGGATCGGCTTTAGCGCTTCCATACTTTGCGGCAGTTTCACCTGAGTGCTGATAAGCTTCGCCGTGTAACCCGCCAGAAAACCGGCAATGATCCCGCCGATAAAGCCCGAGCCGCCGCTCACTGCCAGCATACCGCCGATAAGACCCGGCGTCAGGCCAGGACGGTCGGCAATAGAGAAGGCAATAAAGCCTGCCAGCACCGGTACCATCAACGCAAAGGCTGAACCGCCGCCAATCTGCATTAAGGCTGCCGCGAGGGTATCCTTAGTTTCAAACGCTTTGATGCCGAAGGCAAATGACAGCGCGATACACAGACCGCCTGCAACCACCATGGGCAGCATGTATGAGACGCCGGTTAACAGGTGACGATAAGCCCCTGCGCTCTCTTTTTTCGCGTCGGTAGTGGTTGCCGAACGCTGACCCGACGGCTGATACGGACGCGCTTCGGCCTGCGCTTTATCCAGCTCCTGCGCGGTTTTCTTCAGCGCCAGTCCGGTAGAGGTACGATACATCGGCTTACCGGCAAATTTCGCCAGGTCAACTTCGATATCGGCGGCCACAATCACCAGATCGGCCTGGGCCACTTCTTCCGGCGTAATCGCATTACCTGCCCCGACCGATCCGCGGGTTTCGACTTTTACCCACCAGCCGCGTTTTTTCGCTTCGGTTTCGATGGCCTCAGCCGCCATAAAGGTGTGAGCAACCCCGGTCGGACAGGCGGTAACGGCGACGATGCGTTTCGGGCCTGCTGGCGTGACTGATGCCACTGGCGCGGCAGCAGGCGCACTGTACGGTGTTGCCTGGGCTTGTGCTTCGCTTAAAAACAGATCCGCATGGGACACTGCGCGGTTAATATCGCCCAGAAAAACGTTTTTACCGTTTAGCGCACTGTCCGCAGGCAGTGCATTACCCAGAACAATTGCCAGTTCGGCATCGTCAGGATTATCGGTGATTTCAACATGTGCTTTTTGCGCCGCAGCACGTAACAGAGTCTTCGCCATATAGGCGCGGGCCTGTCCGAGACCGGCGTCAATAATCAGCAGCGTTTTCATTATGCCTCTCCTGCTGTCAATTAAAGGGTTGTAAGTCAACGCGCGCCATCATCGCGGCCAACTGGGTACGATCGGTAATGCCGACATTACTCTGGCTCACGGCCAGAGCAGCCACGGCGGTCGCCAGACGTAATGTGTGTTCGCTGGATTCACGCATCAGCAGGCCGTAAATCAGTCCGCCGACCATGGAGTCGCCGGCCCCTACCGTGCTGACAACGTCAACAGATGGCGGTTTGGCAATCCATTCGCCGGATGCGTTAACCCACAGCGCACCTTCGGAGCCGAGCGAGATAACCACGTGAGCAATCCCCTGCTCGCGCAACGCATGGGCCGCTTCAATTACATCCTGCAAATCAGGCAGTTTACGTCCGGCCCAAATCTCCAGTTCGCGGCGGTTGGGTTTAACCAGCCACGGTGCGGCTTTCAGACCGGCCACCAGCGCTTCACGGCTGCTGTCAAAAATAATGCACGGACACTGGCTACGCAGACGCGTCATCCAGTCGGTAAACGCTTCCGGGCTAACGCCGGCCGGCAGACTGCCGCTTACGCACACCATATCGAACTGTCCCAGCCAGCTCAGGGAGTCAGCAACAAAGCGCTCCCAGTCAGCCGCGGTGACGTCAAAACCGGAGAAGTTGAAATCTGTTACTTCGCCGTCTTTTTCGGTCAGCTTGACGTTAATACGCGTACGGCCCTGAACAACCTGAAACCGGTTAGCAATACCCAGCTCGCTGAACAGTTGCTGAAATCCGTCCTGGTTGTCTTTGCCGAGAAAACCGCCCACGGTCACGTCGATGCCTAAATCCTTCAGTACTTTGGCGACGTTGATGCCTTTACCGGCGGCATGAAGGCCGGTGGTGCGCACCAGATTGACTTCACCACGCTCGACTTCCGGGGTATATCCAACCAGGTCGTAAGCCGGGTTAAGCGTGATGGTTGCTACGCGACGGCTCATGCTGCGCCCTCCCCAAGACCGGCGGCAATGGCCGTTCCGATAGCGTTCAGCGCTTGTTCAGCATCGGCACCCTGCGCGGTAAAGCGCAGGCGATGGCCTTTTTTCACGCCCAGCGCAACCACTTTCATCAGGCTGCGACCGTTGGCAGGCTTGCCGCTGCCGTCGAGATTGGTAACGGTAATATCGCTGGTAAACTGCTTGATCGTGTTGACCAGCATGGTGCCGGGACGCGCATGAAGACCGTGTTCATTACGGATCACAAACTCGGCGTTCAGCACGTTGTCAGCCAATGCATCATCGCTGGTTAACAGCGCCAGCAACGTTGCGGCATCGGCTTTCAGCAGGCGGTCAGCTTTATTGTCAAGCAGGAGGCGGCTCAGGCGGTCGAGTACGGCAACAGGCTGAGTGTCCGCCATTGCTACCGTCAGCAGCAGACCAACCGGCTGCCCCTCGAGATCGAAAGCGGATGACGGACGGCTGACGGCGATGGCGCTGCGCAGATTGCCTTCAGCACTGTCGTTCAGCCATACGCCCTGCCCCAGGTTCAGCGGTTGCTCTGTGACTGCACGGGCAACAAAACCGGCATCCACCGCGCCCGCTTCTTTCAGGCGACCAGCGTTCAGCGCCTGCAACGTCACCAGATCGCTGGCGCTAATGTCCAGTGACAGGGTAGCATTATCGAGTTTCAGCATTTCACTCTGCTTTTCACCCATCAGCAGGGCACGCAGCTCTTCAGCCGTGGTGGCAGTTCTCAACTGTTCTGCCACAGAATCGTCGCTTAGTACGTGCGTCAACTGACGCAAAAGGCCCAGGTGTTCGTCAGAGCTGGCAGCAATACCGATAGCGACCCAGGCAGTCTGCCCTTCGCCCCAGGCCACGCCCTGTGGAAACTGATAAACCTGAACCCCGGTTTTCAGCACCCGATCGCGGGTGTCAGTGGTGCCGTGTGGAATGGCAATGCCATTGCCGAGAAAAGTGGAAGTCTGCTGCTCGCGAGCCAGCATGCCATCAACATAGCCATCAGCCACATTACCGGCCTGCACGAGCGCAGCGGCAATCTGACGAATGGCCTCTTCTTTATTCCCTGCCTGTTGGCCGGGATGAATATCCTGCACAGATAACTGGAACATGGGTCTCCTCTCCGCTGAATTGAATCGTTTCAGCTACATTGAGAAAAAATGCGCCATCCCGGTTACGGTTAATGGAAAGATGACGCTGAAACGTTTCAAGGAGTCTGGTACGTTCAGCGCTTTCCTGCAAGAAATGTTATGTTTTGGATAACAGAATTTAGAGCTACAGCACATTTCATGTCAAAAAGTGTCAATCTGCTGACGTACATAACAGGTTCGCAGACAGAACTTCAGCTTGTTCAGCCATTGCTGATAAATATGAAAAGTCGTTTTGATTTATTGTGCCGGATTTGATCGCCCACTCTATTTATTTTGACTGCACCAGCGTAAAATCCGGCGTCCTCCCATTAAGCCTGAACGATCCGATGCAAAATATGCCTGTCGCCTCTCCACCGCGCGCGTTTGATTTTACCTCCGCGTCCTTTTTGATCGTCGCCTTTCTGACGGGTATCGCAGGGGCATTGCAGACGCCGACGCTGAGTCTGTTTCTGACCAATGAAGTCCACGCCCGACCGGCGATGGTCGGCTTCTTTTTTACCGGTAGCGCAATCATTGGCATCGTGGTCAGCCAGTTTCTGGCCGGACGTTCGGATCGCAAAGGCGATCGTAAAAGCCTGATTGTTTTTTGCTGTGTGCTGGGCGTGCTGGCGTGCCTGTTATTTGCCTGGAACCGGAACTACTTTATTTTGCTGTTTATTGGCGTTTTCTTAAGTAGCTTTGGCTCGACGGCTAACCCGCAAATGTTCGCTCTGGCACGTGAACACGCCGACCGCACCGGACGTGAAGCGGTAATGTTCAGCTCGATTCTGCGGGCGCAGGTTTCGCTGGCGTGGGTCATTGGTCCGCCGCTGGCCTATGCGCTGGCGATGGGATTTGGCTTTACCGCAATGTATCTCAGCGCTGGCGTAGCATTTATGGTGTGCGGCGTAATGGTTCGTTTATTTTTGCCGACCATGCCGAAGCTCGTGACAGCGGCGTCGGGCAGCATCGAAGCGCCGCGCCGCAACCGCCGCGATACGCTGTTACTGTTCGTGATTTGTACGCTGATGTGGGGCACCAATAGCCTGTACATCATCAATATGCCGCTGTTTATCATTAACGAATTGCATCTGCCGGAAAAACTCGCTGGCGTAATGATGGGAACGGCGGCGGGTCTTGAGATCCCCACCATGCTGATTGCTGGCTATTACGCAAAACGTTTTGGAAAACGCTTTCTGATGCGCATCGCCATCGTCGCCGGCCTGCTGTTTTATCTCGGTATGCTGACGGTACACACGCCTGCCCTGCTGCTGGCAATGCAGCTGCTTAACGCCATCTATATCGGTATTCTGGCCGGTATCGGTATGCTCTATTTTCAGGATCTGATGCCGGGTCAGGCCGGGTCAGCCACCACGTTATACAGCAACACCACGCGCGTGGGCTGGATCATCGCCGGTTCGCTGGCAGGGATCGTCGCCGAAATCTGGAGTTACCACGCGGTGTTCTGGATTGCCCTGTTTATGTGCATGGTCGGTTTTGCCTGTCTGATGCGTATTAAAGACGTTTAAGGGGCGGTCTGCATTTCGAGATCAATTAGCCATGTCATCGCCTGCGCGCGCGTCTCACCACACATCTCGGCAGAAGGCTGTAGCCCGGCGCACACTTTCGGGCGCAGCGGCGAGGTAAAAATCTTACAGCGCAGGTGTTCATCAAGCTGAATACAGGGGGTGTTTGCTGGCTTGCCGTCAGGCATGCCGGGGATGGGACTGGAAATAGAAGGTGCTGTGCAACAGGCACCGCAGTCCGCACGACATGGCATAATGACTCTCTTTTGAGCAGGCAACAGAAAGCACAGTAGCATCTCTTGCGCAGAGATAGCAAAACCCTGCAAATCCCCTTGCCTGAAAGCCGCGTCACGAGTACCTTGACGCGATATTTTATACATCTGCGTAAACAGGATTACTGCAATGCCAAGAGCGAATGAAATCAAAAAAGGTATGGTGCTGAACTATAACGGCAAACTGCTGATTGTTAAGAATATTGACATTCAGTCACCGAGCGCCCGCGGTGCAGCAACGCTGTACAAAATGCGTTTTTCCGATGTGCGTACCGGGTTGAAGGTTGAAGAGCGTTTTAAAGGCGACGACATTCTCGATACTGTCACCCTGACCCGCCGTTTTGTTGACTTCTCCTATGTTGACGGCGACGAGTACGTTTTCATGGATAAAGAAGATTACACCCCCTACACCTTCACCAAAGATCAGATTGAAGAAGAGCTGCAGTTTGTTCCTGAAGGCGGAATGCCGGATATGCAGGTATTGACCTGGGATGGCCAGCTTCTGGCGCTGGAGCTGCCGCAGACGGTGGATCTGGAAATTGTTGAAACAGCACCGGGTATTAAAGGCGCATCAGCCAGCTCGCGTACCAAGCCGGCTAAAATGTCGACTGGCCTGGTGGTTCAGGTGCCAGAATATTTGACCACCGGTGAGAAAATCCGCATTCATATCGAAGAGTGCCGCTACATGGGTCGCGCTGACTAAATCCCTGGCGCCTGACGGTACGTTTGTCAGGCGCCACAGCCACCCGATAGCACAGTGGAAAGCGATAACGGCACAGGCCGCTATCGCTTTTTTATGGTTTACAGCAGTTCAGGGAACAGCGTCTGCTTCAGCGCCAGCTCAACGCCACGCACTTCCGCCATGCCTTTTAAACGCCCGATCGCTGAATAACCCGGATTGGTTTTCTTGCGCAGATCGTCAAGCATCTGATGGCCATGATCCGGACGGAACGGGATAGGCCGCAGATCGCCGGCTTTTTTACGCCGCAGTTCTTCAGCCAGTACCGCTTTAACCACTGCCACCATGTCTACGTCGCCCTGAAGGTGCGATCCTTCATGGAATGTTTTAGGGTTCTCTTCCCGACAGGTGGCGCGCAGATGCGTAAAGTGGATACGATCGCCGAACGTTTCAACCATCCGCACCAGGTCATTATCCGCGCGTACGCCATAGGAACCGGTGCACATAGTGAAACCGTTATTAATACTGTCGACCGTGTCTTTCAGCCACTGCATATCGTCAATAGTAGAAACGATACGCGGCAGGCCAAGGATGGGACGCGGCGGATCGTCAGGATGGACCGCCAGGCGAACGCCCACTTCATCTGCCACTGCAACAATTGCACGCAGGAACCAGGCCATATTTTCACGCAGCCGGGCTTTATCAATATGGTCATATTCAGCCAGCCGTGCGCGGAACTGGTCCAGCGTGTAGCCCTCTTCTGCGCCAGGCAGACCGGCAATGATATTGCGCGTCAGCTTTTCAATATCAGCGCCGCTCATGGCATTAAAGTACGCCTGCGCCTGCTGTTGTTCCTGCTCGCTATAGTCCGCCTCTGCGCCCTTACGCTTGAGGATATGCAACTCAAACGCGGCAAACGCGATCTGGTCAAAACGCAGCGCTTTTGAGCCATCCGGCAGGGTGTATTCGAGATCGGTGCGCGTCCAGTCAAGGATGGGCATGAAGTTGTAGCATACGGTATCAATCCCGCAGGCGGCCAAATTGCGGATGCTCTGCTGATAGTTGGCAATCCACGTTTCGTACTGACCGGAATGCGTTTTGATCTCTTCATGCACCGGGATACTTTCGACAACCGACCAGGTTAAGCCTTTTTCCGCCAGCAGCGCCTGACGCTGTTTGATTTCATCTAACGGCCAGACCTGGCCATTAGGAATATGATGTAATGCCGTGACCACGCCCGTTGCGCCAGCCTGACGCACATCATCCAGAGATACCGGATCGTTTGGCCCGTACCAACGCCACGTTTGTTCCATCGCTGCACCCTCTTAAGCTGTTATACCAATTAATGACAAGTTCATGAAGACTACCATACATGTTTCACCTGAGGCGTCAATTTGCGCCCCACCATTGATTGATCCAGCTCACATTCCCCGGATATTTCAGGCACACCAATTTAATTTGCTGTCATATAACTTTACACTGACATATGTTAATCGTTAGTTAATAGAGTGTACTTATAATGAAGACTATTGCCTCCTCCTCGCTCCCTGATACCGTGCAGTTACCGACATATGACAGACAACGCCTGCGCTCACGTATCGTGCACTTTGGTTTTGGCGCGTTTCACCGTGCGCATCAGGCTTTACTGACGCATCGGGTGCTGGACGTCAAAGGCGGCGACTGGGGAATCAGTGAAATCAGCCTGTTCAGCGGTGATGAACTGATGAGTCAACTGCGCCAGCAGGCTCATCTGTATACCGTGCTGGAAAAAGGGGCGCAGGGCAATCAGGCCATTATTGTGGGTGCCGTGAATGAATGTCTTAATGCGAAGCTGGATTCGCTGGCGGCGATAATTGAGAAATTTTGTGAGCCGCAGGTGGCGATTGTGTCCTTAACGATCACCGAAAAAGGATACTGTATTGATCCTGCCACCGGGCGTCTTGATGAAAGTCAGCCGCGCATTGTGCATGATTTAGAACATCCTGATGAACCCCACTCGGCACCGGGTATTCTGGTCGAAGCGCTGGCGCGACGTCGCGAGCGCGGTTTGACCGCATTTACCGTACTCTCCTGCGACAATATTCCTGATAACGGACACATTGTGAAAAATGCGGTGCTGGGGATGGCGCATAAACGGGATGCGGAACTGGCAACCTGGATTGAGCAGCACGTTACGTTTCCTGCCACCATGGTAGACCGTATTGTACCTGCGGCGACACCTGCGTCGCTCAATGAAATCGCCGAACACCTGGGCGTTTTCGATCCCTGTGCGATTAGCTGCGAGCCGTTTATTCAGTGGGTAATAGAAGATAATTTTGTTGCAGGACGCCCGGAATGGGAAGTCGCAGGCGTACAGATGGTTGATGATGTCATGCCATGGGAACAGATGAAACTGCGGATGCTGAACGGTAGCCACTCTTTTCTGGCTTATCTGGGCTATCTCGCGGGACATCAGCATATCAGCGACTGTATGCAGGATGCGCCGTTTCGCCAGGCTGTCCGTCGTCTGATGTCCAGCGAGCAGGCCCCTACGCTAACAATAACCGGGGTGGATCTTAATGCCTATGCCGACAGCCTGATTGAACGCTTTGCCAACCCGGCCCTGAAGCACCGCACCTGGCAAATTGCGATGGACGGCAGTCAGAAATTGCCGCAACGTATGCTGGAAAGTGTTCGCATTCATTTACAGCGTAAAAGCGCATGGCCACTGCTGGCGCTGGGTATTGCAGGCTGGATGCGCTATGTCAGCGGCGTGGATGAGGCGGGAAATGAGATAGATATTCGCGATCCGCTGGCAGACCAGATCCACGCCCTGGTGGCAGGCAGCGATCCGCAACAGCGCGTGACGAGTTTACTGACCTTAAAAGCGATTTTTGCCACCGATTTGCCCGCTGACGCTGATTTTGTCAATGCGATTCAGCGTGCCTGGACCCTGTTAGATGAGAAAGGCGCCCGTCAGGCGATTATCGACACATTGAACGATTAACGTTTTCCGGTGCTTTAGCGTAAGCTGTGACAAATTGTTATAATGTACGGAGCTTACGTGACCAAAACCAATCTCATTACCGGTTTTCTCGGCAGCGGGAAAACCACGTCAATCCTGCATTTGCTGGCCCATAAACCGGCAAACGAAAAATGGGCCGTTCTGGTCAATGAATTCGGTGAAGTTGGCATTGACGGTGCCCTGCTGGCAGAAAGCGGCGCATTGCTTAAAGAGATCCCCGGCGGCTGCATGTGCTGTGTCAACGGTTTACCCATGCAGGTCGGACTCAATACGCTTTTGCGCCAGGGAAAACCTGACCGATTGTTGATCGAGCCAACCGGGCTGGGCCATCCGAAACAAATTCTCGATTTGCTGACCGCCCCGGTTTATGAACCCTGGATAGAACTTCAGGCGACACTGTGCCTGCTGGATCCGCGCCTTCTGCTGGATGAAAAAGCCGTCGCCAATGAAAACTTCCGCGATCAGCTGGCAGCAGCCGACGTTATTGTCGCCAATAAGCGTGACAGGGCCAGTGAAGAGAGCCAGCAGGCGCTGGAAAACTGGTGGCAGCAATACGGTGGCGTGCGCGAGCTGATATTTACCGAGCAGGGAAAATTGTCCGTGACGCTGCTGGATAAGCCGCGAATGAACACTGCATCTCTTCCTTCTGCTGCCGGACATACTCATGCACATCCCCTGAAAAAAGGTCTGGCGGCACTTAATTTACCTGAGCATCAGCGCTGGCGACGCAGTCTTAATAGTGGACAAGGATATCAGGCATGCGGCTGGATTTTCGACGCCGATACCCAGTTTGACACTATTGGACTCCTGGAATGGGCAAGACTGGCGCCGGTTGATCGGGTAAAAGGCGTGTTGCGTATCGCCGAGGGGCTGGTGCGTATTAACCGCCAGGGGCAAGACCTGCATATTGAAACGCAGAATGTTGCGCCGCCGGATAGCCGAATTGAATTGATTACGGCGGAAGGCGCAGACTGGAATACGCTACAAAGCACGTTGTTGAAGCTACGTTTAAGCTGATTCCGCTATGGTGCTGCGTTAACATTTTACGCGGCATTTTTTAATGAAAATACAACTTTCCCGCATCCTGCTGCTAAACACTGCGGGATTTTTACTCTTTCTGTGCTGGTATCTGCCGGAAAATCATGGAATATGGCTGCATCTGGATGCGGCTATTTTTCATTTCTTTAACCGACCTCTGGCGGATCATCGTGCTTACGTCTGGTTTCTGGCCATCGTCAATAATCGCGCCTTTGATGCCTGTTCTCTGCTGGCGATGGGCACGTTAATGCTCCAGTTCTGGTTAAGAGGCGATCCTGTCGAACGTCGTCGAATTATCATTATCGGTCTGGTGATGTTGTTGTCTGCCATTATTATTAACCAGCTCGCCCAGGCGCTGATGCCGGTAAAACGCGCCAGCCCAACGCTATTCTTTAATGATGCTCTGCGGGTTAGCAATGTCCTGCATATTTCGACCAAGGATGCGTCAAAAGACAGTTTCCCCGGCGATCACGGAATGATGCTGCTTATCTTTTGTGCTTTCATGTGGCGTTATTTTGGCCAAAAAACCTTCAGGCGGGCCTTAGTGATATTCGTTATTTTTGCGATTCCACGCGTCATGATCGGCGCGCACTGGATGACGGATATTGTGATTGGGTCATTATCATCAGTGCTCATTGGCCTGCCGTGGGTTCTGTTGACACCGGTAAGTGATAAAATGATTTGCGTTATGAATCGTTATTTATCCGGTAAAAATAAACAAAAAAATAACATTTGAATAACCTTAATAAACGCTTGATCTTTTTTATTGTCGCGCCATTTTTTTCCTTTTTGTCAGTTTCAGGCGATCTTTGGTCATCATAACGTCATGTCTGTGCTTACATAACTCAATGAATTACGGTTTCTTTATCGCAAACTGTCTATTTTTTAGCCAAATCATTTTTTTAACTTTCTGTATCACTTTTTCTTATAAAAAAACGCTTAAAAGCGCTCGCAATGCGGGTGTTGATAAGGTACTCTCGTTTACGTTTTGCCTTTCAGAGATAAATTTTTCTCAGTTCGGATAAATTTGTGCGTTTCCGCACAAATTTGACCAGAAAGAATTGTCTCGTTGTGCGCAGGTAATTAGTCTCGTCACGGTTGGCATTTTTATAACGATTTCTTCGTTAAGGACTTCAAGGGAAAATAAACAACATGGTCACATCTCAGCCGATTTTGAGATATATCTGGCGGGCTATCCCCGCGCTAGCTGTAGCAGTTCTGCTTTCTGCATGTAGTTCGACGAATACCGCAAAGAATATGCATCCTGAGACGCATGCTGTGGTTGAAGATACCTCTTCACTGCAAGCCTCTCAGGATGAATTTGAATCCATGGTGCGTAATCTTGACGTTAAAACGCGCCTGATGGATCAGTATGCAAGCTGGAAAGGCGTTCGCTATCGTCTCGGTGGCAGCACCAGAAAAGGCATCGATTGTTCCGGTTTTGTACAGCGTACTTTCCGTGAACAATTTGGTATGGATCTCCCACGCTCAACCTATGAGCAGCAAGAAATGGGTAAATCAGTATCCCGCGGCCATTTGCGCACGGGCGATCTGGTTCTGTTTCGTGCGGGCTCTACGGGACGTCACGTCGGGATCTACCTCGGCAACAACCAGTTTGTTCATGCCTCTACCAGCAGCGGCGTTATGATTTCCAATCTGGACGAGCCTTACTGGAAGAAGCGCTATAATGAAGCGCGTCGTGTCCTGAGTCGTACCTGATGTTTTCTGTTGTCGGTTTTCCCTTGGCTGACAACAGCAAGAAAAAAACACTGCTCAGGCAGTGTTTTTTTTTACCTGTATACCCGCGATTGAAGGGGGCTGAACTATGCTTAGCCAAATGCCGTTACTAAAAAATAGCGCGCACCTCTCATCCATCGTTACAGATAGCGTAACTCTATGCTGACACACTATTTTTTTAACCACCGTAAATCAGTCATCATCAGCATTATTACGGGCTTAATTATTGGTTTATTGGTGGGCTGCGCGCATTTCGCCACGATTTATCATGAGCGGGAAAAGCGTTTTGATACCATTACCGCTCACCTGCAGCGCTTTCTGAATGATGGCTTTACTGAACTGCGTGAAACCGTGGACATGCTACAGCCGCTGGCAAACTATCCCTGTACGGAAATTCTCTCCGAGTTAACCACCCGAGCCGCATTCACACTGAACGTCCGTGCCTTCTTACTGGTCGACGACGGACGGGCGGTCTGCTCTTCTGCCACCGGGCCGATGAATATGCCGCTCAATCAGCTGGTGCCCGGAATTGATATTCATAAACCGCTGGATGTGACCGTACTGGCGGGCACGCCCATGATGCCAGGCAAAACGGCAATAGCGCTGTGGATACGTGATCCTCAGCATGAAGGTCGCGGCGTGTTCACATCGTTAAATGCTAACCTGACGCCGCTGCTGCTCTACCCTACAAGACACGATGACTTTTCAGGCATTGCGCTGGGCTTAGACCATCTTGCTATCTCTTCTTTTTCGAGTGAACTGATTAATCCGCAGACCCTGGACAAGCAGCCTGTACGCCAGGTCAAACTTGCGGGTCTGCCGATTAGCGTTTATTTATATGCCAGCGCCTGGCCCAGAGAAAACCTGCAATTTACCTTTTTACTGGCATTAGTCAGCGTACTGCTGGCGTCGGTACTGTGCTTCTATATTCTGACGCTGCGCCGGCATCCCGGAAAAGAGCTGCTGTCCGCCATTAAACATAATCAGTTCTATGTGGTTTATCAGCCGGTGATTGATACCCAAAGCATGAAAATTGCGGGCGTAGAGGCGTTAATGCGCTGGAAACATCCGGAAGCCGGAAATATTCCGCCTGATGTTTTTATTCATTTTGCGGAGACGCAGGATCTGATCGTGCCGCTCACCCGGCATTTATTCAAACTTATTGCCCGCGACGCACAGACATTGCAACACATCCTGCCGCCAGGCTCCCGGCTGGGCATTAACATTGCACCTGCACATCTGCATACCGACGGCTTTCGTCAGGATATTCGCGCCTTTGTCGACTCGCTCCCCCAAAACCATTTTCAGCTGGTCCTGGAAATGACCGAGCGCGATATGCTTAACCAGACGCTGGCCTCTAAGATCTTCGACTGGCTGCATGAACAAGGATACCTTATTGCCATTGACGACTTCGGTACAGGCCACAGCGCCCTGATTTACCTTGAGCGTTTTCGCTTTGATTATCTGAAAATCGATAAGGGATTTATTAGCGCCATCGGCACAGAAACCGTCACTTCTCCGGTACTGGATGCGGTATTATTGCTGTCTAAACGAATGAATCTCACGACCGTAGCCGAAGGCGTTGAGACGCCGGAACAGGCCAGCTGGTTGTGCGATCGGGGCGTCAACTATCTTCAGGGTTACTGGATCAGTAGACCGTTGACGTTGAAGCAACTGGTAGATGCGCATGAAGAGCCTGCAAAATATTTCCGATCTTCTCAAGCGTCAATTACTATTCAGGGACAATAGATCGGTTCATCTGGAACCGGTCGCGTTAAGGATGGCCGTTCAGGTATGTTAGTACGCCTCTGTTTCTTACTCATTGCACTATTCAGTTTTGCCGCTCAGGCGCAAACGATTAAAGAGAACAATGCGTTTGCCGTGATTGGCGAACCGAAGTATGCCGTTAACTTTACGCACTTCGATTATGTTAATCCCGCGGCCCCCAAAGGCGGCACGGTTACTTTGGCAGCCATCGGGACATTCGATAACTTTAACCGCTTTGCCATGCGCGGCAACCCGGCCGAACGCACGGGCGCACTGTACGATACTTTATTTACGACCTCTGATGACGAGCCGGGCAGCTACTATCCTCTGGTGGCTGAAAGCGCACGCTATGCCGATGACTATTCCTGGGTCGAACTGAATATCAATCCGCTCGCCAGGTTTCACGATGGCACACCAGTAACGGCGCAAGATGTGGTGTTTACCTTTACTAAATTTATGACCGAAGGCGTACCGCAATTTCGTCTGGTCTATAAAGGCACCACGTTTAAAGCGATTGCCCCGCTTACCGTGCGCATTGAGCTTGCGCAACCGGGTAAGGAGAATATGTTGAGTCTGTTTTCTCTTCCGGTGATGCCGGAAAAGTTCTGGCGTAGCCATAAACTTAACGAACCTCTCGCTCAGCCCCCGCTGTCCGGCGGACCCTATAAAATTAGCGCCTGGCGAATGGGGCAATATGTTACTTACTCCCGGGTAAAGGACTATTGGGCAGCGCAGCTTCCCGTTAACCGGGGACGCTGGAATTTCGACACTATTCGTTATGATTATTATCTGGACGATAACGTCGCTTTCGAAGCATTTAAGGCGGGTGCATTTGATTTTCGCACGGAAGGCAGCGCCAAAAACTGGGCGACCCGTTACATCGGCAAAAACTTTGCCAACCATTATATCGTTAAAGAAGAGCTGGAAAGTGACGCGGCACAGGACGCACGCTGGCTGGCCTTTAATATTCAGCGCCCGGTATTCAGGGACCGCGCGGTGCGGGAAGCTATCTCGCTGGCCTTTGATTTTGAATGGATGAATAAAGCGTTATTTTATAATGCTTATAGCCGGGCTGACAGCTACTTCCTGAATACTGAATATGCCGCAAGACATTATCCTGATGCGGATGAACTGACGCTGCTGGCACCGATGAAAGACGCATTGCCTCCCGAGGTATTTACCTCTATTTATCAGCCGCCGAAATCCACTGGCGATGGTTACGATCGCGATAACCTGCTTAAAGCCAGCGATCTGTTAACCCGGGCCGGCTGGGTAATGAAAGGCCAGCAGCGTGTCAATAGCCAGACCGGTAAACCGCTGCGTTTTGAATTGCTGCTCCCTTCCGGGGGCAACGACCAGTGGGTGCTGGCATTCAAACACAATCTGGCGCGTATTGGGGTCACCATGGAGATACGCCAAATCGACAACTCCCAGCTTACCAGCCGCCTGCGCAGCCGCGACTACGATATGATGCCTCGCCAGGTGCAGGCAATGCCGTGGCCCAGTTCCGATCTGCAGATTTCCTGGGCCTCAGAATACATCGACTCCAGCTACAACGCCCCGGGGGTAAAAAGCCCGGTCATTGATGCCTTAATCGCGCAAATTATTCGCGAGCAGGGAAACAAAGAAAAGCTGCTGCCGCTGGGACGGGCGCTGGATCGGGTGTTAACCTGGAATTACTATATGCTGCCGATGTGGTATATGGCGAAAGACCGGCTGGCCTATTGGGATAAGTTTTCGCATCCGCCAACGCCACCGCTCTACTCTGTCGGGTTCGACAACTGGTGGTACGATGTTAACAAAGCGGCAAAATTACCCGCAGCCAGACGTTAAGGAGCAGGCATGGGCGCTTATTTACTTCGCCGCTTATTATTGGTGATCCCAACATTGTGGGCGATTATTACCATTAATTTTTTTATTGTTCAGGTCGCCCCCGGTGGCCCGGTCGATCAGGCTATTGCGACCATGGAAATGGGAAACTCTGGCGGCCTGCCTGGTACGGGTGGCGGCGGCCTTAACACCGCCCATGCGCGGCCCGGGGTGGGTAATTTAAGTGAAAGCCACTATCGCGGCGGGCGCGGTCTTGATCCAGAGGTCATTGCTGAAATCACCCATCGCTACGGCTTTGATAAACCGCTGCATGAACGCTATTTCAATATGTTGTGGAACTATGTGCGCTTTGATTTCGGTGACAGCCTGTTTCGTAGCGCCTCGGTACTGGATCTGATTAAACAAAGCCTGCCGGTGTCGATTACGCTTGGTTTATGGAGCACGCTGATTATCTATCTGGTCTCCATACCGCTCGGCATTCGTAAAGCGGTGCACAACGGCAGCCGGTTCGATATCTGGAGTAGCGCGTTTATTATCATTGGCTATGCCATTCCGGCTTTCCTGTTTGCCATTCTGATGATTGTCTTCTTTGCCGGGGGCAGCTATTACGATATCTTTCCGCTGCGCGGGCTGGTGTCAGCTAACTTTGATACCCTCTCCTGGCCTCAAAAGATCGCCGACTACTTGTGGCATATCACCCTGCCGGTACTGGCAACAGTGATCGGCGGATTTGCCGCACTGACCATGCTCACCAAGAACGCGTTCCTCGACGAAATTCGCAAGCAGTATGTGGTTACCGCACGGGCAAAAGGGGTCAGTGAGAAAAACATTCTCTGGGGGCACGTGTTTCGTAACGCCATGCTGCTGGTAATAGCCGGTTTCCCCGCCACCTTTATTAGCATGTTTTTTACCGGTTCGTTATTAATAGAAGTGATGTTCTCACTGAACGGTCTGGGGCTTCTGGGCTATGAATCGACTATTTCGCGGGACTATCCGGTGATGTTCGGCACGCTCTATATTTTTACCTTAGTGGGGCTGCTGCTGAATATTCTCAGTGATATCACCTATACGTTTGTCGATCCGCGTATTGATTTTGAGGGCCGCTGATGCGTCGTTTAAACTCCATCAATCAGGCACGCTGGGCGCGCTTTCGCCATAACCGACGCGGCTACTGGTCGTTATGGATCTTTCTGGCAATTTTTATCTGCTGTCTGCTGTCGGAAATTATCGCCAATGATAAACCGCTGCTGGTGCAGTATCAGGGAAACCTGTATTTCCCGGTGGTGAAAAATTATAGCGAGCGTGATTTTGGTGGGCCATTCAGTACGACCGCAGATTACCAGGATCCATGGTTGCAAAAACAGCTCGCCAGCCATGGCTGGGTGGTATGGGCGCCGATACGTTTTGGGGCTAACAGTATCAACTTCTCCAGCGATAAACCGTTTCCCGCCCCGCCATCTGCGCAAAACTGGCTGGGAACCGACGCTAACGGCGGGGATGTGCTGGCGCGCATTCTCTACGGTTCGCGGATCTCACTGCTGTTTGGTCTGATGCTGACCCTGTGTACCAGCGTCCTGGGCGTGGTGGTCGGTGCAATCCAGGGCTATTACGGCGGCAAAATAGATTTAATTGGTCAGCGCATTATTGAGGTCTGGTCGGGAATGCCGACGCTCTTTTTGATAATCCTGCTCTCAAGTGTAATTCAACCGAATTTCTGGTGGCTGCTGGCGATTACGGTTCTGTTTGGCTGGATGACGCTGGTCGGCGTGGTGCGTGCGGAGTTCCTGCGCACCCGTAACTATGACTATATTCGCGCAGCACAGGCGATGGGGGTAAGCGATCGGGCGATTATTTTTCGCCACATGCTGCCCAATGCGATGGTCGCCACCCTTACTTTTCTGCCGTTTATTCTGTGCAGTTCGATAACCACCCTGACCTCCCTGGATTTTCTGGGCTTTGGCCTGCCGCTCGGCTCACCATCGCTCGGCGAGTTACTGCTACAGGGTAAAAATAACTTACAGGCTCCGTGGCTTGGGATTACGGCTTTCTTATCGGTCGCGGTGCTGCTGTCGCTGCTGATTTTTATTGGTGAAGCCGTGCGCGACGCCTTCGACCCGGGTAAGGCGGTATAAGATGACACATCCCCTCTTAGCTATCGACCGATTGTCGATTGCCTTTACGCAGCAGGGTGAAACCCGCACGGTGGTCAGCGATTTATCGCTTAAGGTTGAAGCCGGTGAAACGCTGGCGCTGGTGGGTGAATCCGGCTCGGGTAAAACGGTTTCGGCCCTGTCGGTACTGCGCCTGCTCCCTTCACCGCCGGTTAGCTGGCCGCAGGGCGATATCCTCTTTCACGGTCAGTCGCTTCTGAATGCGGATGAGCGGACGCTACGCGGAATTCGCGGCAATCGCATCGCCATGATTTTTCAGGAGCCAATGGTATCGCTCAATCCGCTGCATAATCTGGAAAAACAGCTTTATGAGGTGTTATCCCTGCACCGGGGGATGCGCAGAGAAGCGGCAAGAGCAGAAATGCTTACCTGTCTCGACAGGGTCGGGATCCGCAACGCTGCCCGGCGGCTGGCAGATTATCCGCATCAGTTTTCCGGCGGTGAGCGCCAGCGTGTGATGATCGCCATGGCGCTGTTAACTCGCCCTGAACTGCTGATTGCCGATGAGCCGACGACGGCGCTTGATGTCTCAGTGCAGGCACAAATTCTGCAACTGCTACAGGAGTTACGCCAGGAGTTGAATATGGGCCTGCTGTTTATTACCCATAACCTGAGTATTGTGCGCAAGTTAGCCGATAACGTCGCCGTCATGCAGAATGGCCGCTGCGTAGAGCAAAACCGCGCCACCACGCTGTTTGCCGCCCCTGCACATCCGTATACTCAGCGTCTGTTAAATAGCGAGCCGTCCGGCGATCCGGTGCCGGTGCCGTCGGACTCCCCGCCGCTGTTAGAGGTCGACGATTTGTGCGTGGAGTTTCCGGTGCGCAAAGGGCTGCTGAGACGCATCGTCGCTCATAATCGGGTCGTAAACCACGTGAGCTTTACTTTGCGCCAGGGTGAAGCGCTGGGGCTGGTGGGTGAGTCCGGCTCGGGAAAAAGCACTACCGGCCTGGCCTTGCTCAGACTGATCGCCTCTCAAGGGCATATCCGTTTTGATGGTCAGGCGCTTAACGGGCTGAGTCGCAAACGGCTATTACCGGTACGCCACCGTATTCAGGTCGTGTTTCAGGACCCCAATTCATCGCTTAATCCGCGCCTCAATGTACTACAAATTGTTGAAGAAGGACTGCGCGTACATCAGCCTGACCTCAGCGCTGCCGAGCGTGAAGAGCAGGTCATCGCCGTACTACAGGAAGTCGGGCTGGATGCTGATATGCGCCACCGGTATCCGGCAGCCTTTTCGGGCGGGCAGCGTCAGCGTATTGCCATTGCACGCGCGCTGATTTTAAAACCGGCGCTGATTATTCTTGATGAACCCACGTCGTCGCTGGACAGGACGGTACAGGCACAAATCCTCGCGCTGCTGAAATCCCTGCAACAAAAACATCGTCTGGCCTATATTTTCATTAGTCACGATTTACACGTGGTGCGTTCATTATGTCATCAGGTTATCGTACTGCGGCAGGGAGAGGTTGTGGAGCAGGGCGACTGCAGGCGCGTGTTTAGCGAACCGCGGCAGGATTATACTCGTCAGCTATTAACGTTAAGCTGACGATCAGAAAGGATTGTGGCCTGAAAAAGGTTCAGCAATGGCCACGCCAAAATTTTTCAACCGGCAGGTCGCTGCAAACTCGTCCTGCCTGTTTACAAACAGGCACGGCTCGCCCTCGCACTCCAGTACGGAGCTATCAACTTCAATATCGCTCAGCGCCTGGCTAAGCGTATGCATCACAGGCCAGGCCTTCTCGCCGTCCGGGCTGAGAAGCTTCAGGGCAACCAGGCAATTATCGCAGGGAGGCGTGCTTTGCGGAATCGGTTCAACTCTTGAACCCGAAAATCCGGACAGCCAACGATAGCTCTGCGGCAAACGGTGTACGATGGAGAGTTGCTGATGAGTCACTTTTATATCCCCGGAAGCAGTGAATTAACAATTTATTCACACCAATATTAACACATGGTTGACAATTCGTCGTGCATCCTGAAGAAAACGCTTTCATCTACCGCCAGTAAGGGTTTAGCGGTGCAGTCGCTTTAAATTGAATCTGCGTTACAGGAGCCTTTTGGCGCTATATGTACGCGTTTTTGTGATCTAAAACAACCTTTTTAACAACATTAAAGTGACTTTTTACACAAATTGATTTTACAAAAAATAAACATTTAAGCTTAAAAAGGCGTTAAGGGACCACGAGGGTCCCTGGAAAGCAGATTAGCGTGCGGAGTTTTTACTGCGGCTGGCGTACAGACAGAAAAGAATAGAGCTGGTGGCGCAAAAAGCGATGGACAGCACCATCGGCCAGGCGGTAGTAAATGTGGCCAGTGATAACAGGGCGCCGACGATGGCCCCGATGCCGAAACGAAATGTTCCTGCCAGAGAGGATGCCGTCCCCGCCATATGCGGAAATTCGTCGAGAATAACGGCCATCGCGTTCGAGGACACCAGCGATACGCAACCCACGAACGCGGCAACGCCTACCACCATCGACCAGAACCCAACGTCCAGCAGTCCGCAAACCACCAGCCATATTGCGGTGGCAAACTGAACCCACAGTCCGGCGCGAAACATATTCAGCGCCCCCACTCGCCTGACAAACCGGCTATTGATCATGGTGAGTACAAACAGGAATGCGATATTCAGGGCAAAATAGTAGCCAAAATGCTGGGGCAGTACGTGATTAAGCTCGATATAAACAAACGGTCCGGCGCTCAGAAATGAGAACATCCCGGCAAAGCTGAAACCGCTGGCCAGCATGTAGCTCAGCACGCGCTTGTGGCGAAACAGCGAGGCAAAATTGCCGCCGGTGGTACGAATGTGGAATTTCTGTCGCCGCTCAGGAGGCAGCGTTTCGTCAATGAAAAAGAAAATCATCGCCGATGCCAGCAGCGCGGCAACCGCCAGGATCCAGAAAATCGCGTGCCAGCTAAACCAGACCAGCACTGCACCACCGATCATCGGGGCCAGCAACGGGGCGATGGTTGTCACCAGCATGACAAACGACATCATGCGCGAAAATTCTTCTTTAGGATAAATATCGCGCATTAAGGCGTTGATCACCACGCTTGCCGCAGCAGCAGCCAGTCCGTGAAAAAAACGCATAATAATCAGCTGATCGATGGTCTGCGCCAGCGCGCAGGCTGTTGCTGCCGCAGCAAAGACCAGCGTACCGCCCAGGATCACCGGCTTACGTCCCAGGCTATCCGCCATCGGTCCATATAACAGCTGCCCAACGGCAAAACCGAGAATATAAGTGCTGAGCGTCATCTGTGCGCTACCGGCGGGCACGCCGAACTGCGTAGAGATAACGGGCAACGCAGGCAAATACATATCAATTGAAAGCGGCATCAACATGGCCAGCAGGCCAAGAATAAACACGATACCCAGCGAGGAGCGCTGCTTTGTCGTCACCCTTATCTCCTGTTATTGATGTTAAGGCATGCCAATACTGGCAATCTCTTCTTCAGTCAGCGCGCGAAATTCACCCGGTTCGAGGTCAGCATCCAGCGAAATCCCGCCGATACGCTCACGATGCAGACCTACCACGTGGTTGCCCACGGCAGCAAACATGCGTTTCACCTGATGATAGCGTCCTTCACTGATGGTCAAACGCACCTTAGTCGGGGTAATCACCTCAAGCGTAGCGGGCCTGGTCAGATCTTTTTCATTATGCAGCTGTACGCCACGCGCAAACTGGTCCGCCGTATCGTCAGCGACCGGCGATTCCAGCGTCACAAGATAGGTTTTTTCGCAATGATGACGTGGAGAAGTGATACGATGTGACCACTGTCCATCGTCGGTCATCAGTACCAGACCGGTGGTGTCGATATCCAGCCGCCCGGCGGCGTGAAGCTTATACGCCACGGGCACATCAAGAAAGTAAAGTACCGTCGGATGGTCCGGATCGTCCGTTGAGCAGACGTAACCCTGCGGTTTATTCAGCATGAAATAACGCGGGCCATGCTGCTGGGTAAGAGGGTTGCCGTCATAAGCGACAGCATGTTCCGGTTGAAGTTTAAAGGCGCTGTCCCTTACTATTTCGTCATCCACCGTTACGCGGTTGGCGCGAATCTCACGCCCGGCAATAGCACGGCTTACGCCAAGCTGCTGAGCGATAAATTTATCAAGTCGCATGAATTATTTTTGCCTGTCATTATGCCTGGAGTCGGACAACGCTGCCCGAAAAAAGAAGCGGTTATGCACCTTATAGTATAGCGGCCTGTGACAGCCGCTCAAGGGAAAAAGCGCACAACAACGATTTAAGAGGATTATGACTTTTACTCTTCGTCCCTATCAGCGGGAAGCGGTGGATGCCACTCTCGCCCATTTTCGACACCACCATGAACCCGCGGTGATCGTCTTGCCGACCGGGGCTGGCAAAAGCCTGGTCATTGCTGAACTGGCACGGGTAGCCCGCGGGCGCGTGCTGGTTCTTGCGCACGTTAAAGAGCTGGTGGAACAAAACCACGCTAAATATCTGGCGCTGGGGCTGGAGGCCGATATTTTTGCTGCCGGTTTAAAGCGTAAGGAAAGCCATGGCAAAGTGGTCTTCGGCAGCGTGCAGTCGGTCGCGCGTAATCTTGCCGCTTTTCAGGGCGAGTTTTCACTGCTGATCGTCGATGAATGCCACCGTATCAGCGATGATGCCGACAGCCAGTATCAACAGATTCTTGCCCATCTTAGTGCGGCTAATCCCCGCCTGCGGCTGCTGGGACTCACGGCCACCCCCTTTCGTCTTGGTAAAGGCTGGATTTACCGTTTTCACTATCACGGCATCGTGCGCGGCGATCAAAAAGCCCTATTTCGCGACTGTATTTATGAACTGCCGCTGCGCTACATGATTAAACACGGTTATCTGACGCCACCCGAGCGGCTGGACATGCCGGTGGTGCAGTATGATTTCAGCCGTCTTCAGGCGCAGAGTAATGGCTTATTCAGCGAAGCCGATCTAAATCTTGAGTTGAAAAAACAGCAGCGCGTTACGCCACATATTATTAGCCAGATTATTGAGTTTGCTCAGACGCGTAAGGGGGCAATGATTTTTGCCGCCACAGTTGAACATGCCCGGGAGATCCTCGGTCTGCTGCCCGGCGATGACGCGGCGTTAATCACCGGTGAAACACCGGGCGCAGAGCGCGACCGGCTGATTAGCGCGTTCAAAGCGCAGCAATTCCGTTATCTGGTGAACGTTTCGGTACTGACAACCGGTTTCGATGCGCCCCATGTCGATCTGATTGCTATTTTGCGCCCCACCGAGTCCGTGAGTCTGTATCAGCAAATCGTCGGCCGTGGCCTGCGCCTGTCACCCGGTAAAACCGATTGCCTGATCCTTGACTATGCGGGGAATCCTCACGATCTGTATGCCCCGGAAGTTGGCGCCCCAAAAGGGAAAAGCGACAATGTTCCGGTTCAGGTTTTTTGCCCCGGCTGCGGATTTGCCAATACGTTTTGGGGAAAGACCACCGTTGACGGCAAGCTTATCGAACATTTTGGCCGCCGTTGCCAGGGCTGGTTTGAGGATGATGAAGGCCATCGTGAGCAGTGCGATTACCGTTTTCGCTTCAAAAACTGCCCGCAATGTAACGCGGAGAATGATATTGCCGCCCGCCGCTGCCGTGAGTGCGATACCATTCTGGTCGATCCTGACGATATGCTCAAAGCCGCGCTGAAATTAAAAGACGCGCTGGTCCTGCGCTGCGGCGGCATGACGCTACAACACGGCAGCGATGAGAAAGGTGAATGGCTGAAAATCACCTATTACGATGAGGACGGTGCCGATGTCAGCGAACGTTTTCGTCTGCATACGCCTGCGCAAAGAACCGCGTTTGAACAGCTGTTTATCCGCCCGCATACGCGCACGCCGGGCGTGCCGCTGCGCTGGATCACCGCCGCCGATATCGTTGCTCAGCAGCCGCTACTGCGCCATCCTGATTTCGTGGTTGCCCGTAAGAAGGGCCAGTACTGGCAGGTACGAGAAAAACTGTTTGATTATGCCGGACGCTACCGTCGCGCCAATGAATTACGCGGTTAGTGGTGCTTTTCATTGCTGTTAAACGCGTACGGGTATAGAATACCGCCCGCTTTTGCACACGCAAAGCAGATCAATTACCTGTTACTGGGTCGCCTGTAGCAGGATTTATTTAAGAGAGAAATTAATGACTATCAATGCAGAAGTACGTAAAGAGCAGGGTAAGGGTGCGAGCCGCCGCCTGCGCGCAGCTAACAAGTTCCCGGCTATCGTTTACGGTGGAACTGAAGCGCCGATCGCAATCGAACTGGATCACGACAAAGTGATGAACCTGCAAACTAAAGCTGAATTCTACAGCGAAGTGCAGACTCTGGTTATCGATGGCAAAGAAGTAAAAGTGAAAGTTCAGGCTGTACAGCGTCACCCGTTCAAACCTAAACTGTCTCATATTGACTTCGTTCGCGCGTAATCGCTGACACGTCAAAAGAAAAACCCCGCCACGGCGGGGTTTTTTTACGTCTGAAGCGTATCACTTACCGCCGGACGTACGGCGCTGAAGCTGATCGCGCAGGTTCGGCGGCGTGCCTTTGATGGTCAGAGTATCAGTGGCAGGATCCCAGAAAATACGCTCGCCAAGCAGTAAGGCATCAAAGTTAATGGTTAACCCCCCGCCGCTGCCGGCATATTTGGTCAACTGACGCAGGGTGCTGCGATCCGCAGGGAAACTCTCCTCCAGCGCGTAACCTTTCTCGGCCGTGAATTCGCTAAAGCTGACTTCACTGACGCTGGACAGCTCTTTCGATAGCGAGTCAAGGGCAATCTCCTCACCGGCCTGAAGCTGTTCACTGCAATAGTCATACACCTGCTGGCGAACGGTCTGCCGCTCTGATTTATCCAGCTGCGCCTCAGCGGTAAAATCGTCCACGGCCTGCAATAAGCCGCGGTTTTGCGCCTTCGCATTCAGCCCTTCACTGGCTCCGAGGAAGTCCATAAAGAAATCGGCGACTTTACGCCCTACCCGCCCTTTCAGGAACGTCAGATAACGCGTGGATTGCGGATTAGTTTCCCATTCGGTCAGATCGATACGGGCCACGATATCCGCATGGTTAATATCCAGATAATGAATGGCGCTGATATCCAGATTTTCATTGACGCGCATGCTGCTTAAATTGTTCAGTACCGCGACCAGCAGATACTCCACCGCCAGATAGCGATAGTGGCAAAACAGAACGATGCCGCCCTCGGCAAACGGATACTTCGCCAGCTCATCACGCAGTCGTCCGGTTGCTGCACGACTGAAGGCCAGAAAATCTTCTTCGCCCTGACGTTGCAGGCGTAATGCCTGAGCCAGCTCGCTCTCTTCGCTAAACAGGCCGTAGGCTTTATTTTTGGCGCTATAAACCCGATGCAGCTCGGCCATCATCTCTTCGACAGGGGCACCAGGCTCCAGTAATGAATCGCGCAGCACCAGTTCCAGACTTTGTTCATCACGCTTGATTAACTGATGCAGGGCAATCTGGTTGATATCCAGACTCATGGTAAACTCTCCTTTTAGGCCGAACGGTATTCATCCACCGTCGGGCATCACAGTGTAAGGTGAAAAAAAGGGGAAAAAAAGCTGTTGCTACGGTAATATGTTGCCCTTTCATGAACAGACTGATTTCGAGTTATGCCACAACATTCCCGCTATAGTGATGAACACGTTGAACAACTGCTTAGCGAGCTGGTCAACGTATTAGAGAAACATAAAACCCCCACCGATCTATCATTGATGGTGTTGGGAAACATGGTGACGAATCTGATTAATACCAGCGTCGCCCCGGCTCAGCGTCAGGCTATCGCCCGCTCTTTTGCCCAGGCGCTGCAATCCTCGGTCAGCGACGAACAGGCGCACTAAGGAAAACGAACGACTGCATATGGTGACTCATCGTCAGCGCTACCGTGAAAAAGTCTCCCAGATGGTTAGCTGGGGGCACTGGTTTGCCCTGTTCAACATTTTGTTGGCCACGGCGATCGGCAGCCGCTATCTTTTTGTCGCCGACTGGCCGACAACGCTTGCCGGACGCGTTTATTCGTACCTGAGTATTGTCGGGCACTTCAGCTTTCTGGTGTTTGCCACTTATTTGCTGATCCTCTTCCCACTGACGTTTGTGGTCATGTCGCAGCGGCTAATGCGGTTTATTTCCGCCATCCTTGCAACCTGTGGAATGACGCTCCTGCTAATCGACAGCGAAGTTTTTACGCGTTTCCACCTGCATCTCAACCGCATTGTCTGGGAACTGGTATTCAATCCCGAGCAGAATGAAACCGCACGCGACTGGCAACTGATGTTCATTAGCGTGCCGGTGATTTTGCTTGTCGAGATGCTGTTTGCGACCTGGAGCTGGCAAAAGTTACGCAGTCTGACGCGTCGACGTCGCTATGCAAGGCCGGTAGTGGCGCTGTTTTTTATCGCTTTTATTGCCTCACACAGTTTTTATATCTGGGCCGATGCCAACTTCTATCGCCCCATTACCATGCAACGCGCTAATCTGCCGCTCTCTTATCCGATGACCGCACGCCGGTTCCTCGAAAAACATGGGCTGCTTGATGCTCAGGATTACCAACGTCGGCTGATTGAGCAAGGCGATCCGGAAGCCGTTTCGGTCCAGTATCCCTTAAGCAATTTGCACTATCGCGACATGGGCACCGGTCAGAATGTGCTGCTGATCACCGTTGATGGGCTGAACTATTCCCGCTATGAACAGCAGATGCCGGGGCTTGCCAGTTTTGCCCGGCAGAATATCAGCTTTACCCAACATATGAGTTCGGGTAACAGCACTGATAACGGCATTTTCGGCCTGTTCTACGGAATTTCACCGGGCTACATGGATGGCGTACTGTCGTCCCGTATCCCCGCAGCACTGATCACGGCGCTCAATCAGCAGGGTTATCAGCTGGGGCTTTTTTCGTCTGATGGCTTTAGCAGCCCGCTTTATCGTCAGGCATTACTCTCTGATTTCTCCCTGCCGCCTGCACGTAAGCAGTCTGATACGCAAACGGCAAATCAGTGGATCAACTGGCTCGATCGCTATGCACAGGAAGATAATCGTTGGTTCTCATGGATTGCGCTTAACGGCACCAACATTGATGAAAGCAATGCGCAAAGCCTTACCCATCGCTATACGCGTGCAGCATCGGATGTCGATGCGCAAATCGCCCGCGTACTTGATGCTCTGAAAACGTCGGGCAAGTTTGATAATACCGTCGTCATTATTACCGCGGGTCACGGAATGCCGCTGGATAAACAGCGTAACGATTTCGACTGGTCACGCGCCAGGCTACAGGTTCCGCTGGTGATCCACTGGCCGGGTACGCCTGCACAGCGTATTAATACGCTTACCGATCATAAAGACGTCATGGCTACCCTGATGCAACGCCTGTTACGGGTGACAACGCCTGCCAACGAATATTCCCAGGGGCAGGATCTGTTTAGTATCGCCCGCCGCTATAACTGGGTAACGGCCGCCAGTGGCAATACGCTGGCCATTACCACGCCGCAGGAAACGGTGGTGCTGGGTCATAATGGCGATTATAAAACCTGGGACCTGCAGGGCGAAAAAATACGTGACCGTAAACCGCAGATGAGTTTACTGCTTCAGGTGCTGACAGATGAAAAACGATTTGTCGCTAACTGATTGATTAATTATAAATCAGTCAGTAAATCGGTGGCTTGCAATCGCCGATGAAAGAGGTACTATTAGCTCCACAAATCGGCACGTAGCGCAGCCTGGTAGCGCACCGTCATGGGGTGTCGGGGGTCGGAGGTTCAAATCCTCTCGTGCCGACCAAATTATCCCAAGAAAACCAACCTGTTAGGGTTGGTTTTTTTATGTCCTGAATTCATCATGGGGAACTGACGGGGAATAATGGGGGAATTACTCCCGACAAATTATTGTCAGCGAGTCTTTATAACAGGTATTTCCACCAGTCTTGTCGTATAACACAGCGACAGCATTCACCGCTTCATCTTCCAGTCCTGCTGAATGCCATGTCCAGCAAAATAAAGCGTACCCCCACCCTGTTTGTTTTACGGACCTGTCAGAGCCTGTCATCTGATGTTGGCCTGTTCTCGCAATCTCTATCACAGATGATAGTCAGCTCCGGTCTTAACTGAAAACATAAATACAGTAATGTCCGCTAAGTGCCAAAAGCGGAAGTTCGACTTTTTGTACAGATCTTCAACACGACATTTTCTCCATGCCAAAAACTTTTTGAAAATATCGAATGGCGGAGACGTTGCACAAGTGTCAGACAGGCAGCGAGCGATCTTTCACAACCGTTTTCATAACCAGTGTTGAGGTAAGCCGCTGCACACCTGAGATACCAGAGAGTTTTTCATCATACAGCTTCTGAAAAGCCGGCAGGTCACGGGTGATAACATGAAGCAGATAATCGGGATCGCCAAACAGTCGCTGCGCCTGAATAATTTGCGGTATATCCTCTACTGCCGCCTCGAATGTGGCGACCGCCTGTCGGTCTCCCTCGCGCAGGGTGACGAAAACTATGGCTGAAAAGTTCAGCCCTAACCTGGCCGGATCCAGATATGCCCGGTAGCCGCTGATTACCCTTTCCTGCTCAAGAGCTCTGACCCGGCGCTGGCATGATGACAGGCTGATCCCCACCCTTTCCGCCAGTTCAGTGAGCGAAAGCCGCCCATCCTTCTGAAGTTCTGCAAGAATATTGCAGTCTGTTCTGTCCATTCCTGAAAACCTCCCGCTTTGTCTCATTTTTTAAGCTGTAAATGAAAGCACATTCCGCTTACAAAGCGATATTCTTTCTTCAACTTTTAACGTATTCGTCAGGTAAAGGTTTCCTTAGATGCAGCTTTCTGACACTCATAAATGCCCGGTCAGCGATGGGGTCAATAAGGATTACGCCACATGTCACTGAGTATGTTCGCCGCCTTCTGGGCTGTTTCCGTGCTTTTCGTAATCACGCCCGGTGCCGACTGGGCTTACGCCATTTCAGCCGGCATCCGGGGACGCCGGGTTGTGCCGGCGGTTGCCGGCATGCTGAGCGGCCATCTTGTTGCAACGCTCATAGTGGCAGCGGGTGTCGGCTCAGTCATTGCAGGTAGGCCGGGCGTACTGACGCTCCTAACCGTAGCCGGTTCGTCCTATCTGCTCTGGCTCGGCCTCGGCATGTTGCGCCATCCTACAGCGCCGGCGGCGGGACAGAATGATGATTCAGGCTCGCCACTGAAATGGGCGCTCAAGGGCTTTTGCATCAGCGGGCTTAATCCGAAGGTTTTTTTGCTGTTTCTTGCCCTGCTGCCCCAGTTCACTGACGTCCACGCTGCCTGGCCGCTTCCACTCCAGATGATCGCGCTGGGGCTGGTGCATTTGATTAGCTGCGGCGTGGTCTACCTGCTTGTGGGGTATGGCTCCGGCACGGTGCTTGGGACGCGACCGCGCGCCGCAAAGAATATTAGTCGGATTTCGGGCAGCCTGATGATCATTATTGCGACCCTGCTGCTGGCAGATCAGTTTCTCTGACGCATGACCATAGAAGCCTATAACAACACATCATGCAGCAGGAACCCTATGAATACACTCAACGTCGGCCCGAGCTTTAGTGTTTCTTGCAGACCGAGCAATACAATTAGCATTGCGAAAGCTGGTATCATCGCCCCCGCAACATTCTTCATCAACCTAACGAATTAGCAGAGAACACCATGTCATCAGTCACACTGACACATCTGAAAAACCTCAAGCAGCGCGGCGAGAAAATCACCATGCTCACCTGCTACGACGCCACGTTTGCACACGAGCTGAGCACGGCAGGCGTTGAGATGCTTCTTATCGGCGATACACTGGGAATGATCCTGCAGGGCCATGACAGCACCCTGCCGGTCAGGCTGGAAGATATGGTTTATCACACGGCCTGCGTGAAGCGCGGAAACAACGGCGGCTTCATCATAGCCGACCTTTCATTCATGACCTGTTCTTCGCCTGAGCAGGCACTGCACAGCTCCGCGCAGTTAATGCAGGCCGGTGCACAGATGGTCAAGATTGAAGGTGGAGAGTGGCTGTGCGACACAGTGCATCAGCTGACGCGTAACGGTATACCAGTTTGCGCCCATATTGGACTCACCCCTCAGTCGGTTAACGTCTTTGGCGGTTTTAAAGTGCAGGGACGTGACAGCCATCAGGCGGCCGCACTGGTCGACACCGCGAAAAAGCTTGAAGAAGCCGGCGCGGCAATGGTGTTGGTTGAAGCCGTCCCCGCCTCGCTGGGCAGAGCGCTGAGCGGGGCTGTGTCCGTACCAGTCATCGGCATCGGCGCTGGTCCGGATACAGATGGACAGGTTTTAGTGCTGCACGACATGCTCGGCCTGAGCATAACCGGCAGGGCCCCGAAATTCGTCAAAAACTTTATGAAAGGACAGCACGACATTCAGGGCGCGTTAAAAAGTTACATTGCCGCCGTCAAAGACGGCAGCTTCCCGTCGGCGGAGCACTGCTACTCAGAATAAGTTACAGATGCAGCCGTTTATATTAACGGTTGCATCTGTAATCTGGCTAAAGAGACTAATCATCGACGTCCGCTTCTCGCTCATAGCGGAACAAAGCCCTGCATAAGCAGGGCCAAAATCAATCATCCGGGAGTTATAATAACCCATTTCACGAATAATCATTTCGCCCTTACGAGCGGTAAATTCGTCCACCGCATCGTATAGCAGGGTGACAACATCTCCCGCTTCATCTTCCATGACTGCTGTATGCCCTGCCCGGCAAAAAACAGCGTTCCCCTTGATTGAGGATAGCATTACATCAAATCGTTATAATTACAGTACTCAATGGACAACAATGATCATCATGAGAAATTTCGTGAGTTATTTTATTCTTTCCATGCATACACATGATATCATTGCCTAAGAACTGGCACAGAAGACGAATGATAGATAGCATTCTAATCATCCCTTTTCATTATGCCAACTCAAAAAAATCCATACGGTAACATTGTTGCTGACAAAACTTTTCAATGAACCCCATAAGAATAAAACCCTACAAAACAAAGAGACAAAAATTAAAACTCGTCAAATATTTTTATTTTAACAAATAACCTAAATTAAAGTATCTTTCCTACCATTTAAAGCGCATTGTATCAAAACGATAGAACTTCTTTTCGTAAGCCCACAGCTTATTTTTTACTGAAATAATTACAAAAGGGTCATACATTAATATGTTTATAATTTTAATACCTCTAATTGGGGTGATTGCTTTCACCATAATAGCACTGGCTTTGATGCGCCTGGGAATCGCTATTTCTAATAATCAAGATGATTATTAACAACAGGTTGCAGATAAATAAAATGAACTCTGAAGACACTCTTGATTGGTTTCCAAGCCAATTACCACATGTTAAACTTGCTATTGGTGAGGCAGTGCTGGTAATTGCCCGTCAGGGAAGGCCTATAAATGCCAGAACATTGCTTGAATACTTACAGGTAACGAAACAAAATCTAAAAAGGAGAGATAATAAAATTGCAATACAAACTGCAATCGACCTACTCTCCGAAAATCAAAAAACGTTTGGTAAGGTTTGAAAATCATATGTTAAGCTTTCTACGAAACATATGATTTTTTACCAACCCTCAACTACTCACTTGTTTTTTCAGACAAAACACGTATTACAGCCTCGTAATACCCGTCTTCAAGTTTATTATCTCGCTGCCTTCTTTCTTCAGAAAGACGATTAACTATGCATGCTATAGTTACAGGCTCATTTTGACGATGCAGGTTAAAAACTGCGTCCCCAAGAATAGTACACAATACTGCATAATGCTCTTCTGGGTTAAATGCATCAAAATCATTACTCATTTTAAACTCCTCTTTCATTGTAAACTTAAATTTAGTATAAATTCAGAAAAAAACAACTTATCGATTACTACGGCCATTACCCTCTTTAACCATATATTTTAGCTGTTATATATGCACTTATGAAACATGATCTAAAAAGACCTGGTCAAATAGCAATTTAACTAAGCTTTTTTCAATGCGCATTTGAATTCCCTGATAAAAGCGTTACACTAGGAAGACCTGCCAGGCTTTCGAAATGTCGTGAGTATATCAGATGTCTATACAGGCATCCTGACAGCCCTTAAGTTAAGCCGCAGACAGAATTTTTTCTGCCCAAACTTTATTCGTGAGCTAACCCTCAAAATTACTAATAAGTAGCTGTTATGTATAGAGAAGATGAGAAACTGACTGATATTATTCTTGGCGAAGCTGTCATAAAAATACTGGATTCTGACGCACAGGTAAGTTTTGAAAGCCTCCTTACTGAACTCGAGTCAATGATGATGGCTGAAAGAAATATCGTAAGAAAAAAAGCAATTCTTTCAGCCATTAATTTGGTTAAAGCTAATCTTAAAAAATTTGAATCAGCTACACCAGGAAGGATAAATACTGGGAGGGAGATTTTATTTTTTTCCAGGTATATCCCCATGAACATACCAGAAAGATAATTAATTTTTGAATTGAAATGTTCAGTTAACCAGGGATGGTTGGATATTTTTGGCTGTTTAATTATAAAGCTAAGGTAAATAATCAACAGACTCATTGCCTAGAAACTAGTTTAGCTTTCAAATCATTAACCATGTTTTGCAGGGCAGTTATCTGATCCTGCTGGGCCTGCATTGCCATTGTCATTTTTGCAATCATAGCAATCGAATCCAGTGTGTACGCTTTTAGTGGGTCCGGCTCATCGTCTTCCTCCAGCCCCTGCCCTGAAACACACTCCGGACTAACATCTTTCAAATCGTTGGCGATAAAACCCAACATTTCAGGCGACTCAGGAATAACATCACCACGTGCTTTCATTTTGAATGTCGCTGTAGCCCAGCGCATTACCTCATCCAGCGCCACCAGCCTGTCATCCAGCGGAGTGTAAACAATATCTTTTTTCAGTCCCCGGTCTGACGTTTTTGTGGTATTCAAGGACCCTACCGCCTCATTGTCTACGTAGAGGTTCATCTTTGAACCATCCCAGCCGTAGCAGTACAGGTTATTCCCGCTGGCGCTGCCGAGTCCCATGTGGGACCTGAATCCTCTGACAGCATCCAGGGTTTGCGGCAGGAACAGGCCATTACCGCTCCATGCACAGACGTCAGTATTACCTCCGACGGTAAGAATGAACGTATTGTCATCCCCGGCTTTCAGAATCACCTTGTCTTTTTTCAGATGCATTACACCTGGCATAGCAACCTTTCCCAAAAATTCCGGGTCGCTGGTAAAGGCCAGTTTTTGCCAGACAGTCCATGATGAAATGCCACTTGCATTGGCGATGCCGGTCCTCACATAACAATTATTATTGTTATGGGGAAAATACATCTGAGTACAACCAGCGGCATTATTTGTTGCATTCTGCATCACCAACAAAGAACCCGCAATTTGCTCTGGATAGTTACGGCTTGCGATGGCGTTAGACGTCGCGCCTTGCGTCCAGAAACCGTCTAAGGTGCCGTTAATTTCATTAAGATTGTTTACTCCTAAACTACCCCGCTTTTTCATATTGTCGACTGTGGCCGCCATCATCTTTGCCCACGTTGCCGCTGTAAAAGTTGAGCTGTCGGCGCGGGTAATGGTCACGTCGCCATTACCGTTAAACAGCTTGTCCAGATTCTGAATATCAAGCTGGGCAAGCTGAAGAATTTTTGTCAGCGATGCGGCCAGGTCGTCTGATATGGTAGCCATAAATTATCCTCGTATTAAACTCCGAGCGCAGCCCGGTAGTAGTCGTCATAAACGGTGGTTTCGATGTAGCCCGGATAGCCGCCGACCGCCCAGGGCCGGATGCTCTCGCCCTCGCGGGGGTCGCTGATATAGCGGCTGGAAAAAGTGGCAGCGATGGTTGCGCGCCATCGTCCGTTAACGTACCCGGCGGCGGCGCACTGGCGGTTCTCGTAGCCGGTCGGATACTGCGGGTCCTGCCTGAGAAACAGATTCGCGCTGACGTTCGACGCCACCGCCAGCGGACTGTCACTGTCGATATCGCCGCCCGGCATCTGCCGCAGATTCAGCGGCAGGCAGTTGCTGTGCCAGACCATCTGCCCGTCGCGGTACATGTAAAATCCTCCGGCCGGTATATTCAGCAGCATGTCTGAGAACACATAAAGTCGTCCGCCGTAAGGGTTATTCGTCACCCGGATAACGTGGCGGCCATTGCCTGACACCTGCTCCCAGACAATCTGGTCGTACTGATTAATGCTCATGTTCAGCGCACGGTGAAAGGCCACCATCCCCTTGTTGAGCGGGACCACTGTTTCAAGGTCCCCCGGCCCTGCCCCGATATCAATAACCTGAACCAGGTTAAACGGCACGAAGTCAGGGGCCAGCTTTATCGTGCGCTGTCCACCCGGATAGTCGTAATACGAAAATCCGCCGTATCCGGTATCTGCGCCCTGTTTTGGTACGGCAAAGACCACAATCTTCACCGCGTTCGGCACGTCCCAGGACACCGTATTGCCGGAGACGGTTACGCTGTAATTTCGTGCCTGATAGGTGGTTGCGGAAAAGTTATTCAGAAGGTAAGCACTGTAGTTCATGCTCTGTGAAGGATAACTCCGGCTGCCGGCACCGGAGGTGTCTATCACATCGATGACGTAGGTGAATGACATCGCATTCAATACATCAAACGATGTCCCGTTAATGAACGTCTGAAAGCCTGCCATTATAGTCTTGCTCCAAAAACGGCCGTTGGCCTGCCCTGGCTGTCGTACCAGACGATGCGGTTATTATCCTGCGCGAAGCGTCCCTGTCCCGGCGTGTTGCCATTAATCTGAATAGTGCCGTTGCGAAAATCAATCTGCAGGCCACTGCTGCCCGGACTGAAATTGTCAGACGAAATCGTGTCTGCAATTTGCAGGCGTCCGATGGCGCCATTTTTTATCTTGGCGCTGTCGATGGCCGCATCCTGAATCATTGCCGTGCGCAGGTACGCGGTCGCGCCACTCACTGCAAACGCCAGTACCCGCCCACCGGCTGCGTTCGGGTTGTAAATCCCGAACGTGTCGGCATCAATCAGAAACTGAGATGAGCCATTACCGTCGATACCCAGCTGAATACCGGCAATGTAAGAGCGGCCCTGCGCATCCACCTGAACCTTAACGCCCCATTGCGCCGACAGCTTACCGGACACATCTGCCAGCGTGGAGGACGTCATCTGAATGGCTGCGGCATTATCTCCCACACTGGCCCGCAACGTGCTCATCTGCTGGGCCACCGCGCCTGATTCATTCGCGATGGTCACATTCACCTCGTTGATGGAGGCGGTGATTTTCGTGGTGTTAGTGACAATTTCTGCGCGCTGCTCGTAGAACCCTCTCATCTGTGCAAACCCGGCCTGAGCAATGGATTCAAACGTCTGATTCAGCCCCGATTCCGCGCCCTCCACGCGCGTTTTAAGCAAGTTCACTGAATCCGTAGTGGCTTTGATATCCTTACCCTGCTGCGTGACCGTTGTGTTGGTTTCCGACAGTGCACTGGCATCTGCCTTCTTACCAAGGCTGGTATTAAGAGACTCAAGGCTCTTAGCCTGCGCCGTCAGCGCGTCACCGTTCTGTTTGACTGAAGTCTGAAGCTGCGTAACTACATCTGCTGTTACGGCGTTGGCCTGTGCATCGGTTATGTCTTCCAGGCGTACATCGTCCACCCACATTGTGCTGCCGGACGTCAGCCAGCTAAACACGGTGAGGCGAATCATCGCATCCGTCTCCGGTTTGTAGTCAATCGTGAACTGTGTCCAGGTCACTGGCGCATCATTGCCGGATTTAAACGAGACGGATTTGATTTCGGAGTTGGTATCACCGGTACGCACGGACAGCTTGGTATTCCCCCATCCGGCGACGGCATCAGCCGCAGAGCATTTGACCATTACTGATGCTCTGTACGTCCTTCCCGCTTTCAGAAGCAGGCCACCCTGCCAGATTTGCGTGCTCGCCGGACCGCTGAAAGCAAAGCAGCGGCTCCCGATATACGGTGAGGCTGTGACAGTGGTGATGTATGCGGTGATGTTTTCCCAGAAATCGGTACCATACTCAGCCCCGCCGTTAATCACCATATTGGTGGCATCAGAGACGGCATCTTTCAGGGATGATCTGAGCGCCGTTGTTGCAGAGGCATTAGCTTCAGTATTCTTCTCAACCTCAGTAAGCCTTTTTCCCTGGTTGCTGACGTCGGTACTCAGCTTCTGCACGGCGCTGGCGTCGGCTTTATCGCCCACGATGTTGGCCAGCCCGGTAATGGCATCCTGCTGGCTTTTTATATCACCTTCCGTAACCGTCACGCGCTGGCTGAGCTGGCTCAGTGCCTGCTGGCTGGCTTTTCCGCCCACATCCGTTTTCAGTTGGGTGATGGCATCCGCCTGCGTGCTGATATCTTTACCCTGCTGCGTCACTTTCGCGTCAAGCGCGGTGGTGGCCGAGGCGTTAGCATTAGCAATCGCCGATGCGCCTGCGCCGAGGCCGATCATGGTGCCGTTAACGAACTCAATCGCAGTCGACACCCGCGCATCCGCCGCACCTGCCACCGGGCTGACCAGTTCCTGCCCGTTGCCCTTCCCGATGCCTTTACAGCCCAGCAGAATGTACGCGCTGCGGGAAACCATCTGGTTCATCGCCTCCCGGCTCCCGCCCAGGCTTTCTATCGCATCATAGATACGCGATTTACTGCCGTTCGGTTCATCATACGTGGTGACGGCCACGTAGGTGCCGCTGGGCATCGCCGCCACTGCATCGTTAAATGCTCCCGAAGCGGCCACGCCGCTGCCGTACAAATCGTAGTTAGTCCGGGTTAACGTCGTTGAACCGTCGGCATTTGTGGAGAAAACAACGAGCATGTAGGACCGTGCCGGCGTGGCGACTTTCGTACCATCCTCTTTGAAAATACCCGCCGCCGTAATGCCGCCCGTGCCGCCGCTGCCGACCGACACAGCCCGAAAGACGGTACGCCGTCCGATACTGGCCTGCACCTGCGTCAGCGCGGTACCCTGCGCGTCCACGGTATCGCCGATGGCTTTCACTTTGCCGTCAAGCGTGGTCAGCGCACCGGCGTCGGCTTTTGTCTCAATGGCTTTTGCGTCAGTAATATCCATGACGCGAACAAAATCGACATCCATCGACCCGGCCCCGAGGTAAGAGCCAATGCTGATCCTGACCTGAATGTCCGAGGTGGCAGGGGTATAGTCAAACGACCGTTCAACCCACGACACCGGAAGCGGGTTTTCACCCCGGCCAAAAGGAACCGACGCGATGTGATCGTTGGTGGCATCATTGCGAATGGCCAGCTTCGTATTCCCGGTACCGAGATCGACCGCATCCGCAGAGAACCGGCATACAGCCGACACCCGGTAAGTGCGCCCCTTCAGCAGCAGGATATTTTTCTGGATCAGGGACGACGTGCCGTTGAATGCAGAAAACCGGAGAAACCTGTTACCGCTGAACGCCCCGCCACTGATAATGCTCTGGTACTGGCGGTTGGCCGCGTCATCCCAGAAATCAAAATCAGACTCAAACGATCCGTTGGTCAGCATGTTATCGGCTTCGATATTGCTGTACTTAAGCGCCGCGCTGATGTTCGTAATGGCATTACCTTGCGCCGTCTGCCCATCGGTCAGGGCCGACAATGACTGCTGCACCGCCGCTTTGTTGCTGTTGAAGTTCGTCTCCAGTGCTTCAACGTCTTCGGCGATAGCTTTCTCTGCAGTGATACGCACCTGACGTTCGTTGTAAACCAGACCGCTGGTCAGTTTAGACGGATCGATACCGTCGTTACCGCCGCGCAGCTGGGCCGCCAGGGTGTTACGTGCCGTGGCCTCCGCAGCGTCTGCCGAAATACGCGCCGTCGACTCATCCTCCAGTGCAGCCGTACTTGCACCCGGTGCAGGACGCCCGACCGCTATCCAGTCAATCAGAAAATAGTCACTGGCCGTCTGTGCATTACTCAGATCGAGACGGAACTGCACCACGTTCGCCAGGGCACTCCACTTAATATCACTGAAATCAACGGTAGCCACGCCGCCTGCGTCAAATGCAGGCTCCGGCAGGGTTATCATCCGGGCATCGGCAAACTGTCCGGCTGTACCGGTCCAGCGTAACTGACCTGCCCATACGGGTTTACCGGTACGGATGATCCGCAACTTCACAAATTTGTATGATGCCGCGTCAATGTTCAGCCCTGCAGGAGACGTCACATACGGATCGGTTGCATGGTTCGCGGGACGCAGGCAATTATCCACCACTGTTGGCGTACCGTTACCGGTCCAGCCCTCAACGCTCGCAGAATTAAAATGCCAGATTTTCAGTGAATCGAACTGTGTGCCGCTACCCGCTGCTACCTGGGCGATCGACCGCGCCAGTGAGTCCGTTTTGTTCTGAATGATCAGATTGGTTTCAGAAATTGCCGCTTCGCGTGTAAGTTTCTCGTTAAGCAGTCCATTTGCGGCATCCGCTGCTACTTTCTGGTCCTGCTGGGCGCGCGCGGTAGCCTCCGCCGCGATCGCTGCTGTACGGTCGCCAGCTTCTTTGGTAAGCGCCTGGCTGCGGGCCGTTGTTTCCTTCAAAATCGCAGCGGCGCGATCGCTGGCTTCTTTGGTGAGGGCGGCGGCACGGTCAGTAACTTCTTTAGAGATCGCAGTCTGTTTGTCCTGAATCGACTTATCCAGCTCTTTGTACGTGTCGGTGTCGCGGATCGCCTCGTCCATGTTGTCGATATAGTCAGCGACATTATCAGCCGGAATACCGCTGACCCAGCCAGTCCACGCGCTCTGGTTGCCGGTTTTGTCCACCAGCCGCGCGCGGTACCAGAATGTGACGCCGAATTTCAGGCCGAGCTGCTGGTAAGTTTTTTGCGGGTAAGGCACATCAGCCAGCAACAGCGGATTTGTGCCGGTTGCAGTCGCGCTGTACTGGATCTCGGTTTTAAGCGTATCCCCGGTCCCGGCCGGAAATTCCCAGTTCAGCATGACGCCAAAAATAATGCCCTGCGTTGAAAGACCAACAGGTGCGGAAGGTGATCCAACTTTACCAGTCAGCGTTTGCTCAGGTGAATAACCCCAGCCACTGGAAATTTCAGCGGCATTCATTGCGCGAACACGGACCAGATAACGGCCTGTGTAAATGGCCGGTACCTCAAAGCTGTTCGTGGCGCTGCGCGGAACATTAACCCAGTTACCTTCGTTACGGCGCCACTGTGCTTCATAGGCGATAGCATTGACAGCAGGCTCCCAGGTGGCACGCATTGTTTCAACGCTCACGCCCTGATTCACCACGGAATAACTGTCGATCAGGATGTTTTCTGGTGTCGCCTGATTACCGGGCGGAATAACGCTTATCGGACGCGGCTCGATGATCGCCCCGGTATCAATTCGTGCGTATTTGTCCGGATCGTGTGACGCGGCAGCAATGGTAAAAGTGCCATCATTATTATCGGAAACGCTGACCACGCGATACTGCTGCGCGTACAGTTCGTCGGACTCTACCACCCACACGCCTTCTGCCTGGGGGGTTTCGCTGAAAGCCGTTGTGACGGTAACAATTCGCCCGCTGATTTCCTGAATAGTACGCGTCTGAGCCGCGCCGGAAGGCAGGTTCAGGATTAAGCGATCGCCGGCCTTAGCATCAGCCTTGCGATCAAGAGTGATCACGCGGCCACTTACAGCGCTGATGCGCCCACCCGTCACTTTACCGGACAGCATTTCATCGGCGACCGCGATAATGTAGCCCGGCTGCGGGATATTACCGTCCAGCCCGACAGAGAACGTCACGACGCGATCTTTATTGTTGGTCAGGATGCCCCAGCGGCCTTTTCGGTTGGCTTCTGACTGACGGGTACAGCCGATTGCGGTCATTTCAAGCTGGTTGAAACCATAGCGAGCAACCAGGGCCTGTTCAAATACAGGCTCCATTGCATCACTGTAACCATTTTGTGGATCTGAATACGAAACCAGCGCATTCGTATAGCGGGTTTTGGCCGTGCTGCTGCTGTACGTGAACAGGCCATCAATGACATTAGCACGGGTATAGCTGAAGTCGATATCGCGTGGCATATCGGCCAGCGCAACGATCTTATCCCCGCCCCAGTACGTCATACCCCGAAAAATTGCAGCGAAGTCACGTATGACCGTATAAGCATCGTTGCGATCCTGGATATAAACGTCACACTTATAGCGCGGCTCGGTACCGTTGCCACCCTTACCATCAGGGACAGGCTGATCGCAGTATTGCGCAACCTGGTAGAGAATCCACTTATCGATATTCTCTGCGGTCAGACGATTACCCAGCCCGAAGCGCTCAGTCACGACCAGATCGTAAAATATCCACGCCGGGTTATCCGTCCATGCCCATTTAAAGCTACCAGTCCACGTACCACTGTATCTGCGGGTCAACGGATCATAGTTATCCGGCACGCGCACAACGCGCATTTTAGGTTCACAGGAAACCTGTGGAATATTACCGTTAAACTGACTGGAGTCGAATTCAATATATAACAGCGCCGTATTAGGGTAGCGGAGCTTGGCGTCAATAACTTCCGTGTAGCTTTGCAGCGTCATTGTATCGCCGATTTTCGCACTATGTGCATCAGCGGTAAGCTTACGAATGCGCACGGTCCAGCCCCGGCTGGCACGCGGTAAATCAATCCGGTGGCTGCGCTCATAACCTGAAGTGGTTTTGCCTGACACCGATGTATTAAGCACTGTCTGCCAGGTGCCGCCGTCGGTCTGCAAATCGACAGCGTAATTAATAATATTGCCGACTAAATCGCCGTTATTCTGCTGTCTGAAAATAGACGGCCATTTAAGGCGAAGGCGCACGGCGGACAACTGCATATTATTGAAGGTATGAGTCCACGCGGTATCGCTTGAAATCTCAGAGCCAACATTAATTTCGTTTACCGTAACCGGCATACCCTGAATATAGGTTTGCGCCTGGGTGCCGGGACGGAATTCCCATTTAACACCGGAAAAGTTTTCCGACCCATCACTGTTTATCAGTGGCGTGCCGTCAAGAAAAATACTCTTCCCGTCCAGCCCACCTTCAAACTCACCTTCGCCAAGCGCGAGCAGGATTTTTGCTTTTGCGATCGACTGCAGGTCGTCCGGTTGTTCTACGGGCGTGCGTTGTTTAGAGCCGCCGCCTTTGCGTCCTTTAATCTGGTTTGCCATATTGCACCCATAAAAAAACCGCCGGGCGGCGGTCTGAACTGTGGAGGTATTTTATTGCTGGTCTTCGACGTAAATCCCGGCTGAAAGCACTGCACCACCGATGCGCCGTTTACCGTAGCCCAACGGAACGGGATAACCCTGGGCAGTGGTGTTGGTTACGCTACCGAAGGCATAAGAGGCGCGGTTATCCGGATCCTGCTTACTGGCAAGCCCTGAGGGTTGCGGGGAAAGTAGCTGAACAACACCACCTATAGCCATTGATGCGCCTATAGCCGCAACCGTTCCCCAACTTCCAGCAAATGCAGTTCCGCCGATACCAACTGCTGCTCCACCAGTTACGAAAGCCGCCACGGTAACGAGGGCTACCCCTAAAATAGTTTGAAACATCCCAGCTCTCTTACTACCAATTATTACTGGAACGATTCGTACAACCTCATCTGAAACGGGAAAACCTAAGTCATCAATGCTAATATTTTTCTTTCCACTAAAGACAGAAAACGTTAAGCCACGACGCTTGCTGGATATCATAAATTGTTCAAATCCCTTTACAGTGGCTGCTAAAGCTCGGGTAGCCTCATGTGTCGTTCTGATTAAGCGGAAATGTGTTTTTCCAAATGTCTTACCAAGAATTCCCGAAAGTTCAATCCTTATCATTATCTCTTTCATAATGTCCTCATAAAAAAACCTGCCGTAGCAGGTCATGTAATTTTATAAGCATCGTTTTATGCCATTAACTCTTTCGTCAACACGATAACCAAACAATGCTCTCTGGTGATAAAAGTTAATGTGTGTTACGCCATTATCAGTGTACACATCGGCAATCTCACTTTGCGATTCCGAATAAATTGATTTGCCATTTTTGAGAGAAACATAATCTTGAATAAACACATTGCCATAACGAAAGACATTTTTTTGCCATTCATTCAAGATGCAATTAGAAACTACATCTGTTGATTTTGTAGAAGAAGTTGTATAGTCAGGCTTCTTTTCTCGTAGCTCTTGCATATTAACGCAGGCAGACAATGTAATTATAGAAATTGAAACCAGTAATTTTTTCATTGATATATTCCTTTCAAGAGGTCTACATCATGATAACAGATTAACATGCCTCAGGATCTTCATTGTGCGCTCCTGCCAGTATCCGCCATAAGGCACCCGGTTACTCAGCATCCCGTACATATGGTGCATCATCATGTTGCCTTCCAGCATGATCCCCGCGTGATTCCATTTAGCCGACTGCACCTGCATGATAATAAGATCCCCCGGTTGCGGGTTGCCGGTGAACTCACGAAAACCACATTCATACCAGCAGTCCTGATAAAAGTTATCAATGTACTGGTCCTCCCACCACGGGTAATCCACGCGGTAATCGCGTAGCTCTATACCATACGTCTGGCGATAGTGGCTCATCACCAGCCCCCAGCAGTCTAAATGACCGAGCACAAAAGGGCGCTCCAGCAATGGCAGTTCACCCCGCGGCTGAATGGTCCGTAAATCACCGTCCGGCCAGCTTACGATATGCCAGGGTAACAGCGTGGCGTCACACTGCGCTTTATCCAGTTCGCTCGGCTGCGTCGTGGCGTCGGGATGACTGTGCACGATAGCAGTGACTGCGCCCCAGTCTTCGGCAAGAGCATAATCCTCCGGAGACAGGTGAAAGTGTTCCTCTGGCTCGGTAGCCAGATTGCGGCACGGAAAGTAACGCTCGACGCGGCTTTTTTGCGCCACCACGCCGCAGCACTCGCGCGGGTATTCCAGCTCCGCATGCGCCATAATCGCTGAAAGAGTTTTTTCGCGCATGTCAGCTCCTGATTAGCGACGTGCCGGGAAAGCCACCAAAAGGCAGCTCGTTATTTTCGCCGAACCGTAGTTTGCAGGCGGTCAGCGTGCCGTTGCACTCGTCGCGAGACGGATCATCGACAGGCTTGTTATTTTTATCGAAGTAGCGGGTCCCGGCATAATCACATCCATCGCCGGAGCGGTATTTATTACGGATACACCAGGTACAGAGCGAATGTAGCTGCCGCGTGGGGATCATCAGCCCCTGTAAGTCCATCGGGCTGGACAGCGTAAATTCTACAATTTCATTTGTTTCGCTGTTCTTCGAATCGATGTACCAGACCTGCGTTTTTTCCTGCGTCGGATCCGCTGATGGATTGCCACCAGGGAAGTTTCGCGCGTCAAGGTATGCGGTCAGCGTGTCCCGGATGATTACTTTCGCCTGGAGAAGATCGTCATAGGCCAGGCACAAAGCCGTGATCGAGCTGTCCAGATTAGCGACCGTCAGTTTAGGCTGGGCACCGGCACCCGTAGTCGATGCCCCGATGTCCTCAATCTGACAGGGCCACGCTTTGTACTCTTCCCCCTGCCACCAGATAGATTTAGCTGTCAGCTTTTTCTCATCGCCGCCGGCGGCCTGAATTTCTTCCGGTGTATGGGCGATATTATGCGAATGAAAACGCATCGCATCACTGATGCCAAATGCGGTACCGTCAACAACAAAAAGCCGGACAGTGTTGCCCGGCTCCAGCTTCTGGTAATCACTGTTTAAACTCATGGTGCAAATGCCTGTGTAAAAGTTGCGGTGATGGTGAGAAGCGTTTTACCCCTCGCTGATTTTTTCAGGCTGTCGGGTTCAACACGCCAGAGCGCGAGCTCGCCGAACGGTGGTGTAAAAGAAAATGCTTTCGTTTTGTGGCGTCGCAGGAATGCATGTATCTCAAGCGCGGTGTCCGGCCTCCCGGTAAACGAGAAATCATATGTCAGAGTTTCATCGTTAATACCGGAGCCGGACACCTGCGCATAGCCGTCACCAAACTGTGCCTTTCTCACCACATCCTTACTGCTGGTAGTGGGCTGACTGGCTGCCTGAATGCGCCAGCCGAAATGTTCAATCGCCATTATTTACCTCTGCTTTGACCCACCCCAGAGGATCCCGCCGGGGCGACTTTCACGGGCAATACCGTCACGGACCGCTTTATCAATAACCTGCTGATAAGCGCGGCCAAGCTGATCGTTGTTACCTTTCGGCTGTGCGTTATCCTGCTGTGTGGTAACGCTGACAGGCGCGTAGACGTTGACACCAAAAGGAGAGGCACCCGCCGGGCTTCCACTGCCACCCACCAGCCCGCCTGTGGCATATCCACGCATAAGCCGGTAAAGATTGCCGACGCCAAGCCGGCTGGTGGCCTTTTTATGGAAAACGAACTCGCCGCGGTGAACAATCCCAGCAGGATCATACTTGCCGCCATGCCCCGTAAAGCCGCCACCGTCGTAACCGGGTGGGCGAAATGACGGTACCGCCAGAGACTGCCCGGTAGCAGGCATTTGAGCATTGCCCGAAATCCAGCCCATCGCGCTCTGAAGGGTGTATGCCACCAGCAACTGATTAGTGACCGACGCGATCATCTTCAGTATGGATGTTGTAAATTCCTTAAAGCTGGCCTTGCCGGTGGTGGTCAGCATGGTGAGCTGGTTCGCCAGTCCACTAAACGTCGACTGTGAAATCTGCTGAACGGAGGAAAACACATTCAAAGCTGAGTCCTGATATTCAGCCCAGCCTTTTTTGGCACCCGCCTGCCAGTCACTGCGAAGCTTATCCTCCGCTGCGTAATAATCATTAGCGGCGGTCAGTTGTTGCCTGAAACCGACGTCATCCAGACTACCGCCAGCATTCAGCCAGCCACTGCGCAATTGCGACAGCGCAGTCTCCCGGCTCGCCAGCCTGTCACTCATCACGACACCAGATTTAAGCGCAGCCTGCTTCTCTGCCATCTGAGTGGCATATTTGCTGGCCGTATCCATCCGTTTGTTCAGTTGCTCCTGGGCGGTGATCTGATCGCCAAGCAATGCTTTTTGCCGTGCCAGTTCCAGCACTTGGTCTTTGCTTGCCAGCAGAGACTGTTCCTGCTTCGATAACTGCCGGGTGCGTGCGGCTGCCTCGAGGACAGCAAACTTAGATTCAGTGGTATACAGGTCTTTGCGCTGCTGACTGATGGTGTCATTAACAGAGCGGTGTTCCTGAAGAGTTTTTAACTGTGCCTGAAGGGACAGTAGTTCGGTCTGCCCGGCATCCTCCAGGCGCTCACCGGCAGGAACGGTGTAGCCTTTCGCTTTGGGATTTTTAGAAGGGTGAAAGTCCTTATTGATCTGAGCAACTGCCCTCGTTCTTTCTTCTTCACTCCATAGCTCAGGTGCTTTGGCAACCTTTGACCAGAGGACAGTCAATGCGGCTGATCGCTGCTGCTGCCATGAGATATTTTTCGAGAGGATTTGATTCTGATAGATCAGAGATTCCGTCCGATCCTCATCAGCTTTTTTCGCCCTGGCCTGGGCTTCTGAATACCCTTCCTGAGATTTAACGACGAACTCGAGTTCTTTCTCCTGCTGACGTAATGCCAGTAACTCCTTATTTGCAGCACCGCCGTCACCGATGTTACCCATCCCGAAAATACCGGGACGCGATTGATCGGTTATTTCCTTAATCCTTTTCCTGACGCTTTCAAGCTGGTCAGCAGAAGTTTGCTTACGACCAATACCTAATGCAGCATCCCAGTATGCTTTCCACGTATCAGACACTCCCCGAACCACCCGGTCGATCAGACCGAGATTATCAAGAACCTGTTGACTGCGTTGCTGCTCGGCCTGTCCATAAGCCGTGGCTGCTGCTTCTCCTGCAGCCTCTTTATATCCTCGCTTCTCAAGAGATGAGATATATTCATACTGCGCTGATGAGAGATAATGAAGCTGGCTATTCAGCTCCTCAGAAGCTTTGGCTGGTGAGTCATAAAGTTTCCGGAAGTTAGCTATCGTAGTTTCAACTGATTGCCCAACAGCATCCTCCATTGCTGCAGCCGTCCTGGCTACAACCTCTAGTTTGCTGCCATCAAACTTTCCCGTGCCGACAATTTTTGCCAGAGTAGCCGATGCCTCGCCGATGGTTACACCTGCATCGTCAGCTATTTGCCTGGAAAGCTGGCCGAGCTGGCCTGCTGTTTTGCCGGCGTAACTCCCGGTAAGAATGAGTTGTTTATTGAACTCCTCAGCCTCTTTCGTGCCTTTATACCATGCTGTCGCCAGGAGAGATGCGACACCAACCAGCCCTCCCATTGCTGCTCTGGTAGGGGTCAAAAAACGTAGCAAGCCTTGACCATGTTCAACATTTTCAGCCAGGGAGTTGGCATTTTCAGAAAGCGATTCTGAAGAGTCATCCGTGGCCTCTTTGAAGCCAAGTAGTTCCTCTTTAATGAAACGGAGGAGACCACCTATACCTCCAAACGAATCACTTATTTGGCCCCCCTGCTGGATAAGAACCATCCATAGTGGCATTCCGCCAGCGATGGACGTTGCAATATCTGTAAACTGCGCCGGCAACATTCTTAATGCCTGCCGGTACTGGCCGGCGCTGATCCCGCCTTTCTTCCACGCTTCATCCTGCTCACGAAGCTTTGCGATTAAAGGAGCAGCCTGCTGGGAAACACCGAGCTGGGCTGCTTTCATATTCAGCAGCTCAGTATGCGATAGCGTCTGTGCATCGACCTGAGATTTGAGTTGTTCAATAAAACGCGCCCTGGTCCTCTCCGCCGTTTCCTCAGCCCGCTGCAAATCTTTCTGTCGGGCTGTTGTCTGGGATAACAGGGCGAGATAGTCCTGCTGCGTGATGTTCCCCTTGTCTCGCTCCCGACGAATCCGTTCCTGAATGGATGATAATGAGGACGTTTCACCTGTTAGTTTGCTGACGCTATCTATTTCACGGTAAAAGGAGGCTGCCAGCGCATCCTGCTGGTGCGCCAGCTGTGATGAGCGGGATTCATTTTCCCGTAGCTGCTGAGTTAACGCGGCAATCCGCTGATGGGCATCATCAACAGACCGGCTAACCGCCTGCATATTTGTACTGAGTCCAGCTGTGGCAGATGTCTGGCTGGACTGCATTTCAGATATTGCCGCAGAATTACCCGCGGCGGCTCTTGATAATGCAGCAGCCTGAGCGGCGGCTGCCTGCTGCATTCGCGACTGAACCTTGTCCGTTTCGTTAGCCAGGCCGCTGAACTGGTTTTTTATTCTGGCGACCTGCTCAGTAAACGTTGCGCTGTCAAGATCGAGATTAATAACCAGATCGCTAATCTGCTGGGCCATACCGGGTGCCTCCTGTGATCCCCTCCGCGGCCAGCATCATGGCATCGTCATCCTGTTCGTTATCCGCTGCGATCCCGGCTGACGGTGACAACAGGCTGAAATTTGCAGGGGTGATATCCGGATCCCGGTGCATGAGGGTAGAAATGGTGTAGAGCAGAGATGAAAAATGCGCATCCAGCTGCGCGTCCTGAAAAAAACGCTCCCGATAAAACAGATGCCAGTCCCCCAGTTCAGAGGACGTCATGCCAGCCAGCATGGCACGCCAGTCGGGCCGCCCAAACTCGCGCGCCAGCTTCAGGACAAAATCAAGCTCGCTGGCTAGGACTTTTCCACCGTAACAGCCTCATCATCCTCTGCATCGGCGTGGCTGGAATCGTCCTCAGGCTGCGGCTCATCAACGATCGGCGTAATCATCCCCGACAGGGTTTTAACGGCAACCTCTGCCTGACCGATGGCCCCGGCGGGCCACGAACTCATGACCTGACTGAACAGCTCATCCTCAGATGGTCCTGCGGGATCATTGTGCCAGAGTGAATACGAAATCAGTCGGGCGCTGTTGCGAATGCTCATACCTATCAGCTGAGTAGTCATTGCCTGCTCGCTCAGCTCGTCGCCAGCGGTCGCCAGTGCCTTTTCTTCACCGGCCAGATACTGCAGATAATTAATGCGCTGCAGCGCTGACAGCTCATACAGGGTGGTTGTCTGTCCGTTAAATTCAAAAGGTTCTTTCTTCAAAAACATACTGTTATCCTCAGGAGGCTGTAACGGTCAGCTTACAGGTTGCAACAAAGTTGCCGTCGTTGCTCATCACAATAACGTCGACAGAGCCCGCCGCAACGCCGGTGATAATCAGTGATTTGCCACTGACTGTTACCGTGGCTTTGCTGCCGTCTGAGGTGGCCGCACGGAATGACTGATCCGATGCGCTGGCAGGGAGAAACGAAACATTTACGGTGTTGGTGGCACCGACAGCTACGCTGGCCGTGGCTTTATCGAGTTTAACGCCAGTGACCACAATAGCAGAGCTGCCGCTCTCCTCCGCCAGTCCAGGCTTGCCGGTGTTGGTGATTTTCGCAGTGCGGGTGATCACCTCTTTCACGGGAATGGCTTTGCCCAGGCTGCTGCACCAGCCCCTGAAAACGTCAACGGCACTGTTAGGATATTTAATTTTATAGGCCCGAATGGAACCATCGCTAAACCATGCCACCAGCGACTTTTGGCCGTCTTCGCCCGGCTTCCATGCCAGCGTCAGCGACGTATCACCTGCCGATTTTGCGCCCTGGGCCGTTGCCGTCCAGTCGGCATTTTCATCATCCAGGTAAGTGTCGTCGTACGACTCCGCCGTCATTTCACCCGGCGTTAATTCTTTAATTTTTGCCAGCCGCTGCCAGTCGGTATCTGACAGCGGGTTACTGTAGGGATTGCCCGTTCCGGTATACATCCAGAGCGTCGTTCCGGCACCTTTTACAGGAGCCAGTGGGTTTGGTGTAGGCATTTTTTCCTCACATTTCGTAATTAATTGAGTATTTGAGATCGGCTGAACTCCACAGTGCCAGGCTATCATCGCGCTGATATTCGTAACCCTGTGGAACCATCACGGTAATAAGCCTGGCCAGCGCCGGAATGTCCGATATTGCAGAGTAAATCCGCGATTCAACCCACATATCCAGCTCCGAATCAGGAACCTGGGCAGGCAGGAAAATCTCTATGTGCAGCGTTGCCTGCCAGGTGTCGCAGTCCATATTCTCACCGGTGTACTCCGCATCAGATAAATAAACCGCGATAGCCGGAAAATCTTCTTCTTCAATAACGGCAGGACGGCCATCGAAATAAATGACGCTATCCCCGACAGCGATTTCCAGTGCGTCTATAACCGCAGAACGTATTTCGGTATGTTTCATCGTTTAAAATACAGCCTCAGTTGCTGCCGCAGTGCGGCAGTAAGTTGCTTCGGCATGTCTTCTTCCAGCATGCGTTTTTTCTCCTGCTCAAAAGCCGCGGTCAGCGGTTCGACCAGGGGAACCTTCACAACGTCGATGGGATATCGGCTTTTGCCATTTACGCGCCGCATTACCTGCCAGCGGCCATTGGCTAATTGCTGCAGAAAGGCATTCCTGAAAAGGTATTTTCCGACCTTCAGGACGCTGCCCTTCTTCAAAAGCGTCCCTTTCTTCCTTGTTAGCCTTACCTGTACCGGCCCGAGTTTTTTAGCGGGCAGATTTCCGCGATTGACCCGGATCCGGCATTTTTTGCCGGATGTAGACGCTTTGCTGAGCCTGACGCGCTGTCTTATGATCCGGACCGGTAATCCCTTGACCCTGTTATCTCCGGCAACTGCCTCGCGGGCCACAATCCGGACAGCGCGAGTTATTGCCGATGCTGCAACCTTGTTGATTGCCCAGACGCTGGCATGGGGAACCATAGTCCGGTCAAGACTGTTCAGGTTGGCTATAATCTGCTCCAGTCCCTTCATTCCCATTAAGCCTCCTGTCGACGGCGGGTACTGGCCGGTGGTAAGCCACGACCGAGCCACACATAGCAGGAACCGCAGTCATCCGGCGTTATTCGTTCAACCCAGTATGGCTCGTTGAAAATCCTTATCGTGTCCATACGCCGCAGGCTTCTTATGCTGGCTGTTTCAACGAACAGTGAGGGGCTTGCGCCCTCTATCCGTACGCCGTCGCCGGCATAACCAATATTTTCCGGATCATCGAATACCCCTCTGACCAGATGACCAGCCAGCAAACCCGAGGTGATATGAGCCTCAGCCCCCATAACATTGCGGATAGTGCTGTCAGCACGGGAAATCGCCGCATCAAAAATGTTATCGAATTCAGCCACGGCCTCTCCCGTTACGCCTCTTCCACCAGTCCGGCATTAACCAGACCGGTGACATATTGCGAAGAAATACGGATGACAGTACCCAGCGTCGCGATCGGGACCGGGATATCGTCGTCCTCTGCGATTGCGTCAATATGGAGCGTGGCCCGGGCCACAACCTTTTTCAGTGCAACGGGAGAGCGCTCAGAAGTTGCCAGCGTCGCGGCGGTGCCAGGGCCTGGCAAGACTGAGGCGTCAGTGGTTGCAGTAGTGACGTCGCCACTCCCACCGTCGCCGTCATCCTCAAGCTCTTCTTCAAGTTCAGCCACGCGCATAGCCAGTTCTTCTTTGGAACCGGCCAGGCTGACATCGCGGCCCAGCTGAGCCCCCAGCGCCTTAAGACGCGCAATCAGTTCATCTTTTGTCATGGTTTTCTCCAGAAAAAGCGGCCCCGCAGGGCCGGATGCTCAGCCGTCAGGCCAGTTTTACGGAAACGAACTCGTCCGGGTCAGCCAGCAGCATCAGCGGGGCGGACTGGATCATGGTGAATTCACGGGCTGGGTCACCCGTTTGTACCCAGTTCTTCGGATAACGAGCGGAAGCGTTAATACCTTCACGCTGCGCATCCACATCCTGAATGCAGCCGTAAGTACGCAGTCCGCGCGCCTGAGTGTTACCGAGCACCAGAGACAGATCGGGCAGATAGTTCTTTTTAACGCCGTCTTCAACGTACTGACCGGAGTAAACGACGATCGCCACATCGCCGTACATCCCCTTATAAGAAACGGCTTTGCCAAGATCTTTGATGGCGGTTTCCAGCTCCGAGTTGGAGCCACGGCGGGTATCAAGCTTGTCTTTAACCGCTTTGAATGAGCGGAACAGCGCCCATCCCTTAGGATCAAAGACGATGATATTCACCACGCCGCTGGCATTCAGCGCGTAGGTTTCAATATCATCAGTGGGGTCGAACGTTTCTTTATCCTTGCCGGACCAGGCGGCGGTACCCGACTGAATGATGTTATTTCCGGCGCTACGCCCCAGATCCACCTCAACCGGCTCAAACTTTTCGCCGTTCATGGTGTATTTGCCTTTCAGCACTGCTGCCACCGCCTGCTGCTCTTCAACCTGAGCAATGGCAAGTTCTTCATCCTTCATGTTCTGAAGGATAATACGACGGCGGCGATAGGCCGGATCTGCAAGATTTGCCGGATCTTCATCCGGAAGACGGCGCAGCGTCATTTGTGGGTTTACTTCATGTTTCGGCTTAACATAGCCCGGCGTGAACTCGGAAGTACTGCCGCCGCGCGAGCGGATCACCTCACCGGAAACGACCGGCGAAACGTACACCGCCATATTGACCAGGCCAGGGATCTGAGAGAGATAGACTTTCTCAGTCGTGAATGGATAGCTTTCACGAAAGAAGATGCGCAGAAACAGTGGATCAAATTTAAATTTCTTCTCATTGACCGCCAGCAGCTGTGCAGTGGAATACATGGACATAGATTTTTCCCGTAAAAAAAGCCGCAAACGCGGCCCTTATGAATGAACAAGAGAGACTGAGTTGTCAGACAATGCTGATGGGCGTGCCAGCAAAAGCATTACGTTTTTTGGTGTCGTCCTGAAGGGATTCGGGCCAGAGCACATCCTCAATCCGGAAAGAACCGGACTTATAGAACGTCAGTTGTTTACTGCTCTGATCAGCTGAGATAGCCAGAATCCCGGCAGCATCACCCGCTTTTTCACCGTCCCAGACAATGAGCTTTCCCGTCTCAGCGTTGAGCATCAGCGGCGTCATCGGCAGGGTTAAACCGGTAAGCCCTCCGGGCGCGCTGGCAGTGTGAGCCGGATCGCTGTTGCCCAGCGGCTGATAAAATCCAAAAGTTTCTGTATTTACCATAATTGCCTCTTAAACAGGGGTGTTCATCAGAGCATCGGTAGCTGTCTTGGCCGCATTACCTGGTCCCACTGCTGCCGGTGCGGCTTCCATCAGACGATCCAGCGCAGTATCAGTGCGCGCATGCGCGCTTTGTGGTGCCGCCGCAAGAATGCGCTGCGCATGCTCGACCGTCATTCCCGGTGTCTGAGCCAGTACGCGGGCCTGGGCTTCGCGTCCGCCTGCTTCTTCACAATTAAGAATGCCCATAATGCGCGCATTCTCAGTACTCACTGCTTCAGCGATCTGCACGCTGACATTCGCAGTATCTGCGGGTACTGCGCTGGCAGTAGCGTTATTCGCAGTGGTCTGGTTTTCAGCAGCTGGCGATGTGGCGGCTGGCTGCTGGGTGGTTTCTGCGGATGCAGTGGAACCTTTCATACGTCCTCCGGTAATGGTTTTATTACGGTTATTAAGTGCATCGCGCATCACGCTGAGCGCGTCGGTGTTATTTACGAGCTCGTCAGCAATGCCGGCATCAATGGCTTCTCTGCCGTTGAAGACGGCTGCTTCAGTATCAAGCACCGCCTGAACGGACAATCCTGTATATTCCGCCACCTTGCCCGCAAACATCTGGCGGGCAGAATCAATACGTGACTGGAAATCGTTGCGAATATTTTCGGGGAGTTTCTCATACGGGTTGCCATCAACCTTATGCTCACCGCTGTAGATGAGAGTCACCTCAACGCCCTGCGTTTTCAGCGCGGCACCATAATTACTGTGAGCCATCATGACGCCAATCGAACCAGTGCGCGCGGTCTGGGTAACAAGCCGGCGGGACGCTGCACTGGCGATGAGCTGCCCGGCACTACAGTTCATATCGTTAGCGAGTGCCCAGACAGGTTTGATATCGCGGAGCCGGGCGATGACGTCTGAGCAGTCAAAAGCGCCCGCCACCATTCCGCCAGGGGTGTCCATATCCAGCATGATCCCTTCCACATCCGGATCGCTGACAGCCTGCTGAAGTCTGGCAATAATGCCGTTGTACCCGGTCATTCCCGAATAAGGTTGTAATGCTCGGGTTTTGCTGACCAGCGTGCCGGAAACAGGTATCACCGCAATGCCGTTGATCACCTGGTAACTTTTCGGCTGCCGCATCCCACTGTCATCACCGTCACCGAAAATCGCAACGGGTTCAGCCATGTGTTCGCCGCTCAGCGTCATACCTGTAACAGTGTCTGTCAGGCGGGTTATGCCCAGTTGCCCCGCCAGCGCACAAAAGAAAACCCGCGCATAGGCGGGTTCGAGTAACAGCGGCTCATTAAACGCGAGGCCCGCGATATGGGGGAGATTACGCAGCTCGGGCGTCATCTTCGTCCTCCTTACTGGAATTATTTAATCCGGACTGAAAGGCAGCAGCAGCCCATGCGGGGGGGTTAAGCCCGGCCTGCCGACGTTCCAGTGTTTCACGCACCTGCTGGGCAAAGATCTCCTGGTAATCCTCGCCGCGTTTGGCGCATTCTTTTTCATAGGTACTCAGCCCGGCCTCGATCAGCATGACCGCCTCCTGTACCTCTTTCAGGCCATCGATAGCCATGCGCCCTGAGCCAATCCAGTCGCAGTTGCCCCACGCGCTTCGTGCTTCCTGAAAGGTAAAACGCGCTCTGGAGGGCAGCATCACAACGCGCCGGATGATGGCCTCTTCCAGCCAGCACAGGAACATCTGACAGGCCTGGCGGGAGGCGATAAACTTTCGCCGTCCCATAAAGAAAGCCCATGATTCATTTGCACTGGCGCGCGCCGTCGAGTAGCTCATTTGTGAATAATTACGCGACAATTGTTCGTAAGAAACGCCCAGCCCGGCAGAGATATACCGCAGAAGGGACTGCTCAAAGGTTGAATATCCGTTATCAGTATCCTGAGCTGACTGAAGATTCAGCGAGTCGCCGGGCATAAGATGCGGAACTTTCGCCCCGCCGAGGCGCACCGGCGCTGCGGAATAGTAGGTTGCCATTTCCCCCAGCCATCCGCTCATTTTGCTCTGCTCTTTACTGTCAGCGCCGAGAATAAAATCCATGGCGGTCTGGGTATCGAGCTCGCTTTCAATGGTCGCGGCGTACATGGCCTTCACAATGGCGCTCTGCAACTGGGTATTTTGCAGCGTATCGAGCATTTTCATCTGCTCCATCACACTGTAAAACTGATTTGCGCCGCGTGTCTGCCCGTCTTCCAGTGGCTCGAATACATGGATAAAAGAGGTCCGTCCACCTGCCAGCTCTCGCGGCACGTAAGTCCATTTCTGCGCGCCCCAGCCGGGATAACTGTCTTCGCAGACGTGATACCCCAGCGCTGCTCCGTTGCTGCTGACCGCCACCCCTGCGCGACAGTCCTGAGTATCACCCCGGTTCCCGGGATTGCTGATGCGTTTCGGACTGATCATCCTGAACTGGGTACGAAAGAGCCGCGACGCGCCGCTGTCCCAGGCTGCCTGCATAAAAAGCTCACCATTGAACGCGTGCATGGCGACACCTTCGCGGATCATCATGGTAAATGTCCGCTTTCTCTCAACATCGATATAGCAGTGATCGTCCTCAGCAAACTCTTTCCAGGCTGCTTCAACTTCACGCGCAAATGCCCGCGATTCTTCTTCGCGTATACCCAGAAACCGCCAGCTGGGTCGGTGGCTCAGCCGAAAAAATGAACCAACGATATGATCCTGGTGAAGCTGTATGGCATTTGCTGCATACCCATTATTACGGACAAGATCATCTGCTCGTGCGTTTCCCCTGGCGAGATTAGGCAAAAGCGCGGCATCCACGCTTTCACTGGGTGGATTCCATCCGCGCAGCTGGCCGCCAAAACCTCCGGCCCCGCCATGATAACCGGCGTATTCCCGCAGGGATGTTCTGCCGTCTGGTCCTAAAAGCGCTGGCAATTTCATGCGTAAAATCCTGCCGGTCCCCGGCGACGTTGTGTGATACCAATCTGGCTTTCCAGTTCGGCAATATATTTTTTCAGATCGCTGACGGAGGTGGCAGTGAACTCCACCCGACGGCCATCTTTCTGCACTGTCGCAACCCGTTTGCCCGTCATCAGGTCATGCAGCGCAGCGCGCGCGCTGTCGAGTTCAGTCTGTGTCGCCATTATTCTTCTCCGGATAATGCCCGGGCATAGTCCGCCAGGGTCTTTTTAGGTACGCGCTGGTTGTCTTCATCCAGCAGGCTGATCAGCAGCGATTCAAGGTTCAGCTGCCAGCGTGAAATACTGATGCGCAGCGCGGCCAGAGCATAAACAAAGCAGTCAAGCGCTTCATTACGCCGCTTTTTACTGTCCCAGAGTATTTTCTTTTCGCCCCCAACCCACTTTTCTACCTGTTCTTCAGCAGTCAGCTGTTGGGCCTCGGCAAGGTCGAATATTTCGGGATTATTGGGGAAATGCACCGCGCCCGGCATGGGTGCATCGCCTTCCGGTATGAGCGTCAGACGGTTATAAATCTGTTCTTTGGCCGTGTCGGTACCTATTTCCGTCAGGTAAACGCCGTTTTTATTGCGCTTACGGGGCATATTCGCAACAGGTTTACCGTAAACAGATGCCCCTTTAATTGGGATCACACGAAAAAGGCCGTGTTTTTTGGATCGGTTATAAACAATGGTCGGATCGATGCCGCCGATATCCCAGCAGATGCGGGAAATACTCATCCCGACACCGTTTCGCCGGTAGTAGGTTTTACCGATAGCGTCATCAACCCTTTCCAGCGTCTGCGCATCGTCGTGACGCCCCATGATAATTTGCCGGTCCACCAGCCAGCTTTCTTCACCGGGTCCCCAGCCCCACACACGCATTTCGTAACGGTCGAGCTGGGAGTCGATACCCGCCGTAAGATAGACGGCGCGATCGGGAACCGGGGCGTGAAACAACTCCTTGCGTTCTTCGATCAGCTCTGCGTCAGGACGCTCGCCGATCCTTGCTTCCCATGTTTCGCCAAGCGTGGTGTTGACGAACGTTTTACGCTTGCCTGTGTCGCCTTTAGTTTTTATCCAGTCCTTGACGATCTGCACCCACGTTGTGAACGGACTGTACGCAGTCCAGATATGGAACGTTACGCTGTCAGGCGGATCAATTTCTTCTCCTGTCGAGGAATACCAGGCAAGGCCGTCGCGGGTCCAGATACCGGTACGCTCGCAGATATAGCGCGCTTCGGTGAAATCCAGTTCCTGCTGCTTAATAACGCACGCGTTATGTTCGCAAAGGTAATAGACGCTGGAAGGTTCGCCCGGCAGCCATTTAAAACCAAATGGCGTTTCTCTGTCGCCAAATTTAAGATACTGCTCTTCCCCGCAGTGCGGACACACAACGTGGAAACGCAGAAAATGTTCAGATTCGCTGGCGGCGCGTTCAATCTGGCAGGTACCGCGAATTTTCGGTGTGGATCCTCTTATGGACTTAGGCCACACCGAGCCTTCAATACGCTTGTCACCAAGGAAAGTAGGCGAGCCTTCTTTCTCAATGTCTTCATCAAATGCTGCCAGCTCGTCGTACCCGGCGACGTCCACTGATTTTTCGCGGTAGTTTTTGGCCGCCTTACCGCCCAGGCACCAGAATCCACGCCCGTTAGAAAATCGCTTCATGCTGAGCGTATTGTTGCGGTTCTTTTTGCCATACCACGGCGCAAGTGCCAGCAGGGGAGGAATATCACGGATGGTCGGCTCGACATGCGATTTCATAAAGTTCTCAGCGTCACCGTCGGTCGGTAGCCAGATCAGGGAGTTACGCTGCTTGTGCTCAATGAAATAGGCGTACACGCCAAGCAACATTTTTGAATAGCCTACTCGCGCAGATTTGACGACGTTGACTTCACGAATGTAGTCGTGGCCCATGGCATTCATGATGGCACGCTGAAAAGGCAGTGTTTCCCATCGTCCCTCCTGGTAGGCTGATTCTTTTGGCAGGTAATAATTTTCATCTGCCCACTCTACCGCTGTTTGCGGCTCGGGCCGGAAGAGTGACCGCAGCCCGGCACGTGCCGAGAACTGAAGCCCGTTAATCTGACTGTTCGAGATATTCACTCAGCAACCCCGGTATGATTTCATCCAGCGCCGCTGCTTTGTTCATGGCCTTAATGACATCCTTCTTCAGAAAGTCAATGTGACGATTCTCCAGCTCCGGAAATCGCCGCTGCACCGACAGGGGGATCCCGTCAAGAATACTGGCTATTTCACCGGCCATACGTGAGAGCACGAACGTGCAGAAAGCGGTTTCCACCACTTCAGCGGATTCTTTGGCATTTTTAAGTTCCTGGGCATCCGCCTGAGCCCGGGTCAGACGGTACCGCTCATAATCAATGGTGCCCGGCTGCAGATCGGATTCACCGGCGATGCGCAGTTCTTCCACCTCTTTTCGTAGCTTCTCATTTTCAATGGCTGCGTCCCGCTCGGAATACCATCTGATCGCGTCGGCTGACTCATAAAGAACTTCATTACCCTTCCCGCCACCCCGCGAAACCGGCATGCCCTGATCCTGCCAGTTCTGAACTGTTCGCACGCTGACGCCGAATATGTCGGAGAGCTGCTTTTTATTAACTTCCATGCGCACTCCTTGAGCAAAAGCGGAGAACGGAAACGATCACGGCGTTTTCTGTCCAGGACAGCCATTCTGGTTTCCTTTCTTTTTGATAGTGTTTACAAGGATAAACAACGGGTTATGGGGAAGAAGAACGGAAGTGACTAAAACTCAGAAATTTTCATAAATAGCGGAAACCTGCGCGGTCGCCGCCCCGTAATTACTCGAGATGCCGGAAAGGACCCAATAGATAATAATGATTATCATTTAAGAGTCACTATTAGAGCATGGTCATTTAAACGCCCAAACACTCATTATTGCCGATACAGCAATCCACCTGACTTTCTCTGCTCTTTGATCACATTTAACACCACTTTGCCGATGGCGATCCATTATCGATCTCCACTATCAGCGCATTGGCAGATAAATGCTTCAGATGGTAGTCCAGTGCCCAGCTAAGAGCATCAGCGCTATTATGCGTTGTAATGACAATACCGACTCGGGTAGATGAAGCGCAAGCCGGGAAATAATGAAAATATATGCTCCAATAAAAAAAGCCACCAGCGAATGCAGGTGGCAGAGGTGGGGAAGTTGGAGCACCCAAAAAACTACTGAGTTATAGTTATTAATGATTTAAAATCGAAAATACAAAAAGATTTTTCGCAAATCAATTTCTCAGTTCAATATAAAGCTGAACATAGTAGCGCTAATTATTCATCCGGGACAAGAATTGGAATATCATCATCTCCACCCTCGCCACCATCTTCACCGCCGCCGCCTTCACCACCGTCTTCGCCCTTGATAGGGTTGCCATCCACGTCAGTGTCCCCAAATAATCCTCCGCCATCCCCCGGGCCATCGTTATCAGGACTATCAGGTTGATAAACAAACCCATTTACCTGCAGGACCTGCTTCATGAGATTGGCAAGACCCTGCCATGGTGGATTGCAATCAGGAAAGTTACCAGAAGGTCCTTTAACACCACCGTTGAAAATGGTCCAGACTGCTTTGACGTTCTTTAATAAGCCATTGTCATTCGCGGTACTAAAAAAAGATTCGACCTGGGCTTCAGTAAAACAGTTTCTGCTTGAGGTAACAGTTGTGCCATCTGTACCGTATAAGGTTATGTTCACACAATCCATAATTAAACCCTCTGTGATGACATGATTAAATTATTGCCTAAACAAATCCTAGCAAATACATAATAAGCTGAAAATAGTTACCATAAGATACTTTTAGCTCGTTTAAGAACCGTATACTATTTGAAGAAAACAATTAGCACCCAAATATTACAGGCATGACACATAAAGCACGTAACATTTAAATAACTATTTCTAACCAAATTTTAATTTCATATTTTACAGAATGAAATACAGATTAATTAAATCAAATCATTTATCCCCGTTCATACCTCACGCCCATCATGCTTACAGACTGCTTTTCCGACATCCTCTTCTACTGAGCTATGCGTATACCAGAGGTAAGTTACGGTTTTCACCTGTATATGGCTTTCTCACGGCGGCTCAGGGATAGGACATGTGAAGAACTTAACTCTTGACTGATCCATTCCCGATTCGTCTTTGAGGTGTGCCCAACTGTATCTATAAACTGGTTGAAATCACCTGTAAAAGTCACTTATCGATAAAAGTAAAGATACAGTTGATGTCTTTTTTTTAATAACAGTATCTATTTGTGAGTATTACTATATGCTGCGCTTGTACTTTGTAACGATGACCTATTGGTCTCCCTTCTGAAGTTTCTGGATTTCACTTTGGAAGGGAAATTTTTTGTCCCCCCCCCTGCGCTGCTTTTACCTGAGACATTGCTCCATTACATATTCCTGCAGACCCGCTAACTGACTGGTAATGGTTTCGATTCGCTCTCTGAGGGTGAAATAATCCCGTTCAGCGGCGTCAGTAAGTCGGGGGCCGGTGCCATCATCCATGCTGGTGGTGCCGGTCGCTCCGTTCGTTCGACAGGTGGCGTTGAGTTGCAGCCGCTTACGGCCAGCAGCAACATCACGCTCAAGCTGGTCAATATTCGCTTTGGCATCTGCCAGTTCTCCGTAGTATTTCGCATCGAGTGCGGCGACGTCGCGCTGGCGCACCTTCATATCGCTGATGGCATCGTTAGCCAGCAGCAAGTCGCCCTTTGCCTTATCGCGCTGCTCTTTGTAGGCAATGGCATTATCGCGGTAATGATTGGCCGCCCAGCCGAGCGCCGCCAGCAGGCCAGCGATAACCAGCACAACGATGACTTTCGCTTTAAAGGTCATTTTTACCTTCCGCCAGGCACATGGAACGCTCCATCTCGCGCCGGTTCTGGAGGCCCTTCCACTTCATGCCACCAGCATAAACCCAGCGGCGCATCTCTTCGCAGGCACCTGCATGGTCACCCTTATTGAGTTTCCGCAGAAGAGTGGATTTGGAAAACGCATCGGAGCCGACGTTAAAAACGAAGCTGTAGAGCGCGGCGCGCTGATATTCGCCCACCGGCACCTTTACCAGTTGGTCAACGGTGCGCTTTGCCGGTTGCAGGTCTTTCCACAGTAGGGCATCACATTCCCGGTCGGTGTAAGTTTTGTTCCGGACGATATCCCGTCCTGTGTGACCGTCGCACACACTCCAGACACCCGCCACATCTTTGTAGGCTACATACTTTCGCCCTTCCACACCGTCATGACCGCCAAGAAAAATAGTGGCGATGAGCATCGCGCCGCCGCCCGCAGCAGCGATGAGTTTATTACGCAGACTGCTGGTCATCGGCATATCAGTTATCTCCAACTTTTACTGTAGGGCCGTATTTCTCCAGCGCCCTTACCTGGGCGTTGGCGACCTTTCGTTTGAAGTACCAGTTAATAAGCCCGGTGATAAGAATGCCCGCGATACCAGCCAGCACGCCGACAGCACTCCATTCATCAGGGCTCAGTTTTGTCAGAACACCGTTCAGGATGGTGCCGCCGGAAGTGCCGAGCGCGACACCGGTTACGAGTTTGCTCATATGGGACATGTCTCTTATCTCCGATTGTGTCGGAGTACTGTTCGTAGGGAAATAAAAAAGGCCGCCTGTTGGCAGCCTGATCGGATTAGTTTTTTATTTTCGTTCTATTAATCTGTAGTGTTTGCGCACAGCACAGCGCAATGCCTCTATGTTTAAAACCATGCGAAATCTCTCGCCCGGCTTCACAAGCATATATTCATCGCTATTAGGTAAAGGAACAACCTTAAAACACTCTCCATGTACGAAAATCAAGTTTATGCATCTTCGATAACCATTTAATAAGGACAAAAAACTTTAGCATACATGGCTAATTTAGGTTAGGAATGAATGCGGATACTCCAAATTTTGGCGAAACGCAAACCCAGTCATCAGGGCCCAACTGTTTTAATCATAGCCTTTTAATCGTTTTCCTTACCCCATCAACCACCTGAAGTGTGGGCGCAGCGAAAAAAGCCAGTACGCTGCACGACACGGCACCAAGAATACGTTTATTCCATGAGGACTGGGCATAGGCACTACACAGCAGAGAGAGCATGCCCGCGACGCCTGCATATCTCCATTCTGTTTTGTGGCTGTAAAGCCAAGATACCAGGCTCGCTCAGTAGCCGGGGTCTTTTTCTGGCATGCATTTCATCTCCACCTCCGCCGGAAACGCTGTATGGAAAAATGGGTAAAAAAGGCCTGCTCAGAGAAGCAGGTTGCGGCGAGCAAGTATTATCACTGGTGATGTCGGCTTATGGAGTAGGCCTTATCATTTCATAGATTTAATCTGGCATTACAAAGGGTATTACTCCCTCAATGCTGAATGCTTATCAAAGGGATTAGAAGGATAAAATTGATGTTTGGTGAGGTCGAACGTGAGTTATCTCAACTTATGTGCATTTTTGCTAAATAAGTCATGCAACTTTGTAACCACCCTTAACAGATTATGATATTTTTTGCGTACGCGTTAGCTTTTCTTCAAGCCTATAAAAATGGTAAGGGTTAAAAAGTGACAGACTTCACATTGAATAGCATTATTGTTCATGAGCTTTTAAAAGAAGCAAAGAAACCGATGAATCCGGTTAAAAAAATTAAGTTTAGAGATTCAACTCTTGATAAAAAAAATGATATTGTTTTGAGATTGGTAAACGAAATCAATAACTTATATGGAAAAAAAGGCAACTCCGCTTACTACGGAGTGTTTAAAGAAGAGTTGACAGAGCGAGGCCCTGTTCCCGATGCTATCGAAGGCTATGTCAGCCTAAGATCCCCTTCTATACAGCAATTTATCGATCTAACTGTTGAAATAATGAAAAAATTAGCAGTTGAAGCCGAGAAGCAATTATGGGCCTCTGGTGGTGTTATAGTTTTTGCAGATTACGTTCGAGATGGGGTTCGTTTTCTTTTAGTGAGTATGATCAAGCAAAAAGATGGCATAAGATTGAGCTCAAGTCTTGAGCCAGAGATACTGGAACAACTTGACTTAACAAAAATCAACCAAGCTGCACGTATAAACTTTGATAAATTTATTATGTATCAAAACTCACCAGATCTTGATAAAAATGATCTTAGCTATCTAAGCTTTATCAGTACAACTACGCAACAAACTGCATCTGGATATTTTATCATGGCTTTAGGTTGCGATAAAGGAATAACCTCTAACAAGGCCACTAAAAATCTACCTAGTCTGGTTAAAAGCTTTTTTGATAATAATCCTTCTTTACAAGAACATTCTCGACATTTTAAAAGTGAAGTCATAACTTATTTAGCAAATCAATGTAACTCAAATCAACCAGCTAAATTATCTGATATAGCTGTAATGGCATACAGACACATGACTTATTTACATGATGAAAAAAGAGAGGAATTATCAGCTCAACTAATTTCTCACTTGAATAGTGAGGAAGTGCGTATACCTGTTGAATTCAATGTTAACCGGACTGGCTTAAACCAAATATTAAATGTGAAATTTAAAGGCGATGGATTTTCTTTTAATTTTGAAAAAGCACTTCTTGGTACCAACGGAGATGCTGATATATGCTATAATGCTGATAGTGAGACATTAACTTTTACGAAATTACCAAAAGAAGCCATACAACAGATCGAACGAGTTTTAAAAGAAAAAGAAAGTGAGGATTGAGAGAATGAGTGCTGATTCTTCTTTAAAAACATTAGTAAAATTATACCGCATAGCTGGTAGGCCTCCTATCAGCGGGCTCTACCTGACTCTACAAATAGGTTTCACGAATGACTCAGCACAATTAATAAATGAAATAATCACTTCATCAACTTTAAAGAAATACATTGAAAAAGATGAAGTTAAATTTGATAATAAATTATTACAAGAATCTCCCCCTCCTGCAATTTGGAATGAAGCCAGCGTCACAATTAAATTACCAAGAGATAGTATTAATCGCTTTCACAGCTCTATTTCTGACTTAATTAACTTCCCATCCGTACGAAATGGTGAAAAACCTAAGGATTACTACCTCGTTGATTTGGACTACTACTCTGATGATCAAATCAAGCCAATAAATATTATTCAACTTGAAAGTCTGTGCAGGCTAATAAAAGCATTGTCGAAATTAGCTCACTATCATGACAGGAAAGCTAGCGATGGTGAACCGCGACTTGTATTTATTCAGGGTACAGAAGGAAGAACAACGTCAGCAATTTTACAACCTGTAATTACGACAGAAATGCTTCGTTACAGTGATGTTGAATATACATTAGTAGAACAATTACAACACGATTTTTCGGTTGAGGATGTAAACCACCATGTCGAAAAAAGAGGAATATTTCGTAACACATTAGTAGAATTCACAAATGATAATGGTTATGATTTTAAAATGCTTATTGAGCACTGGACTGACTTTCGGTTAGCATACGATAATAATTTGTCAGTATATCTTAGCGGTTTTAATTTTCATAAAGCAAGGAAAGAAGTAGCGGCAGCAGAACTTGAATTCGCTGAAAAAACATCTAAAACTATAAGCGAACTCACTACTAAGCTTCTGACAACGCCATTGTCTTTGCTTGCAGCTATAGGCATTTGGAAAGTAGATGGATTATTAGAACAATCACTAATATTATGTAGTGTTATTTTTACTTCGTTAGTAGTACATCTTATCATATCAAGCCAGCATAAACAGCTGAATAGAATAATACATTCGAAAGAAGTAATTTTTACACCTTTTACAAAAAAACTTAAAAAATATCCATCAGAGCTTCAGGAAGAAATTAATGAAGCAATTAAAAATCTAAAGAGAAATGAAGAATTTTCAATTAGAACTCTTCGCACCTTTTGTTTTTTATGTTGGATGCCAACAATTATTGGCATCCTGATTATGCTATATAAGTAAATTAGAAAGTTATTGCAATAATGCCTTCGATAAACCCCATTGCTGCTTGTAAATCTTTTCTAATTGTACCATCTGAACACTTTCGTTTTTTTGCAATAGTTCGCAATGAGATACCAATAACAAAGTGAGCAATGACCATCTCATACTCTTCAGGCTTAAACTTCCGCAACCTCGCTACACACCCGTCAATCATAATTCCATCGTCATCACAACACTGTTGCCGTGATTTCTTGCCATGTGGTAGTAAGCCTTTAAATCCAGCCGCAACTGGTTGCCAGTCAACACCGCTGCTATCAGCAGCAGCCCATGCGCCCCACTGGTCCAATACTTCATACATATCACGCATTATTGCCTCCACTAATTTAAGCCAGCACGCCGAAAGCCAGCGCGCGGTCTATTGTCTTCAGCACCAGCTCTGGCTGGCTGCCATATTTTGCTTCAAAGGCAGATGTATCCGCGTGTAGCTCGTCGTGATGCGATCTGCACAGCGGGATCACGAAGAGGTCATGCGCTTTGGTTCCCATACCACCCTGCCCGTAACCAATAAGATGATGCGGATCATCGGCTGTCCTGCCACAGCACACGCATACCTGTGCTTTAGCCCACCGGGTATATTTTTCATTCATCCAGCGGCGACGCTTCGGGCGAAGCATGAGGCTTTCCGGCGACTCTGGATCAACCTGGATATTTACGACGGGTTTAGCTGCTGGTGGCTCTGCAGACTGTCTTTTTACTGGCCTGTATTTCTTAAGGTGTTTACCCAGCACTTCTTTTCCATCGACAGATGGCCCAAGATCGTGACCACGATAAACAGACTGATGCAGTTCAGGAGGTAGCCCCAGCGCACGGCGCGCCATATTCTCCGGGATAGCGTCGGCAACACCAGCATAAACGGCCCACCAGCACAATTCAGACAATGACAGCTCCCGGGTGGCGTCGTAGCCGGATGACACGCGCGCCACGTCCACGATCCATCTGACGACGTTCTGCCGGGCCAGCGCCGTCATTTTATTTGTAGTCTGCTCGCGCAGCTGGTTATCGCAGTGCCAGCACAACAGCAACGCACCGGGAGCATGTTGCCGTGTAACCAGTTCGCGGTGATGATAGTCCGAGTGCGGCCACTGGCATTTTCCACCACCGTTCCGTTCAAGCCAGTATTCCAGCGCCCCTGTACCACCTGCGGCACGGATCACCCGCTCATCACAGAAAAATAAATACAGGCTGTCATCTTCTGCCAGCGGCTGCCGGACATCAGCAACGCGCCCGGTAGGCAGATGTGCCATATTTTCCGGCTGCGGCTCTACAAGCACCCGGCCTGAACTGAAAATTGTCATCAGATCACTGCCGGGCCTGAGCAGCACGATACCCAGATGGCGCGCAATATCGGGTTTTAGTAATGCCTTCACGCTGCGCTCCTCTTCGCCAGATTTTCAGCCCACATACCGCCGATCCACTTAACACCCTTCGCAGTGAATCGGGCCTGGCTGAATGCATGGTTTGAGGTAACAGAGGTTCCGGTCTTTACTTCGAACCGCCCGGCGTCAATGTGCTGGTGGTGAGGTGTGAGCGCGCCACTCAGCCGGTACATGATGTTGTTATCAATTAGGAACAGACGGAAGTCTGTTTCTTTAGCCTTAAGCAGTTTCGCTACCTGCCGGAATGACATTGATCCGCTGGCGGTACAGTAGCGATCCACAAAATCAATCTTCGGCGCCGCGGCGGCCAGTTCAGCCGTTAGCTTCTGTTTCTGTTCTGCCAGATCGGCAGCAAGACGGAGCGCCTCCGGCAAAGACTGCGGCACGGCAATTTGCTGGCCCTGCTCCAGTATCTGCCACCGGTCCACCAGCCGGGCGGTAAACTCCGGGCAGAGCTGCGCAACTATCACATAGCTGTCGCGTTTGCTGACTTCATAGTGATGGTACTGCTGCTGGTTCTGGGGGTGGGTGTACGGCATTGCCGCATACCCCCCAATGACTCTTTTTTGCATTAGGCGTTCGATAGTCGTGCATACGTCGCTGTGTCGTGAATCCACCAGCTCCGCAATGACACGGCTGGACATCGTTAGCCCGGTGTTAGCATTGATTAGTTCGTTCATGCGTTTCTCCACTTAGTCAGGCAGCTGCCGGCTCATACTTGCTGATCGTTATTTCAACCTTTCCTTTCGGTACCACTGGCCCCCATTCCACCAGCATACGTTTCACCTGGCTGTCGTCTTCCCATACGCCAGCATGCGTTAATGCATCGAAAAGCGCCTTGTTGTAGTTATCCAGATCCCGGCGGCGGGCATCGGGTGGATAGAAGATAATCTCTACCGACGCGCTTGCGGTTGTAGGTCTTGGCAGCCTGCGCAGTTGCTCTATGATCGCCGCACACGCAGCGCTCTGGTATTCCCGGCCTTTTGCGCTGATAAGATGCCTGCCCTTCAGTGGGCCTTTGTTCGGTGCGCGCCAGTAGGTATTTACGCTTGGCGGGAATGGCAGAGTTAACATCATGCTTCAACCTCCCGGGATTCGAGGAAAGCGATCGCATGTTCTCTGGCGTACTCGTCACCATCCACCAGCGACCGGAGCAGCGACACCGCAGTATCCTCATCACTATCGCCAATAATGGCTATGCCACGCGACACACCTGGTGTAAGCCTGATAGCCCCTTTCTTATGAAGAATGCGAAGATGATCCGATGCGGCATTAGGAGATCGGAATCCCAGCCGCCCGGCCAGTTCTGACGTAGTGGGTGAAAATCCTTTCTCGCGCTGAAAGGCGATCAGTTCATCCAGAACAAGCTGCTGGCGATCTGTAAGATTTTTATTCATAAGTTCTTTCACGCTGCACTCTCCTGTAATGTCTGATGTATTGCCTTGCGCAATAAACGAGCATTTTGCAGGTCGATAAATTCGAGATTGCTGACAATGGCTATAAAGTCAGATATGCCGAGTTGATACTCTTTGCGGAATTCTTCTGAAATAACGATCAATCTGTCGTTCATATCTATGCGAAGATCGACAGGACAATGTTCACTTACCCATGATTCGAGCATCCGGGCGCTTGTCATTTCTTCAAAAATAACTTTTGCTCTGGTAATGGTATCTACCGGTACAGCTATTATTTCCGGGCTTTCGAGCGAATCATCTGCCCAGGTATGCCCGAACTTAGATTCGCTGAAGGTATACAGGGGTTTATTGCCGAACGCAGCACTGACACATGCCCAGGCTGTTGTACCGCTTTTTGCAAGAATATCTTCCCGGGTCAGCGGCAACTCTTTCTCTTCGGCTGAAACTGACTCTTCTGTCGGTAATTCTTCTGCGTCATCAGTCCCGGGAATAACTTCAGGAATATTTTGAAGTTGAATATGATGTACGTTTTGCTTCATCAGGCGTTCAGCCTCCCGGCGAATCTGCTTTAGAAAAGCATCGCCGCGAGCTTCCAGATCCTTACGGCTGATATAGCTCATTGCTGGACCGCGCCAGGTTTTATCAAAGACGGCGATCGCCCCTGCAAAGAAAGCCCCGGTTGGCACCTGTTTTTCATCCTTCGGAATAAACCACTCAGGCAGGTCAAAGCCGAGGCGGCCACGTATAAAGGCAATATGATCGGCATCTTCCGGCCACCAGACTTCGCTGGTGGCTGCCTTAATCAGAAAGACATAGCGCCCGCCCTTTTCCCGCATGATGCTGGCGTGGTGCATGATGTAACGCATGCCGGTGGTGTATTCGCCTTCATGCTGCGTTGCCCGGCTGTAGGGAGGATTACCAAACGCTGCGCCGTTCAGTTCAGCAAGGCAAGCGGACCAGTCCTGTTTAAGGGCATTATCTTCTGCGGTATAGAACTCTTCGCATTTTGCGTTGCTCTCATCGGCGAACAGGTCCAGCACCAGCGGTCCGAACATGGCATTAATGCCCCAAAAGATATTTTCAGGAGTACACCACTGATCACCCACTTCTTTCAACTCGTGCGATGACTGGCTGCGTAATGCTTCGAGAGCCTGGCAATATTTATTCTCAGTCATGACCGGAACCCCGCTGGTGCGCTGTAATCAACGCCTGAATAACTGGATTTGAATGCGGCATCTTCACGCGGTGCGCTGGTGGCTGATGTGCTCAGCTTCAGAGAAAGATCGTCCCACTTCTCGCGTAGCTTGGCAGGGCTGAGAATGTTTTTGCACCAGAAGGGATCGCGGTTGGCACGGCCAAATAACTCGCAGATCTGACGGTGTGTACGGTGGTCCTGAGAACACATCAGGCGAACATCGTTAGCCCAGACGGTCCATGAAGGCTCTTTAGGCACAACAACTTCGCCATCAGATTCAGCCGCATCCTCGTACAGCTTGCGGATCTTTTTCCAAATCCATTCGGCGCAGGTTAAATCCTCCTGGCTTCCCCACTGCCGTTTTGCAACCCTGTAAATCACCGCTTCAGGATGACGGGTAACAAAATCTTCAACCGGCTTTTCAGCGTCATGCTGCGAAGCGGCGGGACAAGAAGGGTTTATGATCTGTTTGTGGTGATCTGAGTAATGATCTGTATAGAGAATAGGTTCCGCGACTTCGCGGTTAGGGTTCTGCGATTCTGCGGTTTCGGTTCCGTGATTCTGCGGAACGGGTTCCGTGACTTCACGTTTCCCATTCTGCGATTCTGCGGAACCCAGCGCTGACGGGAACAAAGCGGCAATTAAGGCATCACCATGAACGCGGTAATGTGTCTTTTTAGTACCGTTGACCTGCCTTTGTTGCTTCTCAATTATGCCGGGCAACCAGCGCGTACAAATCTTGTTTACCATGCGCTGCACCTGGTCTTCCGTGACGCCACGAATTTCAGATGCCATCTCGCTATGCTCTTTGTAAAACCAGCCATCTTTCAGATCAGATTTACCGGACCAGAACACAAGCTGATTAAGCACAGCACCAAGCGCGTGCGCCTGCTGATCGCCAAAGAAGAAGTCGAGGTAAGGCACAGGAATGGTAATGCTGTTCCGCTGCCCTGACATCGACTGAACGATTTCAAATATCTGGCTCATGATCGCCCTCTACTTCCCTGAAATCACGTTTGAAAATGTGGAGTGGGCTGAAACACTCATGGGGGTAGCCAGATCGCAGATAGATAACGCGATTGCTTTCTGGTTCCCAGCGGATAATACGGACAGGGATGCCCCGGCGGTCCCTGAACCAGCGGTTAAGTTCGCGCATAATGCCTTAGCCCTCCGGTAATACACCCCCACGACGCCAGCGGCGCGGCTGTGGTTACATGCCACCCAGCGACCTGATACCATCCTTTCATACTGAAACAGCGGAGTTCCCGGCACCGGGATCGCCCGAAGTTGCGGTAAACGGTTAATTGCCGTTACACTGTTCATGCGTTAGTTTCTCCACTTATAGAAGCACACGACGCCAAGGCGCCCGGAGCTGCACACTCGCGGGCGTCACTCTTTTCTGGCGGACAAAAAACGCGATATAACAACGTCAGATGCTCCTGCCACTTCGCCATGACCTGATAACTGTTCTCTTCGATTTGCTCACGTTCTGCCGCATCAATTACGCCATCGGCTGTTGCCTGACGCAGATACTGTGAGTGTCTGCCGATCCACTCGATAGATTCCATCAGGCGCTGATTGATGTCGGCGTTATCAACGTCTTCAATTTCCACCAGCGGTACGTTGACGCTGTTCGACTGCCGAGACACTGCGTCAGCAATCAGCTTCTGTCCGCTCGCCTGCTGGAGTACCAGCGCCCAGCCCAGAGGAAAAATCTGATCGCCACCAGCGCGCAGCCGGTTGAATAATGCATCTTCGGTAGTACCCAGCCATTCAGCCGCTTCGGCATAGCCACCGGGCAGGCTTGATATGGTCCGTCTGATGGCGGCCACCAGCCAGGCTGGTTGTTTTTCTACTTGCCAGTGATTACCCACGGTTGACTCCTTAAATCTGTGGTTACTAAGGAACATTTCTTCTATTAGGATTCTGAGTAGCCATTCATGGAATGCTGCTCCTCAGGTTGGTAACGATTTGGGTAGAGAATTTGGAGTTCGTTGATTTCTCCCCCATAGAATTTCGCTAGTCTTTCAGCCAACTCCACGGAGGGAACCTGTTCGCATCGCTCAATACGGCTCAAGGTAGCGGGATCGATTCGTATCTCTTGCGCAACATGCGAAAGCGTAAAATTATGCGCAATGCGCATCCTTCTCAGTGGTGAATGCATAAAAACCCCCTTTATTTGCGTAATACGCATTTTATTGTATGTTGCATACTTGCGCAAGTTGCTTTGCACAACACGCAAAAAGGACTTGTAATAAACGCATGAACATAGGAAATCGTGTAAGACAGCTTCGCTTAGCGAAGAACTTGAAAATATCTGATCTGGCTGAGGCTGTTAAAGTTGACGCTGCGAATATTTCACGTCTGGAGACAGGCAAACAAAAGCAATTTACGGAACAGTCACTTAATAGAATTGCTCAAGCTTTAGGCGTTAGTGTTTCTGACCTCTTTACGTCGACGGATAATCAGTCTACTGTATATAAAAACAGTAAAACAGATGCCGCCTTCGGGGAGGGTACCGATGTGTTTAGGGTCGAAATACTTGATGTTAGTGCGAGTGCTGGCGCTGGATTTATTCAAGGCAGTGATGTGATCGATGTCATACACGCAGTTGAATATAGCCATGAGAGGGCATCGGTTCTCTTTGGAGGGCGAGACTCTAAAGGGGTCAAAGTCATCAATGTTCGTGGCGATAGCATGTCGAGCACCATTGAACCTGGTGATCTAATCTTCGTTGATGTCAACATCCATGAGTTTGATGGGGACGGAATATATGTTTTTGGTTTTGATGGTAAAATTTACGTTAAACGTCTTCAAATGATACCAGATCAACTACTTGTTATTTCAGATAATCCCAAGTATAGAGAATGGAGCATAGATAAAAGCAATGAACATCGGTTCTACATTTTTGGGAAAGTTTTAATCAGCCAAACTCAATCTTTTAAAAGACACGGATAGTTTAGAAATTTTTTCCGAAGGTCGCTGTGGCGACCTTTTTAACATCCATTAAATTGCGAGTAACGCAATTTAATACTTGCACAATACGCAATTAAAGTTTAATTTTACTTCATCTACAGCGAACAGGCAGGACGCCCACGAAGTAGCCGCCGATGGCGTATGAATGACCGGATGATTCGCTGACAGGTGTTTTCGGGAGGGGTTGCACCGCTGGGCTGACCACCAGCGATAGAAACTCAGCCGCGATACGGAGCCGTTTAACCCACGGCGCGGAGAGTGAATACCGTAGGGGTTATAGCTGGTTGGTCGCCAGCGCCCCGCCCGAAGCCACCTGGTAGTTACAAAAAGTAGGATCTTCATTGCTGTGTGTAGTCTTGGCGGTACCAGAGTTAACCCTTGAAGTCGCTGGTACCGCCCTTTTTACACAACACACAAGAGCATCACCGGATGACGGGCCCATAACCCAATCCATCCGGGTGCTGGCGTAAAGCACAGGTGCTCTTTTGTGTTGTGTGGAGAAACTAACCGGCGGTGGCAGCCGCCCGTTTCACTAAGTGCCTTTCTTATCGGGCGCTTATTAAAGCGAACCCAAGTTCATTATCGCCATCAGGCGAGGGATTCATGCAACCAAAATCAGGCGCGGTGCAGAGCGCCAGATATATGGAGAAAACACAGTGGGATTTATTCAGACACTATCTGGTAAGCAATTTGATTACCTCAATTCCACCGCCGACGATATCGTTATAGAGGATATCGCAACAGCGCTTTCGCATACATGCCGTTTCGGCGGACACCTTCCGGAGTTCTACAGCGTGGCGGAGCACTCAGTGCTTTGTAGCCTGCTTGTGCCACCGGAGTTCGCCCTTGAAGCACTCCTGCATGATGGCGCAGAGGCTTACTGCTGTGATCTGCCCTCGCCTTTAAAAGTGCTGATCCCTGATTATCGCTTTATTGAGGCGCGGATCGATACCTTGATTCGCCATAAATATGGCTTGCCGGAAGAAACCAGCCCGGTAGTTAAATATGCAGATCTGACAATGCTGGCAACCGAGCGTCGCGAACTTGATCTTGATGACGGTACCGTGTGGCCGATGCTGGCTGGCATACCAACATCGGATCTTATCCAGATTATCCCGCTGCGCCCGGGACAGGCTTATGGTCTGTTTATGAACCGGTTCAATGAGCTGGAGGAGGCCCGCACATGCGCCTGACGGTCAAAGAACTGATAGCACGGGCATACAAGGTTGCACGCCTCCTAGAGGAAGCCGATGCGGCTTTGCTGCGCGAAATGGCAACACGCCTTGATGTAACGTACGTCGCGCTATCGGAAGCTATGGAACGGAGCCGCCAGCTTGAAAGCGAAAACGCTAACCTGCTCAGTTTCATCAACACAGAGTGTTTCGTGAACGATGGTGTTGAATATGATTATGCGTCAACGCGTCTACCTCTGACGCCAGCCACTGATAAGCGGCTCGTCGAACTTAAAGACGAAAACGAATATATACGTAATCGCTTTAAAGAGACTGACCGGATGTTCGGTAAAAACCTTTTAGTTATGAAGGCAGCAATTATCGAATGGCGTACAACTGGCGATGCGAAGAATGGTATGGCCTGGATTTTCAACACGCTATTTGGTCCGGGCGAGTTGCCTGATGAAGACGAAAGAGACGCCCAGGCGTATTTTGACCGAGAATATGAATCTATCGACAAAGAGCTTATGGAATTGCATAAGTGGTTCTATGAGCGGCATAAGCGTGCAGAGCCGGCTTAATTGATTAACGCCCGGGTGCAGCCGGGCTAAGTGGGGAATTAGCCATGTCCAAACTAATGAAGGCGAGCCTCTGGGGTAAACGAGAGTTCGAAGCCGGATCTGTTCCAGACAATCGTACTATCAAGCGCTGGGTTGAAAATGGTGTTTTGCTTGGGCGGGTAGTCGATGGTGGGGTCTGGGTATCCTCTTCTGAAAAATGGGGCGTCGACTCGTTTATTAATCAGGAAGTTCGCCGTTTAATTGAGGAATGATCATGGCGGCAAGGCCAAGAAAAAGAGAATACCGGCATCTACCAGATTTTCTTTTTTTCGATAAAGATCGTGGCGTGTATAAATTCACTCTCGTTACCGGTAAGAAAAAAACACTCGGTAAAGATCGTGTAATGGCTATAGCTATCGCCCGTGAATATAACGTCAGGATGCGACCAGAAAGCATCCCTACAATTGACAGCCTTATTCGAGAATCAGGTGGCACAAATAGTGAGGCATTGCCATTTTCAAACCATGTAGATCATATTCTGGAAAGAGCGATAAAAGATGAAAGGCCATCTGCCAGCACGCTGGAAGACTGGAGAAACGATGCTTTACGTGTTAAGCAGTTTTTCGTGAATATTGCGGCCTGCGATATTGAGCTTGAGCATGTGAACGCATTTATTAACGAGTTCCATGCTGATGCGTCGGCGAACGTTCAGAACAGAAAGGTGAGCTTTCTTAAAAAGTTGTTCTCATATGCTGTAGATGAATCGCTCATGATGGATAACCCGGCGACCCGCAAAAAGATGCGCCGAGTAGATGAGAAGGCGCGTCAGCGTTTATCGCTGGATAGTTTCAAGGCAATTCACAGGGCTGCTGATCTGTGGCTGAAAACAGCCATGGATTTGGCTATGCAGACAACACACGCACGACTTGAGGTATCCCGGATCCGTTATTCAATAAAGCAGCCAAAAAATGGTGTATGTGGATGCGTCTGGCTCGATACTCCAGAAAATGGATTGTACGGCACGCTCTATATTCATCGGCAAAAAGTTCAAAAGAAGGAAGCCTCACATGTGGCTATTCCAATCGGCGAAGAACTTAAGCGAATTATTGATAGTAGTCGTGACAACATCGCCAGCCCGTTTGTTGTTCACAGGATCCCGGAAAGGAGTGTAAAGCCAAGCAAAGAGGTTACTCACCCAACGCAGGTGGCACCCGACTATCTAAGCCGGGCATTCTCTGCTGTGCGCGATGATCTTCATCTTTACGATCACCTTGCAATGAAAGAGAGGCCCACGTTTCACGAAATACGAGCTTTGGCGGCTTTTCTTTTTGATAAAAGTGGTATCGATCCACAAGGTCGAATGGCCCATAGTGATGCAAAATCTACGAAGATCTATACCCAAAATCATATCGACTGGGTAGTAGTTCCTCATGGTGAAATTAAGACAGGTTGAACCAAAAGCTTGGGGAAAAACTGTGTCTAACTTATTGATGTATATAGCGACGATTTTGCATTATTTGCACTGATTGTTTATACAGTCAAACCATTAGCAACACCAGACGTGGCGCGGCTTACAGCATATTTCTATCGGTGTCATGGGGTGTCGGGGGTCGGAGGTTCAAATCCTCTCGTGCCGACCAAATAATCCCAAAAAAAACCAACCTGTTAGGGTTGGTTTTTTTCGTCCCTGCTTTACCCTGCACACGATCAGGATCCGAACCGCGGGCCATGACGCCCCTATCTTACTGATAAGTAAGGGTAAATGTTGCACTGGCGTTTGCCGCGCCGGGTGTGATTACGCTCCCCGTCTGATAGTAACGCGCCTGAAAAGGAATATCATATTTGCCCTGGGTCAGGTTCTCGCCACTGAAAAAAGGTACGCCCAGCATGAGAGGATTGTTACTGTGCAGTAGCTGGATCCCTACCCCACTGGCACCGTCTTTCACACTGTTGATATTAATCACCCCCTTCGCTGCATCATTCACATTCCCGTCAATGCGCACGTTAACGCGCGTTCCGGCATTACAGGTTAATGGAATCGTAAAATTTTTGGTGTTGGCGTTGCCTGGCCAGCTGCCAACGCCGCTGAAATCACGTTTGTTAACGCTGCCCATCGGTACACTGATGGCTGACGTATTTACGGTGCAGGCCAGCGTCGTGACATTGAAACTACTGATATTGATATCTGACTCGGGGGAAAACCAGCTGTTCTGATTGGTGCGCATAATAAATGCGCCCACGTTACGTGCGCTGACGGTCCCGGAACCGGTAACGTTAGCCGTTTTGTAGAACGTCACCAGGCCTTTCATGATAATGGGCTGAACGCCAAACATGCCGTTCACACTACAAAGTAGCTTATTGTTTGCATTGCCATCGCCATTATTGCTTCCATCAACCCAGCCTGGACCGCCATTACAGGTAGAGACAGCAACGCCGCCAATGGCATAACCTACCCCGGCTATATTGGTGTTATAAACCCGCCGCCCATCATAGGTTCCGGCATAAGAGCCGTATGCTTTAACGCCCACTTGCTGATAAGACAGTTTGGGCTCGCTATTGGTACAGCTGAAGGTGGAAACATTGGCCGATGTTATCTGGGTTCCAATAACCGATCCTACCGGCAAGTCTCGTTGCACGGTGATATTTTGTGGCGATAGCGTAGTCACTGCCGTAACCCGTTTGCAGGTAAATGCCTGCGCCGAAAGTGGAAGACATCCGACTGCCAGTAAAATTGATGAAATTATAATTAGGCGTTTCATGGTACTCACTCTGATTAGCGACAAACAGCGGTAATATTAATCACGGCTGTGCTCTGCTGCCCGATATGGTAGGGAGCGGTGCACTGACCGTTATCCCAACGGACTACAACCTCACCTCGTTCAGGCACCCCGCCCAGATAGACGCGCTGCTTTTCGTCAACAATACCCGGGACGCTCTTATCGTCGTTCCTGATAGTGGCAGATGCGCCAAAGGGGATATCGGTGCCGGTAAGGGTAAACATGGTTTTAAAGCCGAGGGCGGTAGGAAAGTTGGCTACCGTCAGCGCGCCCTGCGTCGGGACCACGGTCTGAATATTATTCAGCACATCGACTTTGTCGTTCAGGCTGTCGATATCCAGACTGAGGCGATTACGGTGATAGGGATTTACATAAGGTACAATGGCATAGCCGGCATTATCGGTATAGACCCCGGGGTTGTTCTGGACGTTGACGTGCCGCGCCCCTTCCGCTCTGACTAAAGCCAGGGTGTCGCCCAGCGGCTGGGAAAATGTGACGCCATAAGGATGCGCCACGATCCCGCCCGTAGCCCCATAGTTCACCTGACGCGTATCTTTAGTGTAATTGTAACCTGCCTGATACTCGCCAAAGTGTGCCTTGTAGTCGAGTGATGCGCTGCCGCTCGCGCCCTGGCCGTGACTGGTATAGCCCTGCTGAACATTATACGCCAGCTGGTTATCCGCCAGCGCAGTGCCGGAGATGCCCAGCGAGCTGCTGCTGTCGCGTCGACTGGTGCTGCCTGACAGATTCACCCAGCTTCGCGGCATAAAGGCATCAAATGGCACCTGGACTGCAAACGCCAGCACCCGATCGGCTTTACGGTAATAAGGCGTGTTCGCATAGGTATAGTTCATGGAATAGTTGACGCTGGCATAGCTCGTGTTATACCCGAGGTTAAGACTACGTTCCTTTTCGCCGATCCCCCAGAACTGCTGCTCATACGCCGACAAATACAGGCTGCCGTAAGTCTTCAGCGTCTGATTAATATTAACCTGTGCTTTACTGCGCTTATTATGGCTATAGCGCCACTGGTTATAAATCTCGCGATCGGCCTTTTCCTGGGCATCATCCCGATAACCGTCGCGATGCGCACCGGACGATAGTGCCCCCGGATAATAGCCATTGGCCTCATCGAAATCGTAATACCCTGACGTGGAGTATCGATACCCGGCCAGGGTAAATGTTGTACCACTGAGCGCAACGTCCTTGGAATATTGAAAGCGGAACGATGCCCCACGCGTAGTTTCGTCACGAAGATCGGTTGCGGCGAAAGTACTATCAAGGGAGATCGAGCCGATATCGTCGAGGCCTTTTCCAAGCCCAAGGCTGGCCGCCTGGTAGCGCTTCGCCAGCAGAGTACCGCCGTAGATCGTACTGCTCCACGGCATACCATAGATACCTGTAGATTGAATGAATGACGGTTTACGGGCTGCCCCACCGGTGGAGCGGTATTCACCCACGGTCACTGAATACTTAAACTGGCCTTCACGCTGCATAATTGGCACTGACGAAAAGGGCTGAACGAACTGACGAACGGTGCCATCGGCTTCGCGAACAGAGACCTCCAGATCGCCGCTGGCAGAGGTCGGATACAGATCGTCAACGGCAAAGGGACCGGGGGGGACATACGACTGCCAGATGATATTACCGTTCTGGCGGATAGTGACCTGAGCATTGCTCTGGGCTATGCCCCTGACTACCGGCGCATAGCCCCGCAGGCTATCAGGACGCATATTATCATCAGAGTAAATCTGCGCTCCGCGAAAAGCAAAACTGTCAAAGATATCAGAAGGCGTATGGCTGTCGCCGACAATCAGCTGACTCTTCAGCGGTTTAATATCGCGATTTAAATAGGTATTGATACTGTTCCAGGAACGGTTATTGGGGCTGTCCGTCCAGGTAGAGTAATTGCGCAGACGCCATGCGCCCAGGTTAATACCACTGCGCAAATTCAGATAAGCATCATTGGTGCTGCCAGACTTTGCGTCATGCCAGGATTCAGACCCCGAGTAACCGTAGTTAACAAAAAGCATATTCACACCGTCATCCCAGCTGCCCGGGTCGACGTAGCCCTGCGCATTTTTACGGATAAACTGCTGAGGGATAGAAAGATCCAGACGCTGCTGAGCAAAGTCGAAGCTGATTTTCCCATCCGGGATGGCCTTGCTGATGTCAGAAATTTCAGCATTGTCTGCCAGTGCCATAAATTCAGGCGTGGCAGCAGCCTCAGTCCCCCATTCAATCAAATCACTTTTGCTCAATACCGGTGACAGCCTGTCATCACGAATAACATATTTTATTTTCTTATCATCAACATAGTTACCGTTTACATAGACTTCACTTTGATAAATGCCCGGTGCCTGACTACCCGTTTTGCTAAATGCAGACAGGTCGACGGCCGCGTTTTTTTTGCCCTTCACTTCGATAAAAGCGGGATCAAAATAGTCATCAGCGCACGCAAATCCTGAATTAAGGGCCAGGCATACAGACAGGCTTAACAATGAGGGTGATAATAAAAAAGGGAATTTTTTATAGTGCACGTGCTGCGTGAACATGATCTTTTTAATCCTGATAATTATAATTTTACTTTCTGTTCTTCTGAAATTCCGCCGAAGTCATTAATCGCTCGCCAGCTTATTTCAGGTGCTCGGGCGCTAACGGAACCTAGCGACACTTCCTCTTTGGGTAAAACCATCAATGGATCCTGCAACGCCACGCCGTTTATCTTCACATCGTAAAACGACACGCTGTATGCGGTGGGATTAAAGGCAAACAGTTTTCCATCACGCTGTTTAAACTCGACCTTCTGATATGCAGTTGCCGGATCGCCAGGTAAACCGGCCGGCCGATAAAATAATTTCATTGTGTTTTTAACTGCTATTTTCAAATCATTGCTGGCGTTTTTATCGGTGGACGGGATGCTTTTAATATTTAGCCAGTATACGGACTCTCTATCCTGCGGTAAGGTACTACCGGTAAGAGCAATGCGGACTGAATTCTGGCTATGCGGCTCAAGGCGAAAGAGTGGCGGTGTAGTAATAAACATTTCACCCGCATCATCGCTGTCAGCACGTTTATTCACCCATGACTGAATAAGATAAGGCTTATCATCGGGATTGTTTATACCGATTGTTGCCTGTTTCATTTTCCCGTCATAAACGACGCGTGTGCCGCCAATTTCTACACCGGCCTGTGCCACCGGCAGAGAGCAAAATAAAGCGAGTGCGCTACAGCATAAAAATATGCGTCGCATGTTAACTCCTGTTAATGAGAAAATAAGAGCCGCCACGCGGCTCTTATTATTTAATTATAAACGATGGTAAATGCGGTTGTTGAGTTTGCAGTACCTGCTGTCACCTTATCGGCGGTAGCATAGTATTTAGCAAAATAGTGCAGCGTATTGTCACTCTCAGCGCTAAGGTTAACCGATTGACTCGGTGAACCTACCGGTATCATTGTGCTGCTGTCGGCTTCATACAGCGCGACGCCCACATTGGTCGCAGTCTGCCCGGAATTCAGCGCCAGAACCTGGTGATTAGCAGGACTTGCCGGACCATCAAAACGGACATGGGCGCTTGTGACACTGGCCGGGCAATCGCTTAATACGATTGAAAAACGGGTTGGCGATGCAGTTGTACCCGCTGTTTCCAGAGCACTGGTTGAAACGGTGCCTAAATTAACCGTCTGGTTAGCAGAGCCCGGATCAACTTTACAGGCAGTATCAGTAATATTACCTGTGAAGTTGATAGTACCATCTGCGGCATATAGCGTGCTGGAGCAACCTAAAGAAACGACCAGTAAAAGTTTAGCAAATTTATTTTTCATTGATTCCTCAGTATCATTAAATATTTAAAAACGTAAAGAAACATCTATTTATATGGAAAAAGCGTATAACTTCATCCCTATGCCATGTGCAGGTTAACCCATGGCGTACGGCATTTATTATAATTACGGCTGGTTCATATATAATTTCGCAGCAACCCTATCTCTATATAGCGTTTAACCACGAAAACGTTACGGATTATGTACTGATTAAATTAAACAAATCATAAACAAGAGAAAATACCTGGTTTAGGGTCATGCTTAACACATCCGGTTGTTGGATGATCTGCCTGGAAGGTTAAAGAAAGATTAGCATGTCGAATATATACATCACGCGGGCATACTTCATTTTACTTACGGTACATTTCGCTTCAGAAGCGTAAAGCGAACGTATGAAAAAGTAATATCAAAACTGAATAAGTAATGTTTAATTAGAAAACGTCAAAGAACGTAAACATCGGATCCTGTATTTCCCTGTTGAAAGAGCAATCATTATCAACAACGTGGTATAGAAAGGGTAAGATCCCAGATAATAAAAAATGCTCACGATGGCAACCGCGAACGCTATTCCACTTTTTACATCGGAAAATTCTCTGTGTTGACAGAGAATCCTCTGGCAAAAATTGCGGGAGTTAAGACATATAAATGCTATATGACGCTACCACATCTAAACGCTATCGCTGGAGATTCTGCTCTCTGGTCGCCAGCGCACAAAAAGCCCACGAAAGCACTGTACTTTCCCGCCATGGCTGGTAAATTGCTGTACATAAGAACAGTGTTTTTGAGGCAACAACATGTTTGTAGAACTGGTTTACGATAAGCGCAATGTCGCCGGCCTTCCCAATGCACGGGAGATCATTCTTGAAGAGCTGACCCGTCGGGTTCACCGCCTCTTTCCTGACGCAGACGTGCGGGTAAAGCCGATGCAGGCTAACGGATTAAACAGTGATGCCAGCAAAAGCGATCGCGAAAAATTGAACCGTATGCTGGAAGAAATGTTTGATGAGGCTGATATGTGGATGGTTGCCGAATAAGCGCCTGTCGCTTATTGGTTACGTTACATCGCCATGTCGGCGGCTGGCACCGGCTGCGGCTTACGCTGTGCCGGTGGTATTGCATATCGTATAAAATTTGTCCTTATAAAAAAGTTATAAAAATGTTAATGATTGATACTTGTAAAAGATAAAAAATGCTGGCTCGTGCCAGTACCAGCCGTTATTATTCCCCGCTTTGTGATTTCCCGCACGGATGCCAGCGAATCGTTATGGAAGCCCTTTTCTTAACTGCGGATCTGTATGCCTGAAACTCATTCTTCTTTATCACCGACCCGGCAGGGTGCGATTGTTAACGTAATACGCTCGCCGTCACTGCTGCTGCGTGAATCTCTGGCAGGCGTGATTACCGCTCTGGCCCTGATCCCGGAAGTGATTTCTTTCTCGGTTATTGCTGGCGTCGATCCTAAAGTCAGCCTGATTGCCTCTGTCGTTCTGTGCCTGGCAATGTCCGTGCTTGGTGGGCGTCCGGCGATGGTAACAGCCGCTGCTGGCTCGGTAGCGCTGGTCATTGGCCCGATGGTGCATCAGCACGGCGTGGGATATATCCTGCCTGCCGTGGTACTGGCCGGGGTTATCCAGATCCTTTTCGGTCTGAGTGGCATGGCTCGCCTGATGCGTTTCATTCCTCAGGCGGTAATGACCGGTTTTGTTAATGCACTGGGTATTTTGATTTTTTTCGCTCAGGTACCGCATTTCTGGAGCCGAAGCCCGCTGGTGGCTGGCCTGTTCGTATTGACGTTACTGATTGTGCTGTGGGCTCCCCGGATCATCAAAAGCGTGCCGTCGCCGTTGATTGCTGTTGTGCTATTGACTATTTTTACCGCAACGACCGGCCAGTTAATGCCGACCGTCGGCGACGCTGGTTCAATGGACAGTGGCCTGCCAGGCCTTAGCGTACTTCACGTACCGCTGGATCTGAATACGCTCACTATTATCTGGCCGTGCGCGCTGAGTATTGCATTTGTCGGATTGATGGAGTCGCTGCTGACGGCAAAGCTTGTAGACGATCTGACTGCAACACCGTCAAATAAACATCGGGAAAGCGCGGGTCTTGGCGTGGCCAATATCCTCGCCGGTTTTTACGGCGGGATTGCCGGATGCGCCATGATCGGTCAAACGATCGTTAACGTCGAGATGGGACGCGCCCGCAGCCGTATCTCTACTCTGGTGGCCGGGCTGGTGCTGGTGGTACTGGTGACAGCGTTAAGTGAAGTGATGGCAAAAATCCCGATGGCCGTACTGGCCGGGATCATGGTTATCGTCGCCGTGAAAACCTTTAGCTGGCACAGCATCCGGCCCGGCACGCTAAAAAGCACCCCGTGGCCAGAAACGCTGGTCATGCTGGTCACGGTGGTGGCAACCGTATCCACTGGTAATCTGGCCATTGGCGTGCTGGCGGGCGTCATCCTCATGATCATCATGCCGCGCCGTCTGAAACGACACGCTTCGCCTACAGCAGAAAAATCGTTGCCAGACCCAGAAAAATAAAGAAGCCCCCGGTATCGGTGATAGCGGTGATCATAACGCTTGAGCCGACTGCCGGGTCGTGGCCGACTTTGATCATAATCATCGGAATGAGTACGCCCATCAGCGCGGCAACCAGCAGGTTAAGTACCATTGCCAGCATCATAACGCCGCCCAGCGCCGGATCGCCATACAATGCCCAGGTGACGCCGCCCATAATGCCGCCCCACACCACGCCATTAATCAGCGCCACGCCCATTTCGCGCAGGATCAGAAATGAAAAATTGCCCGGCTGAATATATTGCAGCGCCAGCGCGCGGACAATCATGGTGATGGTCTGATTCCCGGTGTTGCCGCCAATACCGGCGACAATCGGCATCAGCGAGGCCAGCGCCACCAGCTGCGAAATCGTGTGTTCAAAGCCGTCAATAACACGCGAGGCAATAAAGGCAGTGCAAAGATTTACTGCCAGCCACGCCCAGCGCGTCTTTACGGCTTTATGGACCGGGGCGAAAATATCTTCATCGCCGCTGAGTCCCCCCATTTGACGCAGATCGTTATCGGTTTCGCGATACACCACATCGACAATTTCATCAATGGTAATACGGCCCATTAATCGGCCATCGGAATCGACCAGGGCGGCGCTGATTAAGTTATCGCGCTCAAACGTCCTGGCCGCTTTTTCCGCGTTTTCATCGGGACGAAAAGCCAGGATATCGCGCTCCATGACGGTATCGACCTTAGTGGCAGCAGATGAAATCAGGATCGTTTTCAATTCCAGTTCACCGAGCAGTTTATTTTCTCTGTCGGTTACAAACAGCTTATCGGTGTTTTCAGGCATTTTGCCCAGTCGGCGCAAATAACGCTGAACCGTCCCCAGGGTGACATCCGGGCGCACGGTAATCACTTCAAACTCCATGATTGCGCCGACGCTGTCAGGATCGTAATTCATCACCTGACGCACGCGCCCCCGTTCGGACGGGGATAGCGTGGCCAGTAATCTTCCGGTCAAATTGCGCGGCAGATGCTGGACAATATAAATTTGCTCATCAATATCAAGCGTATTCATGGCGTCCATTAGCGCCGAATCACTCATCTGATCGATAAGGTCGTCCCAGACATTTTCTGAGGCCTCAAGCAGAACTTTGCCGCGCTTGTCTTCATTAATCAGCAGCCAGAGCGCACGGCGCTCTTCAGCAGGCAGGGCTTCCAGCGTATCGGCAAGATCTGCCGGCTTCAGGTGTTCAACCAGTACGCCGACTTCAGCGATCCGATTATCCAGCGCGCCGCTGTCGAACTGCTCCACCAACGTCAATTTATTGAGTAATGAGGACGTTATGGCTTTATCGGTTGTAAGCAGCCAGACCAGGCGCGCACGTTCTTCATCGCGCAATCGGGCACTGTTATTTGTCGAGACGGACATCGGGAAATCCTTGGGTCATTGCATAACATAAGAGGGTATAGCTGGCGCAGTAAGCATAGCGTGCCGGGAGCAAATGAATAATAAACGGAATGAATGAAAAATAAAAAAGTTGCGTAAAGAGATTGATGCGGCAATACCGTGGGGAGAATACCGGAGGTAAAGAGAAACCTCCGGTACAAAACTTAGGCCGTACGGGCGACTGCGTCGCGTGACGCCAGCGCGCGATCTTCACCAGTCAGTTCAGAAAGCTGACCATCGCGCATCTCAAGCAGCCTGTCGGCATGAATGAAATAGAGATCGTCATGGCTGATGGCAAAAATCGTTTTGCCCATCGACTGCATTAACGGCAGCAGAACCTGATAAAACTCGCGGCGGAAATGCGGGTCCTGATCGGCCGCCCACTCATCCAGCAGAATAATATCTCGCTCCTCAGCCAGCGCCAGCAGTAGCGCCACCCGCTTTTTTTGACCTTTAGACAGTTTGAGATCCAGAATTTTACCGTTTTCCAGCTTCAGCTTATGGCTCATTTTAAGCTGTGCGATCCAGTGATCCACCAGCGCAGGATCGGCGGCGCTGCCCTCCGGGCCCAGTAACCGATCGAACAGCCAGACGTCGGTAAACACTGCCGAGAATAACTTGCGATAGTCTTCCGGCCGGTCAGCTGCCAGCGGTTTACCGTCGAGCAGGATTTGCCCGGAAACGGGCTGATACAATCCGGTCAACAACATAGCCAATGTTGATTTCCCGCTGCCGTTACCGCCAATCAGAAACACCAGCTCGCCGCGATGTAAGGTCAGATTAATTGGCCCCACGGAGAACGTATTATCCTGGTAGGTAAAGGTAACGTCACGAAGTTCCAGAGTCTGCCACTGCGGATACCGCTTCGGCTGCGGAAACTCAGGTTTGAATGCGGCGAGATCGAATTTTTTGAGTTTGTTAAACGCCACCTGAGCGCTGAGCAGGGTGGGTAAAGCTCCTACCGCCGAGAGCAGCGGCGTGCGCAAAAACAATAGCGTGAGTGAATACGTTGCTGCGACGTTGGTATCGGCCCATCCCAGACCGTTTGCCATCCAGAATACCAGGCCAATCGCGCCCAGCATCATAATGTTCGACCAGTTTACCGCGCTAAGGTGAAACGTATCGGCGCGAACAATATGATGTCGGTACTCTTTGGCATCCGGAACATAAATATTATTGAAAATATGCTCCGCGCGTTCGCGGTTAAGCGTCAGCTCTTTGCGCCCTTCCAGTACCGTCTGATAATCGTGATACAGTTTATCTTCAGTTTCCCGCAGCCTGGCCATATGGCGGTATACGCGAGCAACCAGCATAAATCCGCCCCAGATCGTCAGCGCCACCCACACGGCAGTAATCAATAACATTTTCGTGGACAGGGTTGCCAGATAGGCGGCTGACCCGACCGTCAGAATGATCCCCTGCACCAGTTCCGGCAGGCGAACAAAGGCGATGGTAATATTGCGAATATCACTGGTTAGTCCTGCCAGCAGCGCCGCGCTGCCCAGCTTCTCAATTCTTTCAACCGGCGTATCCAGGATGCGCTTAATAAACTCGCTGCGCAGGCGAAAAACAAAATGGTGGCCCAGAGTGGTCAGCGCCAGCTGCGAGCCAAGCGTGACGGCCATCAATAGCAGTAACAGGCCGAGAAATTCCGGCAGAACGCGCAGCGTCATATCCACAGATTCAATCAGGCGCAGATTAATGAAGGCGATCAAGCCAATACCCAGGGCCGCACTGGCCAGGCTCAGCGCCATAACCGCGATAAAAGGCCAGCGATATTGACGCCAGACCAGCAGGAGGAGTTCCATAAATACTATCCGCAAGAAAATTCAGCCAGCAGTGTAAACTGCCCGCCGCTGACATCAAGAATAATTCTTATTTTTATTCAACAATTCCCGTCTGGCGAAAGGTGAGATTATAACGACAGCGCCCGGTTGCGGGATGCTCGCCCTCTTTCAGCGGCTGGATGCCATGATAAAATAGCCGCGACGGCCCACCCCAGACTACGACATCGCCGTGCTCCAGCAAGGTGCGCTTAAGCGGATCGCTGCGTTTTAAGCCGCCAAACTGAAAAATCGCCGGCAGCCCCAGAGAGACAGACACAATCGGCGCACGCAGCTCTTTTTCATCTTTATCCTGATGCAGGGAAAGCTTTGCTCCGGGTAAATAGCGGTTAATGAGACAGGCATCGGGAGCAAAATCAGGGTAGCCTGCTGCCGTGGCAGCCGCATCGGCCAGCGTGCGAAAGGCGCCTGGCAGCGGCGGCCACGGCGCGTCGGTCAGCGGGTCGCGCGGCGAGTAAAGGTAGCCCCGGCTGTCGGTGGCCCAGCCCAGAGAACCACAGTTGGTCATGGCCACCGACATGGTATAGCCGCCTGGCGTTACCATCTGGCGAAACGGCGACTGACCAGCCACCTCGTCAATCGCCGCCAGAAGCGGTGCAGCACGTTGAAGGGCAAAACGGCGCAGGATGATAGCCCCGGGTCCCAGCGGCTCTTGCCACGGCTCGGCATCAGCAAACAGATCGAGCATTACTCCTCCTGTTGCGCCTCACGACGCAATAATACAGCTTTACGCGCGATCCCCCAGCGGTAGCCGGAGAGCGCCCCGTCCCCGCGCACCACCCGATGACAGGGAATAATTAACGCCAGTTTATTGGCCGCACAGGCGTTGGCAACCGCGCGTACCGCATGAGGATGCCCTATAACGTCGGCGATGTGTTGATAACTGCGGGTTTCACCGGTGGGAATATCGCACAATGCCTGCCAGACGCGCATCTGAAAAGCCGTTCCGCGAATGTCCAGCGGCAGCATACATGAGGCGGGATGCGCTTCCAGATGAATAATTTCTTCGGCTATCCTCGCACAAAAGGCGGCATCCCCGGGTAAACATTGCCCCCGGGGAAACAGTGCGTACAGTGACGCCGTCAGCGATTGATCATCATCCCCCAGCAAAACCGCACACACCCCGCGCTGGCTTGCGGCAACCAGGCAGCGGCCCAGCGAGCACGCATCGATTGCAAAGTGAATGAGCATCGCCTCCCCGCCGCGGCGGAACTGGCGCGCCGTCATACCCAGGGCGGTATCGGCCTTGCGATAAAAAGCACTGCTGGCCGGGAATCCGGCATTCATCAGCGCATCAGTCACACTTTCACCTTGTGTCAGTGCATCGCGCATACGCCGGGCGCGCAGAGCCTGCTGCCAGGCTTTTGGCGTCATGCCGGTCGCCGATTTAAACCGGCGATGGAGATGAAAAGGGCTAACCGCCAGCGTCTGCGCCAGCATATTGAGCGTTACAGGCGTATCCTGGGCCAGCAGACGGCAGGCCTGCGCAACGATATCGATATGTTTCTTTTGCGGTGAGAAGCTGTCCGGCTGGCAGCGTTTACAGGGACGAAAACCGGCGGCCTCCGCTGACCGGGCATCGGCATAAAAACGCACATTTTTCCGCAGGGCACGGCGTACGCGGCAGGACGGACGGCAAAAAATCCCCGTCGTCACTACCGCAAACACAAACTGGCCGTCAGCATGGGGATCGCGGTCGAGTACCGCCTGCCAGCGGCACGCGTCATCGGTGATAATCGTATTTTTCATAAGCAGGCTCCTGCTTTAAGGGTAGCGCTACTGTGGCGAAAAACCGGCAATAAAAAACCGCGAATCTTGCTTTTTAATTTTTATCCGGGAGTAAAAAACTGGCAAATTGCGGTGACATCCAGGTGTGGAATGCATCGCCCTCTTTCACAATCATATACACCGCCAGCCCCTGCTCGCGGACAACATCTTTGGCCTGCTCCGGGCCGAGCACCATTAGGCCGGTGTCCCAGCTATCGGCCTCCAGCGCGCTCGGCGCAATCACCGTAACCGACACCAATTTATGTTCGACAGGCCGTCCGGTTTGGGGATCGATAACATGCGATATGCGTTTACCGTCCAGCTCATAATAATTACGGTAGCTGCCGGATGTGCTGATGCCGTGGCCGTTAATATCCACAACTGTCTGAACGGCATTCTCACGGTCGGTGGGCTTCTGGATCGCCACGCGCCAGGGTTTACCTTCACCATTCATTCCCCGACTGACCAGCGCGCCGCCGACGGAGACCAGATAACGCGGGATCGCTTCCTGCTCCATCAGTCGGGCAAGATGATCGGCAGCATAACCCTCACCGACCGTAGAGAGATCGACATACAGATCGGGAATATCTTTTTGCAGATAGTGCTGCCCGGCCTGAACGATCACCGTGAGATGTTGCAGGCCGGTACGGGCTTTGGCGGCCGCGATTTGCCCGTCGTCAGGCGTCTTAACGGGCTGTTTATCCGGACCAAAGCCCCATAGATTCACCAGTGGTCCGACGGTAATATCCATGGCACCGTGCGTTTTATCGCCGACATGCAGTGCTTCAGTCACAATATCCGCCATCGCTTTACTCACCGGCCACGGTGTAGTGCTCTGCGAGTGATTAAAGCGCATAAGCGCTGAGTCCCGTTTCCAGGTTGAAAGTAATTGATCGTCGGCATCAAGCTGGGTCTGAATTTTTTGCTGTAGCGCCTCAAGACGGGCAGGATCAACGTTGATAACGCTTACCCGCCAGATGGTGCCCATTGTTTTCCCCTCAAGGACGGAGGGAGAAGCGGTATCCGGAGAGGGTGAAACGGGTGCGTTGTCACAGCCGGCAATTGATACAAATGCGGTCAGCAGGACCGCCCGAAAAAAAGTCATTTCCATTCGTTTTTTTATCCTCTTACTGAGGGCGTAAGAGTACACCTGTTCATCCATTTTAAAACATGCGATCTGTGCGCATTAAAAAAGGGCCCGCAGGCCCTTTCTCGTCAATATCGGTCAATCAGAACTGGTAAACCAGGCCCAGAGCAACGATATCGTCGGTGTTTACACCCGCTTTACGGGTAAAGTCGTTGTCATCCAGCAGGTTGATTTTGTAATCAACATAGGTGGACATGTTTTTGTTGAAGTAGTAAGTCGCGCCAACATCAACATATTTCAGCAGATCCTGGTCGCCGTAGTTAGCAACGCCGTTATCCAGTTTTTTACCTTTGGACTGCAGGTAAGCGATGGACGGACGCAGACCGAAGTCGAACTGGTACTGCGCAACGGCTTCAAAGTTCTGCGCTTTATCAGCAAAACCATAGGCCTCAGAGCTGCTGCCGCCGCCAAAACGGGTGGCGTTGTAGGTCTGAGAATACTGTGCGGCCAGGTAAACATTGTTAGCATCGTATTTCACGCCGCCGGAGTAAGTGGTCGCGCGATCGCCATGACCGTAGATGCCGGCCATGTCGTTCTGATCGGAGGTACGTTTAGAGCTGGCAACCGCACCACCCACGCTCATACCGTAACCCATATCGTAGGTTACAGAGCCGCCGAAGCCGTCACCGTTCTGACGCAGAACGCTACGGCCGCCTGCATCTTCACCGCTGGTGTTACCATTGCTGCCCTGGTACTGTACGGCGAAGTTCAGACCGTCAACCAGGCCAAAGAAGTCGGTGTTACGGTAAGTTGCGACACCGTTAGCACGTGATTGCAGGAAGTTGTCTGCACCGTAGGTGTCACCACCAAACTCAGGCAGAACGTCGGTCCATGAAGTCACATCGTAAACGACGCCGTAGTTACGACCATAGTCGAAAGAACCCGCTTCGTTAAATTTCAGGCCCGCAAAGCCAACACGGGTCCAGGATTCATTTGTATCTTCATCGGTGTTGCCCTGAACCTGATATTCCCACTGGCCGTAGCCGGTGAGCTGATCGTTGATCTGTGTTTCGCCTTTGAAGCCGAGACGAACATAGGTCTGGTCGCCATCGCTGCCTTTGTCATCAGAAAAATAGTGCAGACCATCAACTTTACCGTACAGGTCTAATTTGTTGCCGTCTTTGTTATAAACTTCTGCCGCATTCGCTGCGCCTGCTACCAGCAGAGCCGGTACCAGGAGGGACAGTGCTTTAACCTTCATGTTATTAACCCTCTGTTATATGCTTTTATATGCTTTTTTTTTAGTTGCCACTGCTTTACGGATTATTGATTGCCTGCTAACCCGTCGGCGAAACCATTTTGCGACAAAATACAGAATAATCCAACTGGAATATGATACTAAAACTTCTAAGGTGTTTCATTTTTCCGCTTAAATGTTTCATTTTGTAAATTTATGGGAACTTTTATTCGCTACAAATAGCTAAAGGAATTAGCACGAATAATCAAAATTAATTTATTTAAAAATAAAATCATGAACTTAAGCTAAAATACGTGCATAGCACTGATTGCCAAAAAAAATTCGCCAGGTACGACTAGAATAGATACCGCTATCATCATTAACTTTATTTATTACCGTCATTCAGTTCTGAATGTCTGTTTACCCCTATTTATACCGGATGCTTCGCGTCCGGTTTTTTTTACCCTTCTTTACGTTACTCCGTTAAAAACATGTTATCTAAAAGAAATAATAATGACTATTAACTAATCACTCTAATAACTATCCGTGATAATTACCGCTTCGTCGGCCTGCTTAATTGTCTTTGATATTTCGTGCGATCCCGGCCCTTTGTTTGGCGAGTTCGTCTCCTTAGCGACGCATTGCCGGGCATTGAGGTGAGACTCATCTTTCCCGTTATGCCGTTAAAAAGTCCGTAACTGACTTGTTAAGAATATGGAATTTCATCCATTACCCTTTATACTGCCAGCTGTACAAAATCATGCAGCATAAAGACTTACACCAGGTTGCTGGTGTTAGTGGACAGCAAAACATGGTCAACCCAGTTTCTCAGTTGCGCTAAGGCCCTGAGCTTTTCTTTATTTGAGTGCGGTAATAATGGGTACAGATGCAAAATGAGTCAGCCTGATACAATGAGTTCTTCAAAGTTCTCCCTGATGCCAGCAAGCCTGACACGCTACTTTCTATTACTCATCATTGTATTACTGGTAACAATGGGTGTGATGATCCAGAGCGCCGTTAACGCCTGGCTCAAAGATAAGAGTTATCAGGTTGTCGATATCACTCATGCTATTCATAAACGGGTCGATACCTGGCGCTACGCGACCTGGCAGCTCTATGACAACGTTGCGGCTACGCCGCTGACGCCGGGAGAAGCGCTTCAGGAAACTCGCCTGAAGCAGGATGTCTACTATCTCGAAAAACCGCGCAGAAAAACAGAAGCGCTGATCTTTGGTTCTCATGATGGCTCGACGCTGGAAATGACCCAGCGCATGTCGACCTACCTGGATACGCTATGGGGTGCCAAAACGGTACCCTGGTCGATGTATTATCTGAACGGTCAGGACAATAGCCTGATCCTGGTATCAACGTTACCGCTTAAAGACCTCTCATCCGGTTTTAAAGAATCTAATGTCGGGGTGGAGGTTGATTCACGCCGTGCAGAGATGTTACAGCAGGCCAATTCACTGGATGAACGCGAGAGCTTCTCCGGCCTGCGTCGTCTTGCCTGGCAAAACGGTTACTACTTTACCCTACGCACCACCTTTAACCAGCCGGGACACCTGGCGACAGTAGTGGCCTTCGATTTACCGGTAAACGATATTATCCCGCCCACCATGCCGCTGGACAGTTTCCGTCTTGAGCAGGACAACGCCTCTTCTGCCCTGCGCACGACGGAAAAAGAAGCAGCCGATAGCGCCAGTGTAAATCTGAATGGTACACGTATAGAAATCACCTCGGCCATTAACTCCACCGGTATGCGACTGGTGTGGCAGGTGCCTTTCACCACGCTGATGCTGGACACCCTGCAAAACATCCTCCTGCCGCTACTGCTCAATATTGGCCTGCTGGCGCTGGCGCTGTTTGGCTATACCACTTTTCGCCATCAGCCGGTCCGTCAGCAGGGCGTGCCATCCTCCCCTGCCGTGGCCAATAATGAACTTCGGGCGCTGCGTGCCATTAATGAAGAAATTGTCTCTCTGCTGCCACTGGGTCTGCTGGTCCACGATCTGGAATCCAATCGTACGGTGATGAGCAATAAAATTGCCGACCACCTGCTGCCGCACCTTAATCTGCAAAATATTACCAGCATGGCGGATCAGCATCAGGGTGTTATTCAGGCGACCATTAATAATGAACTGTATGAAATTCGCCAGTTCCGCAGCCAGGCGGTGCCACGTACGCAGATTTTCATCATTCGCGATCAGGATCGCGAAGTTCTGGTCAGCAAAAAGCTTAAACAGGCCCAGCGGCTGTATGAAAAAAATCAGCAGGGGCGCATTGCCTTTATGCACAACATCGGTGAAGCGCTAAAACGTCCTGCCAGAGCGCTTGCCGCCGAAGCTGCGATGTTGCCCTCCGATGAAAATCGCAAACTGGCTCATCACGCCGATATACTGGTGCGGATGATTGACGAGATCCAGCTGGCCAATATGCTGGAAGATGGCAGCTGGCAAAGCGCTTCGCGTGAGTTTTCGATTCAGGAACTAATCAATGAAGTTGTGCCGGAAGTACTACCGATGGTCAAACGTAAAGGCCTGCAGTTACTGATTAATAACAGCCTGCCTGCCAGCGAACAGCGCTACGGCGATCGGGATGCCTTGCGCCGTATACTGCTGCTGCTGATCCAGTACGCCGTCACCGCCACGCAAATCGGCAAGATAACGCTGGAAGTAAGCGCCGATGAATCCGCGGAGGAGCGCCTGACATTCCGCATTCTGGATACCGGAAACGGCGTTTCCTCGCGAGAAATCGACAATCTGCACTTCCCGTATCTTAACGATACGCAGGCCGATTCTTACGGTAAAGCTAATGCGCTGACCTTCTGGCTTTGCGATCAGCTGGCACGCAAACTGGGTGGGCATCTCAATATCAAATCCCATGATGAGCTGGGTACGCGCTATTTGCTGCACGTAAAAATGGCCGCCAGCGCGCCGGAAGAAGAAGCAGACGAGCGCCTGCTGGATGACGTAGTGGCAATGATAGACATTACCTCCAGTGAAATTCGCAGTATCGTGGTCAGACAGCTCGAAAACTGGGGAGCAAACTGCATTTCCCCGGATGAAAGAGGCGGGAGTCAAGAATTTGATCTCTTTTTAACAGATAATCCGTCTAATCTTACAGCCTCGGGCTTGCTTTTAAGCGATGATGAGCCTGGCGTGCACCAAATTGGCCCTGGTCAGCTTCAGGTCAATTTTAACATGAGTAATGCCATGCAGGACGCCGTCCTGCAATTGATAGAAGAGCAGCTGGCTCAGGAAGAGAGTGTAGAGTCCCCCGGCGCAAATACTGATAACGCCGAACTGCACGCCAGCGGCTATTATGCGCTGTTTGTGGACACAGTACCGGATGATGTTAAGAAGTTGTATACTGAAGCGGCAACGGATGATTTCGCTGCGCTGGCGCAGACGGCTCATCGTCTGAAGGGAGTATTTGCCATGCTTAATCTGGTGCCCGGCAAGCAGCTATGTGAAACGCTGGAACATGTCATTCGTGAGAAAGACTCTCCAGGAATAAAAAAATACATCAGCGACATTGACGCTTACGTCAAGAGCTTACTGTAGCAAGGTAGCCTTATAGATGAACAACATGAACGTAATTATTGCCGACGATCATCCTATCGTCCTGTTCGGTATTCGTAAATCACTGGAACAGATCGAATGGGTGAACGTTGTTGGCGAATTTGAAGACTCCACAGCGTTGATAAATAACCTGCCGAAGCTGGACGCTCATGTGCTGATCACCGATCTTTCCATGCCAGGCGACAAATATGGCGACGGGATCACTTTGATCAAGTATATCAAGCGCCATTTCCCCGGCATTTCTATCATTGTCCTGACAATGAATAATAATCCGGCGATCCTCAGTGCAGTACTGGAGCTGGATATCGAAGGGATTGTTTTAAAACAGGGCGCACCGACCGATCTGCCGAAAGCCCTGGCCGCGCTGCAAAAAGGTAAGAAATTTACGCCAGAAAGCGTTTCGCGCCTGCTGGAGAAAATCAGTGCCGGTGGTTATGGTGACAAACGTCTGTCGCCAAAAGAGAGTGAAGTGCTGCGTCTGTTTGCCGAAGGTTTTCTCGTAACGGAGATTGCCAAAAAGCTGAACCGCAGTATTAAAACAATCAGCAGCCAGAAAAAATCTGCCATGATGAAACTGGGCGTCGAGAATGATATTGCTCTGCTCAACTACCTTTCTTCCGTGACGCTGTCTTCTGCCGATAAAGACTAATCTCTTGTCACCCCGGCACTCTGCCGGGGTGATTTTGCTACTCTCTCGCCTTTCTGACGCGACTTGCATAGGTTGTTAACGTCTGCTTTAGTACATCCAGCGTTACCGGTTTCGACAGGCAGCTATCCATTCCTGACTCCAGACAACGCTGCCGCTCCTCGGCCAGCGCATTGGCCGTTACGCCAACGACCGGCAACGTCAGCCCAAGCTGGCGAATACGCTGGGTCAGCCGATAACCGTCCATATTCGGCATGTTCACATCGCTCAGAATAATATCAATGTGGTTTTTACTGAGCACATTGAGCGCATCGACCCCGTCATTTGCCGTTTTACACTGATAGCCCAGCGATCCCAGCTGATCGGCAAGCAAGCGCCGATTGATAGGATGATCGTCCACCACGAGGATCATCATGTCGTCATTGGCCGCAATGGCAGCATCGCTGGTCGGTGATGATGAATCACTCTGCGCGTTCTCAATATCAAGGCTGTAGATCTTCGCCATCAGCGCCATCAGTTCGTGCGGTGAGGCCACACTGTGTACCCATTTACCCGGCGATCGCTCCAGCGGAATACCGATATGACGGCGGCAGAAGGTGATCACGGCCCGACCGCTCCATTCTTCCGGAGCCGTTTCGTCGGTGATCAACGTATCTTCGTAATCCGGATATTGCCCTTCATAACGCGCGACCCGTATGCCATAACGCGATAGCAGATTCTCCAGGAACAGATACAGTGACGCGTTACGTACCGCCAGCCAGCAGCGCTTTTCACTCAGGCCGCTAAGCGCAATCTCCGGCATTTCTTGCGTGCCGTACAGCGGAATACGGATAGTAAACTGGCTGCCCATACCCGGCTCAGTATCGACAGAAATATCCCCATCCATCATACCAATCAGTTTTTCACAAATAGCCAGTCCCAGCCCGGTCCCCTGGAAGTTACGCTGCACGCCCGTGCCTACCTGGAAGAAAGGATCGAACAGGCGAACCACCTCTTTCGCCGGAATACCCACGCCGGTATCGCGCACGCGAATGGACAAGTAGTTATCTTTACACCCGACGTGCAAAATAATGCAGCCGGTATCGGTAAACTTAATCGCATTACTCAGCAAGTTAGAAATAACCTGCTGTAAACGCATCGGATCGCCCTTCATTTCCAGCGGGACGTCAGGCTCCACAAAGCAGTACAGACCCAGCTGTTTTCTTACCACCAGCGGCAGATAGTTGGCGGTAATGTGGCTCATCACTTCGCGCGGTGAAAATTCGCGCGGTTCAATTTTTAACTGCTCGGATTCGATTTTTGAGAAGTCGAGAATATCGCTGATAATCTTGAGTAGCAGACCGGACGAGTTATTCATCGCCGTGACCAGCCGGTCAACCCCTTTCGGTAATTCTTTAGTTTGCAGGAGATCGAGGTTGCCGATAATACCGTACAGCGGAGTACGCAGTTCATGGCTTACCGTCGCGAGGAACATCGATTTCGACTGGCTGGCCTGCTCGGCGGCATGGGCCATTTCCTGCAAAGATTCTTCCATTTTGACGCGGGATGATACGTCCACCAGCACACAAATTGCGACGTTTTCATTGCGATAGCGCGAATGAACAAAGCTAATTTGCAGGTTGGTATTATTGCTGGTCAGAACGTCAACAAAGTTAACCTGCTGGCCGCAAATAATCTGCGTCAGCCGCTGGCGATCTTCATGAGTAAGCATGTTGAGATAGTCATGCGCCAGTTCATTACTCAGAATGTTAGTGCCGTCGAGGGTGCGTAAAATACAGATCCCGACCGGCGCGGAAGCCACAATTTTTCGGTTAAACTGCTCGTGTTCTTCCAGCCGCTGCGCATCGGTTTCTGCCGGAATAAACAGCCTGCGCTCGTAGGCACGGGCCAGCCAGAACAGACCAATGGCAACCAGAATATTCAGCAGTGCGGCATTCATCATCAATATGCGAATGCGTTCCAGCACGGCGTCAACGGGCACCGAATAGACAATGCTTAACGAGGAAGGCAGCAGATTTTTCTTCAGTACCAGTTCATGATAGCCAGCGGTATAACCAAACCACATCCGCTCCTGCATCCAGCGGGGATCAATTTGTGGCGTGTTCTCCTGTCCGGTCAAAGAAATTAAGGTATGACCAGTTTCATCAAGGATAGTGACGCCTATTGGCAGATTACCCGGCGTAAAAAAGCTTTCCATTCGAATGGTCTGCTCAACGCCCAGCAGTGCCTGAAGGCGGTTGCCCAGATAAACCGGGGTCAGCGCATAGAAGTACCCAACGTCAGGACGCGGTCCACGGCTAACCCAGAAAAGGTTATTTCCCCGCTCTTCCTGTGGTGCACTGCGATATTTCATAATGCGCTCGTGCAGCGCACTTAACGCTTCATCACGTTCAACAGGAATATCACGCAGGCCAAAATTGGCCATGCACAGATTGTCACCGCCAATCAGAAAAACGCGATTCAGATCGTAGGCGGCAGAAAAATTATCCCGCCAGTAGCGCATAAACCACGCCATTGACTCCAGCGACCCGCGCCATGCGGTTCCCATAGCAGAACAGTCGGAGTCAGGAAACAGCGGCGCAAACTCGGGCACGTTTATATCAGTAAGATGGCTTCGCCCGGCCATAACACCATTTTCAGCGCTAAGACGGTTCTCAGCGATATATTTCAGTTCCTTTATGACATCAGAGGTTCGCTGAATATAGCGCTGCGCCTGATCGGCATTCAGGGCAAACTCCTGGTGAATTTCAGCCTCGCGGCTGTGCAGGGCGTTGACGATATAAAACACAGAGGCCAGCGCGATAAGCAGCCATAACAGTAGCGCCAACACGCGGAACATATAGCGCGAAATTTTGAGCGTGCTACGAAAAGAAGCAAGGTATTTCAAAGGAAGCAGCCATCAGAACAATCGGGATGGAAATAAAGTAGCGGTAAAACACGCTACCCGCAACGGCGATAAAAAGGGCTGGAAGATCCAGCCCTTTTTCTACGCATCAGACGTTGTATATCAAGCAGTAATAATTACTCTTCAGCGTCGTCCGCAGCATCATCTTCAGCGTCTGCCTCTTCGGCATCGGCTTCCGGAACGATATCCTCGTCCCCTTCTGCAACGCTACCGTCGATAGAGTCCAGTTCTTCATCATCAACCGGCTCAGCGACACGCTGCAGACCCACGACGTTTTCATCTTCCGCGGTACGGATGAGGATCACGCCCTGCGTATTGCGGCCAACCACGCTGATTTCAGATACGCGCGTACGCACCAGCGTACCGGCATCGGTGATCATCATGATCTGATCGCTATCCGTTACCTGCACCGCACCAACAACAGAGCCGTTACGCTCGGTCACTTTAATGGAGATAACGCCCTGCGTACCGCGAGACTTCGTCGGATACTCGTCTTCAGCAGTCCGCTTACCGTAACCGTTTTGCGTGACGGTCAGAATAGCCCCTTCTCCACGCGGCACAATCAGCGAAACGACTTTATCGACGCCGGCAAGTTTAATCCCGCGTACCCCGGTCGCTGTACGGCCCATGGCACGTACGGCATTTTCTTTAAAGCGCACAACTTTACCGGCAGCAGAGAACAGCATGACTTCATCAGAACCGGAGGTCAGATCCACGCCAATCAGCTCGTCGCCGTCGTTAAGGTTGACCGCGATAATACCGGCAGAACGCGGACGACTGAACTCGGTCAGCGCCGTTTTCTTCACCGTACCGCTGGCGGTAGCCATAAAGACGTTAACGCCTTCGGCATATTCGCGGACCGGCAGAATAGCCGTAATACGCTCATTGGCTTCCAGCGGCAGCAGGTTGACGATAGGACGTCCACGTGCGCCACGGCTCGCTTCCGGCAGCTGGTAGACTTTCATCCAGTAGAGACGCCCGCGGCTGGAGAAGCAGAGGATGGTGTCGTGGGTGTTGGCCACCAGCAGGCGGTCAATAAAGTCTTCTTCTTTGATACGGGCGGCTGATTTACCTTTGCCACCGCGACGCTGCGCTTCGTAATCCGTCAGCGGCTGATATTTCACGTAACCCTGATGAGAAAGTGTGACGACCACATCTTCCTGGCTTATCAGATCTTCGATATTAATATCCGCGCTGTTGGCGGTGATTTCGGTGCGGCGCGCATCGCCAAACTGTTCACGAACCAGTTCCAGCTCTTCGCGGATCACTTCCATCAGACGCTCGGCGCTGCCCAGAATGTGCAGCAGTTCAGCAATTTGTCCCAGCAGATCTTTATATTCGTCGAGCAGTTTTTCATGCTCAAGCCCGGTCAACTTCTGCAAACGCAGATCGAGGATTGCCTGGGCCTGCTGTTCAGTCAGATAGTACTGGCCGTCACGCACGCCAAACTCAGGTTCAAGCCATTCAGGACGTGCAGCATCGTCACCAGCACGTTCCAGCATAGCCGACACGTTGCCCAGCGCCCACGGCTGCGCGACCAGACCCGCTTTTGCTTCAGCCGGGGTCGGCGCGCGACGAATCAGTTCGATGATAGGATCGATGTTTGCCAGCGCAATCGCCAGTGCCTCAAGGATATGAGCACGATCGCGCGCTTTGCGCAGTTCAAAGATGGTACGACGGGTAACCACTTCGCGACGATGACGAACGAAAGCCGCAATAATGTCTTTCAGGTTCATGATCTTCGGCTGACCATGGTGCAGAGCAACCATGTTGATACCGAAAGAAACCTGAAGCTGAGTCTGTGAGTAGAGGTTGTTAAGAACCACTTCACCGACGGCATCACGCTTCACTTCAATGACGATGCGCATCCCGTCTTTATCAGACTCGTCGCGCAGCGCGCTGATACCTTCGACGCGTTTGTCTTTAACCAGCTCGGCGATTTTCTCGATCAGGCGCGCTTTGTTCACCTGATACGGGATTTCGTGGACGATAATGGTTTCACGGCCGGTTTTCGCGTCCGCTTCGACTTCCGCGCGGGCGCGAATATATACTTTGCCGCGACCGGTACGATAGGCTTCTTCAATACCGCGACGACCGTTAATGATCGCAGCAGTCGGGAAATCCGGCCCCGGAATATGTTCCATCAGCCCTTCAATGCTGATGTCTTCGTCGTCAACATACGCCAGGCAACCGTTAATGACTTCGGTCAGGTTGTGTGGCGGAATGTTGGTTGCCATCCCGACCGCGATGCCCGAAGAACCGTTAACTAACAGGTTCGGGATCTTAGTAGGCATAACGTCTGGAATTCTTTCGGTTCCGTCGTAGTTATCGACGAAATCCACCGTCTCTTTTTCCAGGTCGGCCATCAGTTCGTGGGCGATTTTCGACATACGGATTTCCGTATAACGCATCGCTGCGGCGGAGTCGCCATCGACAGAACCGAAGTTACCCTGACCATCTACCAGCATATAGCGCAGGGAGAATGGCTGGGCCATACGAACGATGGTGTCGTACACGGCAGTATCACCATGAGGGTGATATTTACCGATAACGTCACCGACTACGCGGGCTGATTTTTTATAGGCTTTGTTCCAGTCATTGCCCAATACGTTCATGGCGTATAGTACGCGACGGTGAACCGGCTTCAGGCCATCGCGGACGTCCGGCAGCGCACGGCCAACAATGACCGACATCGCATAATCCAGATAGGAGCTTTTCAGCTCTTCCTCGATGTTAACCGGTGTAATTTCTCTCGCAAGGTCGCTCATCTAACCGCTATCCCTCTACTGTATCCCGGATTCAAAGGTCGCAAATTATAACACAATCGTCATGAGACAGGTAAAGGGAATGGCGCTCCGGGAAGGCTTTATTCATCCCGTGGTGCTGATATACTCAGACGACTTGCCAAATAAGGAGTAAAAGCGCCAATGAATGCCGAAAAAACCTCGGTGGCCCCGAATGTTGACCATCACGAGATCGCCAAATTTGAAGCTGTTGCGTCACGCTGGTGGGATCTGGAAGGCGAGTTTAAGCCGCTGCACCGTATTAATCCGCTGCGCCTGGGGTACATTGCAGAGCGCTCAGGCGGCCTGTTTGGTAAAAAAATCCTCGATGTTGGCTGCGGCGGCGGGATCCTCGCTGAAAGCATGGCGCGTGAAGGTGCAACCGTAACCGGCCTGGATATGGGCGCAGAGCCCCTACAGGTTGCCCGATTGCACGCGCTCGAATCCGGCGTCGAGGTGGATTATGTCCAGGAAACAGTGGAAGAACATGCGGCAACACACGCGCAGCAGTACGACGTTGTGACCTGCATGGAGATGCTTGAACACGTCCCGGACCCGCAATCGGTGGTAAACGCCTGTGCGAAACTGGTGAAGCCTGGCGGTCATGTCTTTTTCTCCACCATCAATCGTAATGGAAAAGCGTGGTTGATGGCGGTGGTGGGCGCGGAATACATTTTGCGCATGGTGCCTAAAGGTACTCACGATGCGAAAAAATTTATCCGCCCTGCGGAGCTTCTGGGCTGGGTCGATCGGACGTCGCTTAAAGATATTCACATGACCGGCCTGCATTACAATCCGCTGAGCAACACGTTTAAGCTCGCGCCCGGCGTTGACGTCAACTATATGGTGCATACGCGCGCAAAAGCTGACTAAAAAAACGGTGCGGATCAGATCGTGCTTATCGGTCCGCAAACATTATGCAAGATCAGAAAAACGTGTTAAGGCGTCGATGAAGAAATCGACGCTTGATCAAAATATCTATTTTTTTTATAGATTATTGACATGCCCTCCAGGCCTTATGCGCTGTGGTTTCTTCCTTTCTTACGCTTTCGCAACCTCAATTTAACCTCAAAATCAACTCTTGTACTCAAAAGAATCCTTACTAGAATACTCACCATATAGCGTTCATTTTATTCATCACCCCCTACATATAGTATTTATCCACAGAGTTAGTCACAACGACGTTTTGTGGATGAGCGGGGGTCATTTCTATACGGACAGGTAAAAAAGCACATGAATCAGAGTCTGCTGGTGACAAAGCGTGACGGTCGCACTGAGCGTATTAATCTCGACAAAATCCACCGCGTGCTGGATTGGGCGGCAGATGGGCTGAATAACGTCTCTATTTCTCAGGTCGAACTGCGCTCCCACATTCAGTTTTATGACGGGATCAAGACGTCCGACATTCACGAGACCATTATCAAAGCAGCCGCAGATCTGATTTCTCGCGAGGCCCCCGATTACCAGTATCTGGCCGCCCGCCTGGCCATTTTCCACCTGCGTAAGAAAGCATACGGTCAGTTTGAGCCGCCGGCACTGTACGACCATGTGTCTAAAATGGTTGAGCTGGGCAAATACGATACCCATCTGCTGGAAGATTACTCGCCTGAAGAGTTTGCCCGGATGGACGCGTTCATCGTGCACGATCGGGATATGACGTTCTCCTACGCAGCGGTTAAGCAGCTGGAAGGAAAATATCTGGTGCAGAACCGCGTCAGCGGTGAAATCTATGAAAGCGCCCAGTTCCTGTATATCCTGGTGGCTGCCTGCCTGTTCTCTAACTATCCGCGTGAAACCCGCCTTGATTACGTAAAACGTTTCTACGATGCGGTTTCGACCTTCAAGATTTCACTGCCAACGCCGATCATGTCCGGCGTGCGCACGCCGACTCGCCAGTTCAGCTCTTGCGTGCTGATTGAGTGCGGCGACAGCCTTGATTCCATCAATGCCACCTCCAGCGCCATTGTAAAATACGTTTCTCAGCGTGCCGGTATCGGTATTAACGCCGGTCGTATTCGTGCCCTGGGCAGTCCGATCCGCGGCGGTGAGGCGTTCCACACCGGCTGTATTCCGTTTTACAAGCATTTCCAGACCGCCGTTAAATCCTGTTCACAGGGCGGCGTACGCGGGGGTGCTGCGACACTGTTTTATCCGATGTGGCATCTGGAAGTAGAAAGCCTGCTGGTGCTGAAAAACAACCGTGGGGTTGAAGGCAACCGCGTTCGCCATATGGATTACGGCGTACAAATCAACAAACTTATGTATACCCGCCTGCTGAAAGGCGGAGATATCTCCCTGTTTAGCCCGTCTGACGTGCCGGGACTGTATGACGCCTTCTTTGCCGATCAGGACGAATTTGAACGTCTGTATACGCAATATGAGCAGGACAGCACTATTCGCAAGCAGCGCATCAAAGCAGTAGAACTGTTCTCCCTGATGATGCAGGAACGCGCCTCGACCGGCCGGATCTACATCCAGAACGTTGACCACTGTAATACGCACAGTCCGTTTGATCCGCAGGTTGCGCCGGTTCGTCAGTCGAACCTGTGTCTGGAAATTGCCCTGCCGACTAAACCGTTGCTCGACGTTAACGATGAAAACGGTGAAATTGCGCTGTGTACTCTGTCCGCGTTCAACCTTGGCGTGATTAAAAATCTCGACGAGCTTGAAGGCCTGGCGGTACTGGCGGTTCGCGCGCTGGATGCGCTGCTCGACTATCAGGATTACCCTATTCCGGCAGCTAAACGCGGTGCAATGGGCCGTCGTACTCTGGGTATTGGCGTTATTAACTATGCTTACTGGCTGGCGAAAAACGGCAAGCGTTACTCTGACGGCAGCGCCAACGATCTGACGCATCAGACCTTTGAAGCCATTCAATATTATCTGTTGAAAGCCTCTAACGAACTGGCCAAAGAGCAAGGTGCCTGCCCGTGGTTTAATGAAACCACCTATGCGCAGGGTATTCTGCCGATCGATACCTACAAAAAAGATCTTGATGCGATCACCCGGGAGCCGCTGCATTACGACTGGGAAACCCTGCGTGAATCGATTAAAACTCACGGCCTGCGCAACTCTACGCTGTCTGCCCTGATGCCGTCTGAAACCTCGTCGCAGATTTCAAATGCCACCAACGGTATTGAGCCGCCGCGCGGTCACGTGAGTATCAAAGCGTCGAAAGACGGTATTCTGCGCCAGGTAGTGCCGGATTATGAGCATCTGAAAAATAATTATGAACTGCTGTGGGAAATGCCGAATAACGACGGTTACCTGCAACTGGTTGGGATCATGCAGAAGTTTATCGACCAGTCGATTTCTGCCAATACTAACTACGATCCGACGCGTTTTCCGTCCGGGAAAGTGCCGATGCAGCAATTGTTAAAAGACCTGCTCACCGCCTACAAATTTGGTGTAAAAACGCTGTACTATCAAAACACCCGCGATGGGGCTGAAGATGCGCAGGATGACCTGGCACCGTCTATCCAGGACGATGGCTGCGAAAGCGGCGCCTGTAAGATTTGATGAACGATGCCGGGTAACACTCTGTTAACCCGGTTTACGATTTCATGGTTTGCAGCCGGATACCACGCACCCGCGTTGTATCCGGTATTCATTCCACAAAGGACTCACATTCATGGCATACACCACTTTTTCACAGACCAAAAATAACCAGCTTCTGGAACCGATGTTTTTCGGTCAATCGGTGAACGTGGCGCGTTACGATCAGCAAAAATATGACATCTTCGAAAAGCTGATTGAAAAGCAGCTCTCCTTCTTCTGGCGTCCGGAAGAAGTGGATGTGTCGCGCGATCGCATTGACTATCAGGCCCTGCCTGAGCATGAGAAACACATTTTTATCAGCAACCTGAAATATCAGACCCTGCTGGATTCGATCCAGGGCCGCAGTCCTAACGTTGCGCTGCTGCCGCTAATCTCTATCCCGGAACTGGAAACCTGGGTAGAAACATGGGCGTTTTCAGAGACAATCCACTCACGCTCTTATACCCATATCATCCGCAATATCGTTAACGATCCGGCCATTGTGTTTGACGACATCGTGACTAACGAGCAGATCCAGAAGCGTGCCGAGGGGATTTCCAGCTATTACGATGAACTGATCGAAATGACCAGCTACTGGCATCTGCTGGGTGAAGGGACGCATCAGGTTAACGGTAAAAGCGTTACGGTTAATCTGCATGAACTGAAGAAAAAGCTCTATCTGTGTCTGATGAGCGTTAACGCACTGGAAGCGATCCGCTTCTACGTCAGCTTTGCCTGCTCTTTCGCGTTTGCCGAGCGCGAACTGATGGAAGGCAATGCTAAGATCATTCGTCTTATCGCCCGTGACGAAGCGCTACACCTGACCGGTACTCAGCATATGCTGAACCTGCTGCGCTCAGGCGTTGACGATCCGGAGATGGCAGAGATTGCCGAAGAGTGTAAGCAGGAGTGCTACGATCTGTTTGTTCAGGCAGCACTACAGGAAAAAGAGTGGGCGGGCTATCTGTTCCGCGATGGCTCAATGATCGGCCTGAATAAAGATATTTTGTGCCAGTACATTGAGTACATTACTAATATTCGTATGCAGGCTGTTGGCCTGGATCTCCCGTTCCAGACCCGCTCAAATCCGATCCCGTGGATTAACACCTGGCTGGTCTCCGACAACGTGCAGGTTGCACCGCAGGAAGTCGAAGTCAGCTCTTATCTGGTCGGTCAGATTGACTCAGAAGTAAATACTGACGACCTGAGCGATTTCCAGCTCTGATGAGCCGGGTTACGCTGCGCATCACTGGCACACATCTGCTGTGTCAGGATGAACATCCTTCTCTGCTGGTGGCGCTGGAGTTTCATCAGGTGATGGTAGAGTATCAGTGTCGCGAAGGGTACTGCGGCTCCTGCCGCACCCGGCTGGTAGCGGGTCAGGTTGAGTGGCTAACCACGCCGTTAGCCTTCATCCAGCCTGATGAAATTTTGCCCTGCTGTTGCAGGGCAAAAGGGGATATTGAAATTGAAATCTGAGAAACGTAGTGAACTTCCTGCGTGGAGATAAGTTTCACGTTGCCCCGCATTTTCATCTGCACGACATCCAGTTTCCATGAAGCCAATGGGCGACACATTGCCGCCCGTTGACGTTTAACGCCGCTTCTCTAACAGCGCCTGATGATGTCGTTTTTCGCCAATCATCACCACAATCAGCAGCAATACCGCCAGCACGCTACCGCCTATCATCACGATAAACCCGCCGTCCCAGCCGAAGAAATCGACGGTATAACCGACAATCGCACTGGCTGCCACGGAGCCGCCGAGATAACCAAACAGTCCGGTGAAACCGGCCGCCGTACCGGCTGCTTTCTTCGGCGCCAGCTCCAGGGCATGAAGACCAATTAGCATTACCGGCCCGTAAATTAAAAAGCCAATGGTGATCATGCACAGCATGTCTACTGTCGGGTTACCCGGCGGGTTCAGCCAATAAACAATTGTCGCGATGGTCACCAGGGTCATGAAAAATACGCCGGTCGCGCCACGGTTACCGCGAAAGACCTTATCTGACATCCAGCCGCACAGCAGCGTTCCCGGTATTCCGGCATACTCGTACAGGAAATAGGCCCACGACGATTTATCCAGCGCAAAGTGCTTCACTTCTTTCAGGTAGGTTGGCGACCAGTCAAGAATGCCGTAGCGCAGAAGATAAACAAATACGTTAGCAATCGCGATATACCACAACAGCTTATTGGGCAGCACGTACTGCATAAAGATTTGCTTCGCCGTAAGCTCCTCTTCTGCCTGCTCGTTATAGTCGTCCGGGTAGTCGTTCTTATACTCTTCGATGGGCGGCAGACCGCAAGACTGCGGCGTATCGCGCATTAGCGCAAACGCAATTAGCGCTACCACAATGGCGGCAAACGCAGGCATATACAGCGCCGCTTTCCAGTCGTTAAACCACGCCATTCCCAGTAAAAATAGCAGCGGGGGAATACCGCCGCCAACGTTATGCGCGCAGTTCCAGACGGAGACAATTCCGCCGCGCTCTTTTTGTGACCACCAGTGAACCATGGTGCGTCCACAGGGCGGCCAGCCCATGCCCTGAAACCAGCCGCACAGGAACAGCAGCACGAACATGATGGCGATGCTGGAAGTGGCCCATGGTACAAATCCCATAAACAGCATGACAGCCGCAGCCAGAATCAATCCTGCAGGGAGGAACACGCGGGGATTTGAGCGATCGGATATCGACCCCATGATGAATTTGGAAAAACCGTAAGCAATGGAAATCCCCGACAGCGCGAAGCCCAGATCGCCACGGGTAAATCCTTGCTCAATAAGATATGGCATTGCCAGGGCAAAGTTCTTACGCACCAGATAGTAGGCCGCGTAACCAAAGAAGATGCCCATGAAAATTTGCCAGCGGAGTCGGCGATAAACCGGATCGATTTCCGCCGCAGGCAGGCGGGACCTGTGAGGTGAGGGTTTAAAAATACTTAACATAATAGCCTCCGAGGCCATTTCATATTCAGAGGTAAAAGGCAGGTCGTTTTACTGTCGCGCCTGCTGTATGTGTTCATAACGTTAAAGGACGGCTGACCACAGGTGCATTAAAGCATAGTTTGTTACATTTTTATGACAAATGTTCAGAAAGGCGCATTAGGTCACATTTAATCTTCGAAAAAGGCGCGAACATGCTCGAAATCAAACATTCATCCCTGTTTATATGCCTAAATGTTAAGAAACGAACATGAGGAAACAGCGATGAGCGCAGAGCTGGAAAGTGATGTGATTGTGATTGGTGGCGGCGCGACCGGTGCCGGGATCGCCCGCGATTGCGCCCTGCGCGGACTGCGGGTCACGCTGGTGGAACGTCACGATATTGCGACTGGCGCGACCGGACGCAATCATGGATTGTTGCACAGCGGCGCGCGTTATGCGGTAACCGATGGTGAATCCGCCCGCGAGTGTATTAGCGAAAACCAAATTCTTAAACGTATTGCCCGCCATTGTATTGAACCGACCGACGGCCTATTTATTACGCTACCGGAAGATGAATTGTCTTTTCAGGCGACTTTTGTGAAGGCCTGCCATGACGCGGGTATTGCTGCCGACATCATCGATCCCTCACTGGCTCGTCGCATAGAGCCTGCGGTTAATCCGCAGCTTACCGGTGCTGTCAGAGTGCCGGATGGTACGGTTGATCCCTTCCGATTGACCGCTGCTAATATGCTGGATGCCCGCGAGCACGGTGCCACCATTCTTACCGCACATGCTGTCACCGGGCTTATCCGCAACGGCGCGACCGTTTGTGGCGTGCATGTCCTGAATACTCTGACTGGTGAAACCCGGCAGCTTTACGCTTCCGTGGTGGTTAACGCGGCGGGAATTTGGGGTCAGCGCATTGCAGAATATGCTGACCTGAGCATTCGAATGTTTCCTGCTAAAGGGTCCTTGCTGATCCTCGATCACCGTATTAATCAGCATGTTATTAACCGCTGCCGTAAACCTTCTGATGCCGATATTCTGGTGCCGGGAGATACCATTTCGCTAATTGGCACCACATCGCTGCACATTAATTATGATGAGATAGACCAGAATCGGGTAACGTCCGACGAGGTCGATATTTTGCTGCGCGAGGGTGAAAAACTCGCGCCGATCATGGCGACCACACGGATTTTACGCGCCTACGCTGGCGTACGTCCGCTGGTCGCCAGCGATAACGATCCTGCCGGACGCAACGTCAGCCGGGGGATTGTGCTGCTCGATCACGCCAGTCGTGATGGCATGGAAGGATTTATCACCATCACCGGCGGCAAATTAATGACCTATCGCCTGATGGCGGAGTGGGCAACTGATGCGGTGTGTCGCAAACTGGGCAATACGCAACCCTGCTCCACCGCCAGTACGCCACTTCCAGGCTCGCAGGATACGGTGGAGAAAACGCTCCAGCGTATGATTTCGCTGCCTGCGCCACTTCGCGGCTCAGCGGTATATCGTCACGGTGACCGCACGCCCTCCTGGCTCGGTGAAGGACGCCTGAACCGCAGCGTGGTGTGTGAGTGCGAAGCCGTCACCGCCGGGGAAGTTCAGTATGCGGTACAAAATCTGGCGGTAAAAAGCCTTCTCGATCTTCGTCGTCGAACCCGTGTCGGGATGGGAACCTGTCAGGGTGAGCTGTGCGCGTGCCGTGCCGCCGGGCTGCTACAGCGTTTTAACGTAACCACAGCGACACAGTCCCTCAGCCAACTCTCAGATTTTCTTAATGAACGCTGGAAAGGCGTGCAGCCTGTCGCGTGGGGTGATGCCCTGCGCGAAAGTGAATTTACCCGCTGGGTATATCAGGGCTTGTGCGGACTCGAAAAGGAGCAAAAGCATGAGATTTGATACGGTGATTATCGGCGGTGGCCTGACCGGGCTACTTTGTGGGCTGCAATTACAGAACAACGGATTGCGCTGCGCCATCGTCAGCCGGGGACAAAGCGCCCTCGCCTTTTCATCGGCATCGCTCGATCTGCTGAGCGTGCTGCCGGATGGTACACCCGTCACCGATATTCGCGCCGGGCTGGAAAAACTTAGCGCCCTCGCGCCAGAACATCCCTATGCACTGCTGGGCGCACAAACCGTGCTGGCCCTGGCGCAACAAACGGAGCAACTGCTTGCGCAGTGCGGCGCCGTGATGCAGGGAAATTGCCGGTCTAATCACGCACGCGTGACGCCTCTCGGTACGCTGCGTACGGCCTGGCTGACGCCGCAGGAAGTTCCCGTCGCACCGTTACGCGCCCGACGGATCTGCGTGGCAGGGATCAGCGGAATGCTCGATTTCCAGCCTCATCTGGTCGCCGCGTCGCTGCGTCAGCACGTTGCAGATGTTGAAACAGGTGAGATAGATCTGCCTGAGCTGGATGTTCTGCGGGAAAATCCCACCGAGTTTCGCGCCGTCACCCTGGCCCGCTTTTTTGATAATGAAGCCCACTGGCCGCTGCTGTATGACGCACTCCTGCCCTTCGCACAACGCTGCGATGCCGTGTTGCTACCTGCCTGTTTCGGTCTTGAGGATGATCGCCTTTATCAGTGGTTAATTGAACGTCTTCCGTGTTCTCTGCATCTGCTTCCAACCTTACCGCCTTCTGTTGCCGGCCTGCGTCTGCATCGTCAGCTACAGCGGCAGTTTGTCAAATCCGGCGGCACCTGGATGCCCGGCGACGAGATTAAATGCGTGACAATACGCGACGGTATGGCAAGTGAAGTCTGGACCCGACATCATGCCGACATTCCGCTGCGCCCGCGTTATGTGGTGCTCGCCAGCGGCAGTTTTTTCAGCAATGGGCTGGTTGCCGGACGTAATGACGTTCACGAACCCATTTTACGGCTGACGGTCCGGCAGACAACCTCCCGCGCCGGGTGGTATGAGGACGACTTTTTTACGCCGCAGCCGTGGCAACAGTTTGGGGTTAGCGTTGATGAATACCTGCGACCAAACGTGAACGGAAAAACCGCTGAAAATCTGTTCGCCGCCGGTGCGGTGCTCGGTGGATTCGATCCGATTGCGCAGGGCTGCGGCGGTGGCGTCTCTGCCGTTACCGCCCTGTTTGCCGCGCAGCACATTACCGCGCTTGCCGGAGGTCAATGATGAGCGACACCCGTTTTGAAAGCTGTATTAAATGTACGGTATGTACTACCGCCTGCCCGGTCAGCCGGGTTAATCCGCGCTATCCCGGTCCGAAACAGGCCGGTCCGGACGGCGAACGACTGCGGCTAAAAGATGGTGCCCTGTACGACGAGGCGCTCAAATACTGTATCAACTGTAAACGCTGCGAAATCGCCTGCCCGTCGGACGTGAAAATCGGGGATATTATTCAGCAGGCCCGCGCCCGCTATGACACCGCGCGTCCTTCGCTGCGTAACGCGATCCTGAGTCATACCGATTTAATGGGCCGCCTGTCAGTGCCGTTTGCACCGATCGTTAATACCGCCACCTCACTCAAACCCGTACGCCAGTTGCTCGATCACGCCTTAAAAATTGATCATCGTCGTACATTGCCGAAATACTCCAGCGGCACGTTCCGCCGCTGGTATCGCAGCGTGGCAACGCAACAGAGGCAATATCGCGAGCAAGTGGCTTTTTTTCACGGCTGTTTCGTGAATTATAATCACCCCCAGTTGGGTAAAGATTTGATCCGCGTTCTCAACGCGTCGGGAACAGGCGTTCAGTTGCTCAGTAAAGAGAAGTGCTGCGGCGTACCATTAATTGCCAACGGGTTTACCCGTAAAGCGCGTAAACAGGCTCTCAGCAACGTTGATTCTCTGAGAGAGACGATTATCGAGAAACGCATCCCGGTGATCGCAACCTCATCAACCTGCACATTTGCGCTGCGCGACGAGTATCCCCAGGTGCTGGATGTGGATAACAGCGGCCTGCGTGAGCATATTGAACTGGCAACCCGCTGGCTGTGGCGCAAACTGGATGCCGGGCAAACGTTGCCGCTAAAATCTCTGCCGTTAAAAGTGGTGTATCACACGCCGTGTCATATGGAGAAAATGGGCTGGACGTTGTATACCCTTGAACTGCTGCGTCTGATCCCGGGGCTGGAATTAACGGTCCTGGAGTCGCAATGCTGCGGTATTGCCGGCACTTATGGCTTTAAGAAAGAGAATTACGCCACATCGCAAGCCATTGGCGCGCCACTCTTTCAACAGATAGACGAAAGCGATGCCGATATCGTGGTCACGGACTGTGAAACCTGCAAATGGCAAATCGAGATGTCCACCCGTAAACGCTGTGAACATCCCATCACTCTACTGGCAAGCGCGCTGGCGTAGCGCTTTCCGGTTATAGCGCCAGCGATTCGACGATGTTGATCCAGCCATGTTCGCTGGCGACCGGTTTGCCACTAAGCCAGCGGCGCAGCATGTTTAATGCCATCATCGCGCAGACCTCCTGACGGACCTGCAGAGAGTGCCGCGTGGCGCTAAATTTCACCCGTAGCGCCCAGGTCCCATCCGGCGTGGAGAGCGCAAAATTAAGATGATCGGCTTCAAGCCCGGTGATCGCCAGCGCCAGCCCGGCAAAGCGGCTGCGGCGGCGTTCTCTTACCCAACGCGCCGTCTGGGCCAGCGACTCTTCCTGCGCAGGGATCACTTCCGACGCTAACAGTGGCGCACCGGCGCGTGAAAGCTGTAGCGCCACCAGCCCGGCGGTAAACTGCTCGCTCAGGGTCAGACTGAGCTGACGATCCTGAAGCTGTCGGGCGATTTCCACGGCCAGACCATCAGTACCTTCAAAAATCAGGCTTTCTCCGGCCACGCGTTTCACCTCGGGCCATAAGGCCTGCATGGCGTCGCGCTGAGAAGCCGGGCCGGTCAGCTTTAATTCAATAATCGGCATTGACGAGCGGTAACCCATGGTCACACCCGGCGGCAAGGTCAGCGCATCGAGACTTTGCGCCAGATCGCTTTCTGAACGACCAAAAGTGGTCAGCCGCAGACACAGCGGCGGCTCGACCTGGCTGTAGCGCTTACGCAGGCGCGGCAGGATCTGCTGTTCGACCATGACCTTAAATTCCGACGGTACGCCGGGAGTAAAGAAAATCAGGCAGCGGTTAAGCTCAAGTGCGAAGCCACAGGCGGTTCCGACCGGGTTGTCAACCAGCTCAGCGCTGGCCGGGATTTCCGCCTGCTTACGGTTGCTGGGCGCCATTACCCGTCCACGCTCGTTAAAAAAGCGCTCCATTTGTGCCAGCCACGCTTCGTGTAATACCAGTGTTTCACCCTTCGCCGTGGCAGCGGCCAGCGCGCTGAGATCGTCACTGGTCGGCCCGAGGCCACCGTTAACAATCAGGATATCGGCCTGCGTGCTGCGCTCGCGCAGAATAGCGATCAGATCCTGTAGATTGTCGCCGACTGTGTTGCGGCGAGAAAGCGGGAATCCCTGCGTAAATAAAAAATCAGCAAGCCAGGCGGCATTGGTGTCGACGATCTGTCCGTGCAGAACTTCGTCACCCGTGGATAGCATCTCCACATTTATCATTATTTTCTCCAGCAAAAGAGGACGATTAACTATAACGCATGGAGAGAGGAAAAAAAGCGGTGCGATGGTTTAGCGCACCGCAGAGGATCAGAAGCTGGCATTCACGCCGATGTAAGGACCGTCAGCCACCGCGCTGTCGCGGTCACCGTCTTTACCTGACAGATTAATATAGCGATAGCCCGCTTCAATGCTTAACGGACGCATAATTGTCAGTCGTGCCCCGGCGTTCGCTTCTTCGTAATCTTTCACGCCGCTTGAGAGCGAATCAGGAGAGTAATAATACTCGCCAAACAGACGGAAGCTATCGCCAATTTGCCACTGCAAACCGCCGCCCACCGCCGCTGCGTAGCCTTCATCGCCGCGCTGAGGATTAAGATAAACCCCTTTGCCGCCAGCGGTCGCAATGAACGGCCCCAGCGGAATATTTAACCCCAGCCCCAGACCGGCGATATCACCATCGTCGTCGTTATGCGCCCAGTTGCCGGACAGCGCCAGCCCGGTAGATTCGGTGCCAAAGCCGACGCCAATATTGGTGTAATCCTTACCTGCCTGGCCGCTGACGCTAAGCGCGTTAGCCGCAGCAGAGACAAAGAGTAATCCACAAACGCCCGTCAGAATTCTTTTTTTCATTTTAATGCTTCCACAAATACCAGGTAAAACGTCCCAAAACCGCAGGATTGTACAATTGAATCCTCCAGAAGCAATGCACTAAGTTCGCTATCGCCGGCATTAAATGTAAGTGCAGATTGCCGCTGCGTTGAGAGGTGAAAGGTATGACTGCAATAGAGAGAGACAAATTGCCCGGGATCAATACATTGCGTACAAATATGCCCTAGATTAATTTGCCAAATCAAACGGAAATTAAACGGAAATTAAACACTTTTTAAACATCTATCAGGAGATAAAGATGAGCAAAAAAGGATTAACCACCTCCGCTGGCGCACCTGTGGCGCACAATAATAACGTTGCTACTGCCGGTCCTCGTGGCCCGATGCTGTTACAGGACGTCTGGTTTCTGGAAAAACTGGCGCATTTTGACCGGGAGGTGATCCCGGAACGCCGTATGCATGCTAAAGGTTCCGGCGCATATGGTACGTTTACAGTGACCCAGGATATTACGGCTTACACCCGCGCTAAGATTTTTTCCGACATCGGTAAAAAAACCGATCTGTTTTTACGTTTCTCGACGGTGGCCGGCGAACGTGGTGCCGCGGATGCCGAGCGCGATATCCGCGGTTTTTCAATCAAATTTTATACCGAAGAAGGTAACTGGGATTTAGTAGGGAATAACACCCCCGTATTCTACCTGCGCGATCCGCTGAAATTCCCGGATCTGAATCATGTGGTAAAACGTGACCCGCGCACTAACCTGCGTAATCCTACCTATAAGTGGGATTTCTTCTCCCACCTGCCGGAAACCCTGCATCAGTTAACCATTGACTTCAGCGATCGCGGTCTGCCTTTCTCCTATCGCACCATGCACGGCTTCGGCAGTCATGCTTTCAGCTTTATCAACCATAACAATGAACGTTTCTGGGTCAAATTCCACCTGAAATCCCAACAGGGTATTGCCAACCTTATGGATGATGAAGCCAAACGCCTGGTGGCAGAAGACCGCGAAAGCTCGCAGCGTGATTTGTTTAATTCGATTGAAAAAGGCGATTTCCCGCGCTGGACGTTCTATGTGCAGATTATGCCGGAAGAGGAAGCCTCAACGGTACCTTACAATCCGTTTGATCTGACCAAAGTGTGGCCGCACGGTGATTATCCGCTCATTGAAGTGGGCATCCTGGAACTTAATCGTAACCCGGATAACTATTTTGCCGAGGTTGAACAGGTTGCAATGTCGCCGGCCAATGTTGTCCCGGGCATCGGTTTTTCGCCCGACCGGATGCTACAAGGTCGCCTGTTCTCTTATGGCGATGCGCATCGTTATCGCCTGGGGGTTAATCATCATCAGATCCCGGTGAATGCACCGCGCTGCCCGTTCCATAACTATCATCGCGATGGCGCAATGCGCATTGACGGCAATAGCGGTAATGGTCCAACGTATGAGCCTAATAGCTTTGGCGTATTTCAGGAACAGCCGGATTACAGCGAACCGCCGTTGAGCCTTGAAGGCGCCGCCGATCACTGGAATCATCGCGAAGATACCGATTATTTCAGCCAGCCGCGTAAATTATATGAGCTGCTGAGTGATGAAGAGCATCAGCGCATGTTTGCCCGTATCGCCGGGGATATGAAAGAGGTGCCCGAATTTATTCAGCAGCGGCAGATTGGCTTGTTCAGTGAAGTGCATCCGGAATATGGCGCAGGTGTTGCTGCGGCTCTGGCAGCATTAAAAAACGCGGAATAATTGTTTAACGGGCGCTAAGGTGCCTTTCATGCCGGGTGGTGCTGCGCTTACCCGGCCTTGAAAAACAACAGCACTCACCCTTTCAACCTACCGTTGTATTAACCCACCCCTGCAAAGCCTGGCGCGAGATTTTAATGCCGCCCGTTTTAAGTGAGTCAGGTAATAAAAGCCAGTGAACCGGTCGCTGGAAGCCGGCAAGTTTATCACTCACCCACAGGGATAACTGCCGGATATCCAGCGGCGTATCGCTCTCCACCACCGCCACCGGACGCTGGCCATACTCCGGGTCCGCAACCGGCACCACGAAAACCTGCAGGATATCTGGGTGTGCAGCGATAACACGCTCAACTTCCTCCGGCTGAATACCTTCTCCACCGCTAAAAAAGAGATTATCCAGCCTGCCGACAAGGGTTAAGCGCCCATTATGCAGTTCACCGCGATCGCGGGTGGCAAACCAGCCCTGTTCATTGAGCAGCGGGATAATCTCGCCATCATGCCAGTAGCCCTCCGCCATACTGGCGGCACGCAGCCAGACTTCGCCATTGACCAGACGCATTTCACGCTCCGGTAACGGCACGCCGACATCGGCCAGGCCATCAGCTTCTTTTGCGCACACCGTTGAGGCGAATTCGGTCAGACCATAGCCACACCAGCTGCGGATCCCGCGCGCTCGCGCCTGACGCGTTAAGTCCACCGGGATCGCCGCCCCGCCCAGTAACACCGCTTTCAGAGCTACCGGCGTATCACGTTCCAGCAGGCGCCAAAGCTGTGTGGGCACTAGCGAGGCATGAGTACAGCCAGCCAGCGCCTGCTCCAGCGGTTGTTTAACACGTACGGTCAGTCGTGCTCCGGCCTGCAGCCAGCGCCAGATTATGCCCTGCCCGGAAACATGAAACAGCGGTAGCGACAGCAGCCAGTCATCCTGCGCTGCAAAGGAGATCATTGCCAGCACCCCCCGGGCGCTGGCAAGATGCGCCGCGCAGGTATGCACCGCGGCTTTGGGTAGCCCGGTTGAGCCTGAAGTCAGGGTCATTGATGCCAGACGCTCAGGCCGCCAGGCCGCAGCATGAACGCCATCGACCTCCTGCAATTTCAGAACGGTCAGGCCGGCAAAAGACTGCTCGTCTGCAATGTTCAGGGCATGATGCAACGTAAGTCCGGGCAGCAGCACATCCAGCATCGATATCGGTAGCTGTGGATTCACCGGCAGGACCCGTGCCCCGCACTGTAGCAGCGCCAGCCATGAAAGCAGCATCGACGGATGATTAACGCCCCGCAGCATGACACCCTGCCCTTCCCGCACGCCCTGGGCCGCAAAACCGGCGGCCAGCGTATCAAGGCGTGTACACAGTGTCTGCCAGCTAAGCGGCTCATCGTCGAGTCGCAGAGCCTGCGCGTCCGGGCGCTGGTTACGCCAGTGTCGCCACGGCCAGTCGGTAAATGTCATCGCAGCCGCACCATCATGTCTTGATTCAGACACGGCAACGGACTTGCAGGCCAGCGACGAAGTAATTGCGCCTGCATCAGATTCAGGGTATCCAGCCCCGGAAGCGTGTGCGGCGTCAGCCAGGCGGCCAGTCGTGCCAGCTGGGTCAGCCCTAAACTCGATTCGATTGACGAGCTGATCACCGCCGTTAAGCCAAGCGCATGGGCCATATGCACCTGATCGCGGACTTTTTGCAGACTGCCGGTGAGCGTCGGTTTGATCACCACTGCCCGCAGGCCAGGTTCAGCGGCAAAACAAAAATCAGCTTCGCGCAGGCTTTCATCCCAGGCGATAGCGATCCCGGTCTCGCGGGCAAATGCGCGGGAGTCGTCGCGGGTTTTGCATGGCTCCTCCAGAAATGCAATACGATCGCGCAGGGCGGGATTAACGTATCTGGCAAACTGCTGTGCTTTCAGTGGCGTCCATGCGCGGTTGGCATCAAGACGCAATTGTAAGTCGGGAATGGCTTCCAGCAGCAGATTGACTACCATGCCGTCACGCACCGCTTCATACAGTCCGACTTTAACCTTGGCGACTTTCTCACCGGGCATGGCAGCGAGTAACGGCAGAAGCGCGTCCGGATCGCCGGTACATAACGGTGCGGCCTGATAATTCGCCGCCTGCGGCAGTTCACCCTGCCACTCTGCCAGTGCGCAACTGATGCCAAATGCGACCGAAGGCAGAGTCGGCAGGGCAGGATCGCCACCCAGCTCCCACTCGCGCGCCCAGTCCAGCAGACATGCCTGAGCCTGTTCCAGCGTTTCGAAGCTGAAACCGGGCAGAGGGGAGATTTCCCCCCACCCTTCACATCTACCGCTATTCAGGCACAGAAACAGCCCGTCCCGCGTCTTTAAACGCCGCTCGCGCAGGATCACGCCTGCATCCATCGGGATTTGCCAGCGCCAGACCTGAGCACTATGCATTATGGATTCCGTTTAAATTTGCTGAAATCTGGCTGGCGCTTCTGGTTAAATGCATTGCGCCCTTCCTGACCTTCTTCGGTCATGTAAAACAGCATCGTGGCATTCCCCGCCAGCTCCTGTAAACCCGCCTGACCGTCACAGTCTGCGTTCAGAGCCGCTTTCAGGCAGCGCAGCGCCATGGGGCTGTTTTGCAGCATTTCCCGGCACCAGCGTACGGTTTCTTTCTCAAGTTCAGCCAGTGGGACAACGGTATTAACCAGTCCCATATCGAGCGCCTGTTTTGCGTCGTATTGACGGCACAGGAACCAGATTTCACGTGCTTTTTTCTGCCCGACGATGCGTGCCATGTAGGCGGCGCCCCAGCCGCCGTCGAAGGAGCCGACTTTCGGACCGGTCTGGCCGAAGATGGCATTTTCCGCCGCGATAGTCAGATCGCACATCATATGCAGGACATGCCCGCCGCCGATGGAATATCCCGCGACCATCGCTACAACCGGCTTAGGACAGGTGCGGATCTGACGCTGGAAATCCAGCACGTTAAGGTGGTGAACACCCGAGTCATCCTGATAGCCGCCGTAATCGCCACGCACTTTCTGATCGCCACCGGCACAGAAAGCCTTATCGCCTTCACCGGTAAGAATAATGACCCCAACGTTATCATCGTAACGAGCGTCGGCCAGGGCCTGAATCATCTCTTTAACGGTCAGCGGACGAAATGCGTTGCGGACCTGCGGGCGATTGATGGTGATTTTTGCAATACCATCAACGGATTTTTGATAGCGGATGTCGGTATACCCTTCCGAGCAATCTTGCCATTCAGCGGGGGCGTAAAGCATGTTTTCATCAGGATAAATCATCATGTTTCCTTAAATCAGAGTGGCAATAACTGCGCCAGTGCGGTAGCAACCTCTGCCGGCGCTTCCCGGTGAGCGTTGTGCCCGGCGGCGGAAATACTATAACGAGCCAGGTTAAGTTCATCAGCGAGCGCGCTGAACTTAGCATCGCGCTCGCCGCATAAGTACCAAAGGGGGAATTGCCGGGCGCTTAGCGCCGGGCGTAAGTCGGGCTGGACCGCCAGTGAAGTTGCGAGCAGCATATCGGCCAGTGCAGGGCCGTGATTGTGCTGGCGTAGTGAGACCAGCGCCTGGCGTTGGGCATCGGTTAAAGATGCAAAAACCGGCTGTTGATACCAGCTATTGAATACCTCATTAAGCGGCTGATGACGAAAACGCCAGGCCCACTGCTGGTCATTCAGCCACCGGCGACGGCGGGCCTCGTCGTCCTGCAATCCCGGATGGCCGCCCTCAACAATCACGCCGCGCAGACCGGGAGGTTTGCCCTGACATGCCCAGTGCATTGCAATGCGGCCGCCGAGGGAGTACCCCACCAACCAGTACTCAAGTATGTTGTAACTAACGAGCGTCGCCGCCAGCGCCGCGTTAACGTCGGCAAATCCACCGACCTGCAGGGCCGCTGAACCACCATGACCGGGAAGGTCGATATACAGCCTGGAGTGATCCTGAAACTGTTCCCCGATGTCATGCCATTCGCGGCAATCGCCGGAAAAACCGTGCAGGAAAACCAGCCAGCATTGCGCTGCCGGCGCCCGTTTCGCCACCGCGTGCAGGATCACAGGTGGCTGACCTGCGCCAGAAGCTGCTGTAGCGTCTGAGCGCCATCGGTGCTGTTAACCACCACTTCGACAAGCGTTGCCGAAGGCGTACGCCAGGCTCGGGACAGCGTCTGTTCCAGCGTATCCCAGTCGCTGACGCGCGCATAATCCAGACCAAACAGCGCGGCAGCATGGTCGAAATGCACATTCTGTGGCATACAGTAGAGTCGCTCGCGTTCATTAACCGGAGTCGGGAGCAGGGAGAAAATCTGCCCGCCATTATTGTTCACCACGATCAGGACCAGCGGAGCCGATACCTGGCGCAGCAGAGCCAGACTGTTAAGATCGTAGAGGGCAGATAAGTCGCCCACAATGGCAAGTGTCGGCCTGGCGCTGGCTCGCTGAACGCCTGCGGCGGTAGAGATCAGCCCGTCAATTCCGCTGGCCCCGCGATTACTGTATACCGGATAGCCAGCCGGCAGCTGGCCCAGCGCATCGATCAGGCGTACGACCAGGCTGTTACCGACAAAAAGCTGCCCCCGCGCCGGCAGATAGTCGCTAATGCGATGCGCCAGCTGCGCCTCACCAAAGGTCTCGCGGATGGCGTGGACTGTCTGCCACGCCTGCTCAGCCAGATGCGGGATCGTCACGCACCACGGCGGACGTTTCTCTGCCGGATGTTGAATCAGCCAGTCCGCGACCGGAGACACCAGGCGACGCCCCCGATGCTGCGCCGGGTCGAGCCGCCCGGTAAGATTATCGACCAGCCAGTACTCTTCTGGTTCGCAGTTCAACTGCCATTGTAAAAGCCGTTTCCCCGTCAGGCTGCTGCCGAACTGAATAACGATTTGCGCCTGATTTAACGCGTCGATAGCCTGCGCATTACCCAGCCATAAATCGGCACACGGCAGCGGCTGCCCGGTTTGCGATAGCACATCGCCAATCAGCGGCCAGCCCAGCGTTTTAGCCCATTCAGCCACGCGCTGACCTTCTGTCGCGCCCATTCTGCCCGCGATCACCACGCCGCGCTTTTGCCGCCACTGAAACCAGTCGTGCTGGCGTTCACTCTTCAGCGTCAGGCAGCTCTGAAGCCAGGGTTTATCATCCTGCCACCAGCGGCCAGGCGCCTGCTGCCAGTCAAGATGGGTCTCATCCATTTCGCCATATAAGGGTTCGGCAAACGGGCAGTTAATGTGTGCCCCGCCCGCGTGTAGGTTCGCCAGCAGGTTATCAATAGAAGAGATCAGCCATCTGGCGGGAATATCGGGGCTGGGACGCGGTAACGCGAGTGCCTGAGCGGGATGTGTCGCGAACATGCCCGGCTGACGGATAGCCTGGTTAGCGCCGCAGTCGATAAGCTCTGGCGGACGGTCGGCAGTGAGCAAAATGAGTTTTTCTCCGGTCAGCCCGGCTTCGATCAGTGCAGGATAGAGATTCGCTACCGCTGTTCCGGACGTAACAATCACCGCCACTGGCTCCTGAGCTGCTTTGGCGAGGCCCAGCGCCAGGTGCCCAAGCCCACGCTCGTCAAAATGCGTGTGCTGAATAAGCGCAGGATTTTCCGCTGCCGCCAGCGTTAACGGCGTGGAGCGCGAACCGGGCGCAATGCACACATGTCGCACGCCATGACGCGTTAATGCTTCAATGATTACTGTCGCCCAGCGTCGGTTAAATGCACTCACTGACATAAATTTGTCCGGTATCAATATTGCGATACAGTATAAATAAGAGAAAACGATGAATTTTTGATATGAATCGGGATTGTGTGAGTCAGTACGCGAAAAGCGCAATAAATTACAATTATCGATGTTTTAAGAGGAATGGCACTGCAAGGGACGGTCCCGGGCATCACCATTAGAAAAAGGGCATTCTTCTGGCGCTTAAAACCCGCAAATTATAAAGGGTACTGCCGATAAAAGCAGTACCCTTAAAGAGTGAGGAAGTGGAATTAGCCGCGAAGCAGAAGGCCGAAGACCAGGCCTGCCGCCGCACCAATACCTACGCCCTGCCACGGTTTTTCACGCACATAGTCATCTGCACGGTAGGCCACTTGTTTAGCCCGGTAATAATAGGTGTCTGAAGCCTGACTGACGCGGTTTTTAACGTCTTCCAGAGACTGCTCTGCACGCGCTTTAAGCTCAATGTATTTCTGATCGGTAGGATCGCCAGAGGAGCGCAGGACTTCCTCCAGTGTTTCGCTCAGAAGAGTCAGATCGTCGTCGATTCGTGATTCATAAGAGTGATAAGACATTTGCTTTCTCCATGTTTTACAAGGCCAGTCAGATAACTATAGACAAGGACTTTACGTTACGCCTGGACAACTTCGCGTGCCATACCAATATGAGGAATATCGTCTTCGAGATAAATGTCCGTCACCGGAATGAAGCCAAACTGCGCGTAGAATTTTTGCAGATGGGCCTGCGCGCTCAGGTACAGCGCGTGCTGCGGCCAGTATTGCTCACAGCTGGCGACGGCTTTAGACATGAGCTGATGACCCAGTTTTTCGCCGCGAACTGCCTCGCTGACGATCACCCGACCAATGACTACCGGGTCATACTCCCGCTCGCTTTTCAGAATCCTCGCATACGCCACCAGGGTATTATTCCGCCAGCCGAGAAGATGACGGTTCTCACCGGCCAGGTCTTCATCGTCAATATCCTGATACGGACAGTTCTGTTCCACGACAAAGACCTCGCAGCGCAACTTAAGTAGTGCATACAGCTGGGGAACGGTTAACTGCGAATGATGAAGGTCCTGCCACTGGATCATACTTTACTCCTGAGTGAGTTCGTCGCGTTATAATACGTTTTTACCGGCGCGGCGAGGATAACGATTATGGAACTGGTTTTTTTGGGAACGTCCGCAGGGGTACCTACCCGTAAGCGTAATATGACGTCTATCTTACTTAATTTGCAACAGCCCACAGCCAGTGCCGTATGGCTTTTTGACTGCGGCGAAGGCACGCAGCATCAGCTGCTGAAAACGGCATTTCATCCTGGCAAGCTGGATAAAATCTTTATTACCCATCTGCACGGCGATCACCTGTTCGGCCTGCCCGGGCTGTTGTGCAGCCGATCAATGCAGGGTAATCCGCAGCCGCTGACGCTGTACGGGCCAGCAGGGCTGCGTGAGTTCGTTGAAACGGCACTGCGTTTAAGCGGCTCCTGGACCGATTATCCGCTGACTATCAACGAAATCAGCGCGGGCGAGGTGTTTACCGACGAGAATTATACGGTGACGGCTTTCCCGCTTAATCATCCGGTTGAATGCTACGGCTACCGTATTGAGGAACATGATAAACCCGGCGCGCTCAACGCTGGCGCACTGAAAGCCGAGGGTATTGTGCCAGGCCCGCTTTTTCAGAAGCTCAAACAGGGGCTGACCGTTACGCTCGACGATGGCCGGGTTATTAATGGCAACGATTATCTGAGCGCGCCGACAGCGGGCAAAAAGCTGGCTATTTTTGGCGATACCGCCCCCTGCCCTGAAGCGCTAAACCTTGCTCGCGGCGTCGATGTCATGGTCCATGAAACGACCCTGGAACATGCGATGGCAGAGAAAGCCAACAGCCGCGGTCACTCCTCGACCATACAGGCGGCGGATCTGGCGAGGCAGGCTGGCGCAGGAAGACTGATTGCCACGCACATCAGTTCCCGCTATGACGCGGCGCGCGCAGCAGAGCTTCTGGCGGAGTGTCGACAGCATTTTCCACACACTCAGCTGGCAGAAGATTTCGCCGTCATCACGGTTTAAGCGTAAAGCCCTCGATTTTTCCCGCAAGGTGCCGATAACCCGGTAATACGGTTTCGCGTTTACCTTACCTCCTGAGGGCTTTATGGACACTTTTCAGAAAGACATTGATGACAGGGCCAATCTGACCCTGTCAAACCGCTTTGAGCTGCTGCTGTTTCGCCTCGGCGAGTCCGCCCACGATGAAAAATCAGAATTGTTTGGCATCAACGTGTTTAAACTGCGCGAGATCGTACCGATGCCAGCATTCACTCGCCCAGCCGGGATCAAGCCGCCGCTACTCGGGATGGTGAATATCCGCGATCAAATCATCCCGGTTATTGATTTGCCCGCGGTTGCAGGCTGTAAGCCTTCGAAAGGACTAAATATTCTGTTGATTACCGAGTATGCCCGCAGCGTGCAGGCGTTTGCCGTGGAGTCGGTGGAAAATATTATTCGCCTCGACTGGACACAAATCCATACCGCTGAAAAAGCGATTAACGGGCAGTACATTACCAGCATTGCCTGTCTGGATGAGGATAAAAATAGCAATAATCTCGCGCTGGTCATCGATGTTGAACAGATCCTGTATGACATCGTACCCGCAGAGCACGACCTGCATGCAACCCATATCCAGACGCAAAAATTTAAAGTGAAGCCAGGATCGACTGCCATTGTAGCCGAAGATTCTAAAGTCGCGCGGATGATGCTGGCCAAAGCGCTGGAAGCCATGGAGATCCCGGCGCAGTTGCATATTACCGGAAAGGAAGCCTGGGAAACGATTGAGGCGCTGGCGGAAGCCGCCCGCGTTGAAGGCGTACCGATAACGGATAAAATTTCGATGGTGCTGACCGACCTTGAAATGCCGGAGATGGATGGGTTTACGCTGACCCGTAAAATTAAAACCGATGAGCGACTGAAACATATTCCGGTGGTGATCCACTCTTCACTTTCCGGTAATGCTAATGAAGATCACGTGCGTAAAGTACAGGCCGATGGCTACGTAGCGAAATTTGAAATCAACGAGCTTTCTTCAGTGATTGAAGAAGTGCTGGATCGTGCTGCATCCCGGCGCCAGGGGCCGTTGATAAGCCGGCAAAGTGCCTGAACATTTAGCAGCGCAAAAAAAACCGCCTGATATCGGCGGTTTTTTTATTTCAGCGTTTCGCTTACATCAGCGGCAGTGCCAGTTGCACCAGGCTAATCAACGGCTGCGGCCAGACGCCGAGGACCAGTACCAGTAAAGCGGAAATCAGAACCACAATACCGCCGGCGCTGTACTGCCAGTTTGACGGTGCGTCGCGGCTCAATTTCTCCGGCGCGTTCAGATACAGACTCACAGCAACGCGCAGGTAGTAGTAGAGACCAATCGCCGAACCGACTACCACAGCCCCAACCAGCCACCACAGGTTGGCCTGCACACCGACGGCCAGGATGTAGAACTTACCAATGAAGCCGAGGGTCATTGGAATACCTGCCAGCGACAGCATCATTACCGTCATGACAGCGGCCAGAACCGGGCGGTGCCAGAACAAACCACGATAAGAGAACAGAGAATCGGCATCTGCACCCCGGTACGGGCTGGACATCAGGCTTACCACGCCAAACGCGCCAAGGCTGCTGAACAGGTAACCCGCCAGATAAACGCCTACGGCCTCCATCGACATCTCACCGCTTTGCAGCGCAATCAGCGCCACCAGCAGATAGCCGAGATGCGAGATAGATGAATAGCCGAGCAGACGTTTGATATTGGTCTGGCTCAGCGCCATCAGGTTCCCGAAGATGATAGAGGCAAAGGCAATTACGCCCAGTACAATCCGCACGGCGTCGCTATCGCCGACTGGCGCATAGAGAAACAGACGCATTACCACGCCAAAGATAGCAATTTTGCTTGCAGTCGCCAGGAAGGTTGATACCGGCGCAGGTGCGCCCTGGTAGACATCCGGCGTCCACAGGTGGAACGGCACCAGCGACAGTTTAAAGCCGAGGCCGACTATCATCAGACCCAGACCGGCCAGCAGCAGCGGTTCGTGCAGCATCCCGTCACCAAGGCTCTTACCGATCGCCAGGAACGACAGATTGCCGGACTGAGCGTACACCAGCGCCATGCCGAACAGCAGGAATGACGAGGCGGCGGCGGACAGAATAGTGTACTTGATGCTGGCTTCCAGAGAGCGTTTCAGGCGGAAAGCATAACCTACCAGACCAAACAGCGGCAGGGAGATAAGCTCAATGCCGAGGAACAGCGCCGCCATGTGATTAGCGTTCGCCAGCAGGATCCCACCCAGCGTGGCAATCAATACCAGCAGATAGAACTCTTCTTTATTGTCGTTGTACCCTTCCAGCCACGGATAGGCAAAAGTACAGGTAGCAAGACTCGCCAGCAGGACCAGCCCGGTGTACAGCATGGCGTATCCATCTACGCGCATCAGCGGCGTGACGTCCATTGCGCCTGCCTGGCCAACAAACCAAAGCGATACTAACGCGACATTAAGCCCAATGACCGACAGCGTGGCATTGAGAAAATGATTGCGTCGCCACGCAATGGAGAGCATCACGACCACCACCGTCAAACCGACGATTAGCAGCGGTAGCAGCGCAATCAGGTGTTGTGAAGTTATTGTCATGGCGATTTACGGCCTTGTAGTAGTAACGGAATTAACAAACCACTGCTGGATGTTGCTCATCGCTGAATGCGACGTATCCAGAATCGGCTGTGGCCAGAGGCCCAGCAGTACCAGCAGTACAACCAGAAGCAGAATGATAGACAGCTCGCGCAGCGACATTCCCGGCAGCTCTTTTGCCGCGATTTCACTTTTCGCTTTACCAAAGTAAGCGCGGTGCAGCATGGCCAGCGAGTAAACGGAGGCAAATACCAGACCGAAGGTTGAAATCACGGTGATCACCGGTACGACCTGATAGCTGCCGAACAGGATCATGAACTCGCCCACGAAGTTACCGGTGCCCGGCATCCCAAGCGTAGCGACAGCGAAGAACAGCGACATGGCTGGCAGCCATTTAATTTTGCTCCACAGGCCGCCCATCATACGCATATCACGGGTATGCAGACGCTCGTAAAGCTGACCGCAGATAATAAACATCCCGGCGGCAGAAAGACCGTGCGCAATCATCTGGATCACCGCGCCCTGGTATGCCAGCTGGCTGCCGGTATAAATCGCAATCAGCACGAAGCCCATATGCGAAACAGAGGTGTAGGCAATCAGACGCTTAATATCGGTCTGGGCAAAGGCCATCCACGCGCCGTAGAAAATACCAATCACGCCGAGCCACATGGCTATCGGTGCAAATTCCGCAGAGGCATTCGGGAACAGCGGCAACGAGAAACGCAGCAGACCGTAAGCGGCAGTTTTCAGCAGGATACCGGCAAGGTCAACAGAGCCGGCGGTCGGGGCCTGAGAGTGCGCATCCGGCAGCCAGCCATGCAGCGGCACCACCGGCATTTTCACCGCGAAGGCGATGAAGAAGCCCAGCATCAGCAGATATTCGACGCCGTGCGACATAGGCGTTTTCAGCAGCGCTTCATAGTCGAAGGTCCAGACGCCAGTAGCGCTGTAATGCACAAAGACCAGCGACAGGATAGCAATCAGCATCACCAGACCGCTGGCCTGGGTGTAGATGAAGAATTTGGTAGCCGCAGAAATACGCGTCTTCCCGTCGGAGGCTTTATGGCCCCAGAGCGCAATCAGGAAGTACATCGGTACCAGCATCATCTCCCAGAAGAAGAAGAACAGGAACAGGTCAATGGCCAGGAACACGCCGATAACGCCACCGAGGATCCACATCAGATTAAGATGGAAGAAACCCTGATATTTCTCGATCTCACGCCAGGAGCAGAGAACCGCCAGTACGCCAAGCAACCCGGTCAGCGTCACCATCAGCAGAGAAAGACCATCCAGCGCCAGATGAATGGAGATGCCAAAACGCGGGATCCACGGCAGCAGGAATTCCGACTGCCACTGCGGCAATCCAGCCGCCTGAGTCAGAGAGTAGCCGCCCTGCAACCACAGTTGCAGAGAGAGCAAAAACGTCAGTCCCATGGTTATCAGCGCTATCCAGCGCGGCACTTTCACGCCGAAGCGTTCGGTTTGCCAGCACAGAAAGCCGCCGATAAAGGGAATTAGTATTAGCCAGGGTAATAGCATGGCGATCTTTATTCCTTGTTAAAGTCTCCTGAGAGACCTGATTTTCAACGAATTCTCACAACAGAAAATGCACGTCGAATTGAGGCATTCACCGGGGGTGTTTCAGGCCCGGTAAGCCAGGCTACCGGGCAAAACACGCTCAATTCTCAAACTCAACGCAGTACCATCAACAGTCCCAGCACGACAACCGCACCGATGCTCATTGACGCGACATACCAGCGCAGATAGCCGTTCTCACTGAACAGCAGACCTTTACCCGCAAAGCGCGACAAAATAGCCGGAATGTTCATTAACGCATTCAGCGGATCGCGGCGGATAAGCCAGGCAATACCGAGGAACGGTTTAATAAACACTTTGTCATACAGCCAGTCGAAGCCCCACGCATGGAACCACCAGGTGCCGAAGAAGCGGCCCGGCGCGCTATTTGCGATAGCGGTCACCAGGGTGCGTTTACCCAGCCATAGCCAGGCGGCAATCAGGATCCCGGCAATAGCCACGATGCCCGAGGTGATTTCCAGCGTCAGTACGCGACCGTGTTCCATCTCAGTGGTGTGCGGCAGGACATTCCCCAACGGCGGCACAATCAGCGCGCCGAGGAAGGTGGACAGCAGCATTAACACAATCAGCGGCAGGTGATGGGTAATTCCCTTCCCTGCATGAGCATGGATCTGTTCTTTACCGTGGAAGACAATGAAAATCATCCGGAAGGTATAGAGCGACGTCATAAACGCGCCAACCAGACCGGCGATCATCAGGTTCAGATGACCATTCGCCATCGCGCCCGCAAGGATCTCATCCTTACTGAAGAAGCCGGCGGTGATCAGCGGTAGTGCAGACAGCGCCGCGCCACCGACCAAAAAGCTCAGATACACCAGCGGAATCGACTTGCGCAGGCCGCCCATTTTAAAGATGTTCTGCTCGTGATGGCAGGCAAGGATCACCGAGCCGGATGCCAGGAACAGCAGCGCTTTAAAGAAGGCATGAGTCATCAGGTGGAAAATGGCCGCATCCCACGCCTGAACGCCGAGCGCCAGGAACATGTAGCCAATCTGGCTCATAGTAGAATAAGCCAGCACGCGCTTGATGTCAGTCTGTACCAGCGCTGCAAAGCCTGCCAGCACCAGGGTGATAGCACCGATAATCCCCACCAGATGCAGGATTTCCGGGGTCATCAGGAACAAACCGTGCGTCCGGGCAATCAGGTAAACCCCGGCAGTCACCATGGTCGCCGCGTGGATCAGCGCCGACACAGGCGTCGGGCCGGCCATTGCATCGGCAAGCCATGTCTGCAATGGCAGCTGTGCCGATTTACCCACCGCGCCGCCCAACAGCATCAACGTTGCCCACTGTAGGGTGGTGCTACCGGCCGCAAAGTGTTGCGGTGCCAGTTCAACCATTTCGCGGAAGTTCAGGGTACCCAGCTCGTTGTAGAGGATGAACAGTGCAAAGGCCAGAAACACGTCACCGACGCGGGTCACCACGAAGGCTTTCATTGCCGCCGCGCCGTTCTTCGGATCGGTATAGTAGAAACCGATCAGCAGATACGAGCACAGGCCCACGCCTTCCCAGCCGAGGTACATCATCAGCAGGTTATCGGACAGCACCAGAATAACCATGCTGGCGATAAACAGGTTGGTGTAGGCAAAGAAGCGGGAATACCCCTCTTCACCGCGCATATACCAGGAGGCGAACATGTGGATCAGGAAGCCAACGCCGGTCACCACCGAGAGCATGGTCAGCGACAGGCCATCCAGCACAAGGTTAAAACCGATATTGAAATCGCCGACCGACATCCACGTCCACAGCGGCTGGCTGAACGGCGCGCGATCGCCATTCAGAAAGTCAATACCCACATACGCCGTGACCAGCGCGGCGAGGCCAATGGAGCCAACGCCGACGGTCGCGGAGAGATTCTCAGACCAGCGTCCGCGCGAGAACGCCAGCAGCAGAAAGCCAATTAATGGCAGAATAATGGTTAAGGCAAGCATGTTCATCCACGCAACTCACTTACTGAATCGATGTTCAGATTCTGGCGGCGACGGTGAAGCTGTAGCAGCAGCGCCAGGCCAATACTTGCTTCAGCTGCCGCAAGACTGATGGCAAGAATGTACATCACCTGACCATCGGTCTGGCCCCAGTAGCTTCCTGCCACCACAAAGGCCAGCGCGGAAGCGTTAATCATGATTTCCAGGCCAATCAGCATAAACAGCAGATTGCGGCGAATCACCAGGCCGGTCAGACCCAGCACAAACAGGATGGCTGCAAGGATCAGTCCATGTTGTAAGGGGATCATGCGTGCTCCTCCGATTTTCTCTTCGCGCTGTCGTTGGCACGATTACTTAATACCTCACCAGCACGCTCTTCACGCCCAACGTGGAAAGCCACCACCAGGCCGGCCAACAGCAGCATTGAAGCCAGTTCAACCGCCAGAACATACGGACCAAACAGCGTAATACCCACCGCTTTGGCGCTGATTGCCGTACCGTCAATACCCTGATCGTTAACATGCAGGATGGCGTAAATCATTACCACCAGCAGCACGGCGGACAACACCGCAGGGCCAATCCAGATTTGCGGTTTCAGCCACTGACGTTCCTGCTGGATCTCAGAGCCGCCGAGGTTGAGCATCATCACCACGAAGACGAACAGCACCATAATGGCCCCGGCGTAGACGATGATCTCCAGCGCTCCGGCAAAGTAGGCGCCGAGAGAGAAGAAAACGCCGGCGATAGCCAGCAGGGACACAATCAGATACAGCAACGCGTGGATCGGATTGGTGTGCGTAACCACTCTGAACGTTGTCAGAATGGCCACCAGGCCACAGATATAAAAAGCGAACTCCATTGCCCCTCTCCTTACGGTAACAGGCCTTTGACGTCGATAGGCTTGGCTTCATTTTCCGCTTCGCCCTTATCTTTGCCGTCGATTGCCATACCTGCCATCCGGTAGAAGTTATATTCCGGGTATTTGCCCGGACCGGAGATCAGCAGATCCTCTTTCTCAAATACCAGATCCTGGCGCTTGTACTCACCCAGCTCAAAGTCCGGCGTCAGCTGAATTGCTGTTGTCGGGCAGGCTTCCTCACACAGGCCGCAAAAAATACAGCGTGAAAAGTTGATGCGGAAAAATTCCGGGTACCAGCGACCGTCTTTGGTTTCCGCTTTTTGCAGCGAAATACAGCCTACCGGGCAGGCTACCGCGCACAGGTTACAGGCAACGCAGCGCTCTTCACCGTCCGGATCGCGGGTAAGCACGATACGACCGCGATAGCGCGGCGGCAGGTAAACCGGCTCTTCCGGATACATGCGCGTTTCACGTTTGGCGAAGGCGTGCAAACCGATCATCCAGATACTGCGTACCTGGGTACCGACGCCCACTAACAATTCTTTTAAGGTCATGGTCTATACGTCCCTTATTGCGCCTGCCAGAGAATGACAGCCGCCGTTACCAGCAAGTTGATCAGCGTCAGCGGCAGGCAAATTTTCCAGCCGAAAGACATTACCTGGTCATAACGCGGACGCGGTAACGATGCGCGGATCAAAATAAACATCATCATAAAGAACGCCGTTTTAATGGCGAACCAGATGAATGGCGGTAAGAACGGGCCTTGCCAGCCGCCGAAAAACAGGGTGACAATCATCGCCGAGACGGTAACGATACCGATATATTCCCCCACGAAGAACAGACCGAATTTCATGCCGGAATATTCAACGTGATAACCATCGGCCAGTTCCTGCTCGGCTTCCGGTTGGTCAAACGGGTGACGGTGACAGACCGCCACGCCCGCGATGGCAAAGGTCACGAAGCCAAAGAACTGCGGGATAACGTTCCAGATATCAGCCTGATTATTGACGATGTCGGTCATGTTGAACGAACCGGCCTGCGCCACTACGCCCATCACTGACAGTCCCAAAAACACTTCATAGCTCAGGGTTTGCGCCGATGCACGCATCGCGCCAAGCAGTGAGTATTTGTTGTTACTGGACCAGCCGGCGAACAGCACGGCATACACCGCCAGACCGGCCATCATCAGGAAAAACAGGATCCCGATATTCAGGTCGGCCACCACCCAGCTCGGGCTGACCGGCACAATGGCGAAGGCCAGCAGCAGCGAGGTAAAGGCAATCATCGGCGCAAGGGTAAAGATGACGCGGTCCGAAAATTTCGGGATCCAGTCCTCTTTAAAGAACATCTTGATCATGTCCGCAACCAGCTGGAGCGAGCCGCCCCAGCCAACGCGGTTCGGTCCGTAACGGTTCTGGAACAGGCCGAGCAGACGACGCTCGCCAAAGCTCATGAATGCCCCGCAGGTCACCACGACCAGCAGGATCACAATGGCTTTCAGAATGGTTAACAGAACATCAATCACTTCCGGTGTCAGCCAGCTCATGCTTGTGCCTCCCGCAGATCGTCAAGACGCGCGCCTGCCAGTACCGGCGCAATGCCAGGCATCCCCATCGGCAAGCCAACCTGCCCTGCCGTCAGACCCTCAGCAATGACTACCGGCAGGCTTACCGTCTGACCTTCATAACTGAAGGAGACGTGCGCTCCGGCGTTAACGCCAAGCTTCGCGGCATCCGCCGGATTCAGACGGATATAGGGCTGCGGCATACGCTGCTGAAATACCGGCGAGCGCTGCGACATTTCATCGCTGCCGAACAGATGGTAGTAAGGCGCAATACGCCATTTTCCGTCTTCGGCCTGGAAGCGTTCCGGGATGCGGGTGAAGAAATCCAGCCCGCTATCAGAGGCTTCAATCAGGCGCACGCCCGGATCGCCATGGCGAAGATGCCCGCCGACTTCAGCCTGGAATTTATTCCACGCCTGCGGAGAGTTCCAGCCCGGTGCCCAGGCAAACGGAATTTGCGAGCGCGGGGCAGACGGCTGGTTATTCCCTTCCATTGAGAAGGCAAACATGGTGTCTTTATCCTGCGGCTGACGCGGTTCATGCACGCTGATGTTGGCGCGCATGGCGGTGCGCCCACTGTAGCGATGCGGTTCACGCGCCAGTTTCTGACCGCGAATGCGGAATGACGCATCCGGGGCCGCATCTTTAATACCTGCCAGCTGCGGCAGCGCCGTAATAGCCGCATCAATCACGTGATCAAGCTGGGTCCAGTCCACTTCACGACTTTCAACCGTGCTGTGCAGGGAGTGCAGCCAGCGCCAGCTTTCCAGCATCACCGTACTGCTGTCATAGTAGGCCGGATCGTAAACCTGGAAGAAACGCTGCGCGCGGCCTTCATTGTTGATAACCGTGCCGTCACTTTCCGCGAAGCTGGCCGCAGGCAGGACCAGATGGGCATAATCCATGATTGCCGTACGCTGATGGTCAACAACCATCACCAGCGGCGCTTTCGCCAGCGCGGCATCGACACGCGCGGCGCTGGCGTGACGATGCAGATCGTTTTCCAGTACCACTACCGCATCGGCCGAGCCGGATTCCAGCGCGTCCAGCGCGTCGTCCAGCGAGCCGCCGCCAATCATGCCGAGGCCCATACTGTTTACTGCGCGAGCAATCATCGTAATGCCGACATCCGCCCCGCGCCCCTGAAGGGCTTTAGCCACGTTGGCCGCGGCCTCAATCACATCGGTATTACCGGCGTTGGTACCGGAAATAATCAGCGGTTTTTTCGCCCCGGCCAGGGCCTGCACCACCACGTCGATTTTATTTTGCAGATCGCGATCGATACCTTCAACGGCTGGCGAGTTGCTGTCCAGCGCATGGGCAATGGCAAAGCCAAAGCGCGCCTGATCTTCCACCGGTGCACGGTAAGTCCATGCCGCGATATCATCCATTCGGGTGTTATCGACGTTAGTGACGAACAGCGGATGCTTCGCACGCTGACCAATGTTCAGAATGGCGGCAATTTGCCAGTCGGCGACTTTTTGAGCCGCGGCCATTTCACGTGCTTTGCCTTTCACCGCCTGACGTACTGCCAGGGCAACGCGAGCGCCGGTCTGGGTAATATCTTCACCCAAGATCAGCACGGCATCATATGATTCGATTTCGCGCAGCGCCGGCGTATGTATTCCCCCTTCACGCAGCACTTTCAGTACCAGTTGCAGACGTTCCTGCTCGCGACGGGCAATGCCGGTATAGAAATTTTCGGCTCCAACCAGTTCACGCAGCGCAAAGTTGCTCTCAACGCTGGCGCGCGGAGAACCAATACCGATCACTTTCTTCGACTGACGCAGAATATCTGCTGCACCCTGCATCGCCTGTTCCGCGTTGAGGGTAATAAGATCGGCACCGCGACGCTGAACCGGCTGACGCGGACGGTCTTTCAGATTGACGTAACCATAACCAAAGCGGCCACGGTCGCAGAGGAAGTAGTGGTTAACCGTACCGTTATAGCGGTTTTCGATACGACGCAGTTCGCCGTAGCGCTCGCCCGGGCTGGTGTTACATCCCAGTGAGCACTGCTGGCAGATGCTTGGTGCAAACTGCATATCCCACTTACGGTTATAGCGCTCGGAGTGCGTCTTATCGGTAAATACGCCGGTCGGACAAATTTCGACCAGGTTACCGGAGAATTCGCTTTCCAGCGTGCCGTCTTCCGGGCGACCGAAATAGACGTTGTCATGGGCACCGTAGACGCCCAGATCCGCGCCGTCGGCGTAATCTTTGTAGTAACGCACGCAGCGATAGCAGGCAATACAGCGGTTCATTTCATGCGAAATGAACGGACCGAGATCCTGATTGCGGTGGGTACGTTTGGTAAAACGGTAACGACGGAAACTGTGGCCCGTCATGACGGTCATATCCTGAAGGTGGCAGTTACCGCCCTCTTCACATACCGGACAGTCGTGCGGGTGGTTAGTCATCAACCATTCAACGACGCTTTCACGGAACTGTTTTGCTTCTTCATCGTTAATTGAGATAAACGTTCCGTCAGAGGCCGGTGTCATACAAGACATGACCAGACGCCCACGCGTGTCTTCCGCGTTCTGATATTGCTTCACCGCACACTGGCGGCAAGCGCCGACGCTGCCCAGCGCCGGATGCCAGCAAAAGTACGGAATATCGAGGCCGTGAGACAGACAAGCCTGTAGCAGGTTGTCCGCGCCGTTCACCTCATATTCTTTGCCGTCTACATGAATCGTAGCCATAGTCAGCATGCTTCCAGTTGGCTCGGCCAAAGGCCAAGCGTTAATCGAAATTCTCTCATATCACCCTCGCCCTTACCTTCTCTCTGCTGGAGAGGAGCGAGGGGATGAATTACCAGCGTGCTTTCAGCAGGTTCGGCTGGATCCCATTAATCGCATGGGTGTTGCTTAACGGCTGCTTGATACCCGCTTCAAATTCTTCGCGGAAATACTTGATCGCACTTTGCAGCGGTTCAACCGCACCGGGTGCGTGAGCACAGAAGGTTTTACCCGGCCCGAGGAAACGACACAGTTGCTCAAGTGTCTCGATATCCCCCGGCTGGCCTTCTCCACGCTCAATCGCGCGCAGAATTTTTACGCTCCACGGCAGCCCGTCGCGGCATGGTGTACACCAGCCGCAGGACTCGCGAGCGAAGAACTCTTCCAGATTACGTACCAGCGGTACCATGCCAATTTCATGGTCAACGGCCATCGCCAGTGCGGTACCCAGACGGCTGCCTGCTTTACCGATGCTTTCAAATTCCATCGGCAGATCCAGATGCGCTTCGGTCAGGAAGTCAGTTCCTGCCCCGCCCGGCTGCCAGGCTTTGAATTTGAGGCCATCACGCATTCCACCGGCGTATTCTTCAAGGATCTCTCGTGCGGTGGTGCCAAACGGCAGCTCCCATACGCCCGGATTTTTCACCCGGCCTGAGAAGCCCATCAGCTTGGTGCCCGCATCTTTACTGGTGGAGATGCCCTGATACCACTCAACGCCGTTAGCGAGAATGGCCGGCACGTTACATAGCGTTTCAACGTTGTTAACGCAGGTCGGTTTACCCCACACGCCGCTGCTCGCCGGGAACGGCGGCTTGGAGCGCGGGTTAGCACGGCGGCCTTCAAGGGAGTTAATCAGCGCGGTTTCTTCACCGCAGATATAGCGCCCTGCTCCGGTATGCACGAACAGTTCAAAATCAAAACCGGTACCAAGAATATTTTTGCCCAGCAGGCCCGCCTCGGTCGCCTCAGCGATTGCCCGACGCAGATTCTCCGCAGCTTCGATGTATTCACCGCGCAGGAAGATGTAGCCGCGATACGCTTTTAGCGCAAAGGCTGAAATCAGCATTCCTTCCACCAGCAGGTGCGGGAGCTGTTCCATTAACAGGCGGTCTTTATAGGTGCCCGGTTCCATTTCATCGGCGTTACACAACAGGTAGCGGATGTTCATGGATTCGTCTTTTGGCATCAGGCTCCACTTCAAACCGGTGGAGAATCCTGCGCCGCCGCGTCCTTTCAGACCGGAATCTTTTACCGCGTTGACGATGTCATCAGGTGCCATGGCGGAAAGCGCTTTACGTGCGCCCTCATAGCCGTTTTTGCTCTGATACTCTTCCAGCCATACCGGCTGTTTATCGTCACGCAGACGCCAGGTCAGCGGATGCGTTTCGGGAGTGCGTATAACGTTTTTCATTTATACTGCTCCAGCAAATCAGGGATCGCCTCCGGCGTCAGATGGCTGTGAGTATCCTCATCAATCATCATGGTCGGCCCTTTGTCGCAGTTGCCCAGACAGCAGGTCGGCAGGAGAGTAAAACGTCCGTCAAAGGTCGTCTGTCCCGGCTTGATATCCAGTTTTTTCTCGATAGCAGCCTGAATTCCCTGATAGCCGGTAATATGGCACACCACGCTATCGCAGTAGCGGATCACATGACGGCCAACCGGCTGGCGGAAGATCTGGCTGTAGAACGTTGCCACCCCTTCGACGTCGCTGGCGGGAATTTGCAGTACTTCAGCGATGGCATAGATAGCGCCGTCCGGCACCCATCCACGCTGCTTTTGAACAATCTTCAGCGCTTCAATGGACGCTGCACGCGGATCTTCGTAGTGATGCAATTCGTGTTCGATTGCTTCACGTTCTGCCGCACTCAGCTCAAAAGCCTCGGTTTGTGGTTGTTGATTTTCGTGCATAATTAGCGGTCCACGTCTGACATAACAAAATCGATACTGCCCAGATAGACGATAAGATCCGACACCAGGCTGCCGCGGATCGCCGATGGGATCTGCTGCAGGTGCGCAAAGCTTGGCGTGCGCACGCGGGTGCGGTAGCTCATGGTGCTGCCGTCGCTGGTCAGGTAGTAACTGTTGATCCCCTTGGTCGCCTCGATCATCTGGAAGGATTCGTTAGCAGGCATCACTGGCCCCCACGATACCTGCAGGAAGTGAGTGATCAGGGTTTCGATATGTTGCAGCGTGCGCTCTTTCGGCGGCGGCGTGGTCAGCGGGTGATCCGCTTTGAACGGGCCTTCCGGCATATTATTGAGGCACTGCTCAAGAATGCGCAGGCTCTGGCGCAGCTCTTCCACTTTTAGCATCACGCGGGTGTAACAGTCGGACACGCCGCCGCCAACCGGGACCTCAAAGTCGAAGTTTTCATAGCCAGAGTAAGGGCGCGCTTTACGAATGTCGAAGTCGATACCGGTCGCACGCAGGCCCGCACCCGTAGTGCCCCACTCCAGCGCTTCTTTTGCACCGTAAGCGGCAACGCCCTGAGAACGGCCTTTCAGAATGGAGTTACGCAGTGCGGCTTTCTCATACGACGCCAGGCGTTTCGGCATCCAGTCGAGGAATTCACGCAGCAGACGGTCCCAGCCACGCGGCAGATCATGCGCTACGCCACCAATACGGAACCACGCCGGGTGCATACGGAAGCCGGTAATCGCTTCTACCAGGTCGTAAATTTTCTGACGATCGGTAAAAGCAAAGAACACCGGCGTCATTGCGCCGACGTCCTGAATAAAGGTCGAGATATACAACAGATGGCTGTTAATACGGAACAGCTCAGAGAGCATGACGCGGATGACGTCTACGCGCTCAGGTACCTTGATGCCCGCCAGTTTCTCAACCGCCAGCACGTACGGCATTTCGTTAACGCAGCCGCCGAGATATTCGATACGGTCGGTATACGGAATGTAGCTGTGCCAGGACTGGCGCTCGCCCATCTTCTCAGCACCACGGTGGTGGTAGCCGATATCCGGAACGCAGTCGACAATCTCTTCGCCATCAAGCTGAAGGATAATACGGAATGCCCCGTGCGCTGAGGGGTGGTTAGGACCGAGGTTCAGGAACATGAAGTCCTCGTTTTCGGTCCCGCGCTTCATTCCCCAGTCTTCCGGGCGGAATGTCAGCGACTCCATTTCCAGATCCTGTTTGGCTTTTGTCAGCTCGAAAGGATCGAATTCGGTGGCGCGCGCCGGATAGTCTTTACGCAGCGGGTGACCGGTCCAGGTCTGCGGCATCATGATGCGCGTCAGGTGTGGATGGCCTTCGATATCAATGCCAAACATCTCCCAGGTTTCACGCTCATACCAGTTGGCGTTAGGAAAAAGTTTGGTGAAGGTCGGCACGCGCAGGTCGTTTTCAGACAATGCCACCTTGAGCATGATATCGCGATTGCGTTCAATGGAGATCAGGTGGTAGAAAACGGAAAAATCCGCGGCGGGTAAACCGTCACGGTGCGTGCGTAAACGTTCGTCCATGCCGTGTAAGTCAAACAGCATGACGTATGGCTTCGGCAACCTCTTTAAGAAATCGCCCACTTCCAGTAACTGCTCACGCTTAACCCAAACAACGGGAACCCCGGTACGGGTCGCCTGAACGGTAAAGGCATCCGGCCCAAAACGGTTGCGCAGTTCGCCAATGACCGGGTCATCAAGATGATCCCGGGTCTGCCATGCGGCGTCTTGCGCGGTTAAATCGGTCATAGTGTTCACCATTGCAAATGATCCGTGGTGACTGTCCGGCAGAGCTTCGCGCTATTTGTTTTACTATGCGAAGATGTAGTCCCCTGCCGACAGGCGCAAATTAAATCTCGTCTGGCGTACGCAAATTGGTAACTGCAATACGTTCGCCGCGTTTACGCTCGCGCTCCGATTGCATATTGGCGCGGTATACGCCCTGATCGCCTACTACCCATGATAGCGGACGACGCTCTTTACCAATTGATTCCTGTAGCAGCATCAGTGCCTGCATGTAGGCTTCCGGACGCGGCGGGCAGCCAGGGATATAAACATCCACCGGGATGAATTTATCGACGCCCTGCACCACCGAATAAATATCGTACATCCCGCCAGAGTTGGCGCAGGCGCCCATGGAGATGACCCATTTCGGCTCCAGCATTTGATCGTAAAGGCGCTGAATAACCGGGGCCATTTTTGTAAAGCAGGTTCCTGCTACTACCATCAGGTCAGCCTGACGCGGCGAGGCACGCAGTACTTCTGCGCCAAAGCGCGCAACGTCATGCACCGCAGTGAATGACGTTACCATTTCGACATAGCAGCAGGAGAGGCCGAAGTTATAAGGCCAGATTGAGTTTTTACGGCCCCAGTTGACCATGTCATGCAGGGCATGCTCAAGCTTGCCCATATACACGCTTTTGTTAACTTCCTGCTCCAGGGGGTCCGTGACGATCTCCTGTTTTTGCAGGGGGTAACGGTCATTCTCACCGTTAGGATCTATGCGGGTGAGCGTATAATCCATCTTATTGCCTCGCTTCTGGCGTTAACGATTAGTGCGGTCTGTTTCCGGGTTCATCAGTTCACGGCGTGAACGTACAGGCGTCCAGTCAAGCGCACGCACACGAACGAGGTAAACCAGGCCAGCCAGCAGCACAAAAATAAATATTGCGGCTTCTGCAAAGCCGACCCAACCGCTTTCGCGAATTGACGTTGACCATGCAAAGAGATAAAGCGCTTCTACGTCAAAGATGACGAAGAACATCGCGACCAGATAGAACTTAGCTGACAGGCGCAGTCGGGCCGAGCCGACCGAATCAATACCCGATTCAAACGGAGTATCTTTGTGCCTGGCGCGGGCGCGACCGCCGAGATACCAGCCGCCAACCAGCATTAAGCAGCACAGGCCGATGGCAACGACAAGAAATACAGCGAATGCCCAGTGATGAGCGATGACTTCAGTGGATGTTGACATACGCATTGCTTAGCTCAAAAGGTAGCACTAAAACCCCTGCTCTTAACGGCAGGTGAGCGCCACATCTGTTCATGGGGAGGAAGAAAAAACCATACATTTACTGCGTTAATATTAAAACCGCTAAATGATGTGGTTTTTTACTCCTTTCTATAACCTTTTGTCAACTTTAACAAAAGTTTCTTCACATTAATTCACATAAAACACTTTTCATTAACATACAGTACCTTTTCACCCCACAGAAACCGGGTTCATTATCAGGTTTTAGCTATGTTGAATCGTGTCCGTCAGGAACATGAAATGTATTACCCTCCTATTTTGACAGGATTTTGCCGGAATGCCTCCCCCTAATTAGGAGTATTTTCTTGATCTGTGACACGCTTTTGTGAATCCACCCCCAAAAAAATCACTAAATTTGCGGTAATTTTTAACATCTGCCCATAGCGTGCTTTACGGTATATGCATTAAAGATGGTAATTTAGCAATAGATTAAGCCTCTGATATTGCGAAAAGAGTTAGATCGTAATAGGTCATTATATGCAAATTGTTCAAAAATAAACCGCAGAGGCGTTATTCACCGTCTGCGGTTTATTTTTACAGTTACATTTAGTTACGCTACAGGCGTGAAATTACCCGACATCCTCTTCAATAATGAGAGAATTTTCTTCGTCTTTCGCCATCGTCATGGTGAGAGATGACAAATTCTGCGTATCGTATAACGCCTTAAAAATGGTATGAGACAGTTCGTTAATACTGTAAGGGTTGTAGCACAGCTGGTAATGGGTATCCGGTAACGGTGGTAGGCCGTCAGCCTGTCCCAATACCCGCAGCTCAGGTCCCATCATCTCAACCGGTCTTGCTGTAACGCCAAGCCCGGCCTTAACCGCGCTTCTGACCGCCGCCAGTGTTGATGACACATAGGCAATCCGCCATGGGATTTGTGCTTCATCCAGCGTGCGAATGGCCATTTCCCGAAACGGGCTGGGTTCATCAAGGATCACTAAGGGAATAGGTTCTGATTTACGTAAAATGAATTCCGCCGCACAGTACCAGAGCGTTGGGGAGGTCCGCAGCGTCTGAGAAGCAAACTGTGCCGGACGCTGAGTCGTCAGCATCAGGTCGACTTCCTGACTCTCCATCATCTCAACGATGGTCGGATTGTGCTTTATACGAATATCTACAGCCAGCCGCGGCCAGGCTGAGCTAATACGGTTGAGCAAAAACGGCAGCAGGATATCAGCGGATTCGCTTGATGCCCCGATGGTCAACTCTCCCTGTAGATCGTTGAAAACCAATGAGGAACAGGCCTCATCATTAAAGCGCAGGATTTTGCGTGCGTAACCTAAAAGCTGAATCCCCTGTTCGGTGAGGAGCTTATTACGGCCCTGGCGAACAAAAAGCTCCTTTTCAACCAGCTGTTCGAGCCGCTGCATCTGTTGACTGACGGCAGACTGGGTTCGACAAACCGCAGTAGCGGCCGCGGCAAAGGTATTGCAATCGGCGACCGCCACAAAGGTTCTCAGCAGATCGAGGTCGAGATTAATTATCGGACGATTTGCGTTAATCATATTTTTCCACTTACAGGCTGCTCGCAACTGACCTGCCTGGATTGATGCTGTGCTCAAAAAGTCAGGCAATTCCATTTATACCCTCCTGGCATTTTTCTTTGCGCAGAGGGTCTGAACGAGCGTTATTGCAAATACATACCTGCTAACAATCAGCAGGCTCCCTGGCTATATTTCAAATGACATCAGTAGATACAAATATTCACGCAAAAATTTTGTAGATAAATGTCGACATAAATACATGTATTTAAAAGCCCGAACAATGCGGCTGTCAGCCGTTCAGTTGGGCACTCATACTATTAATGTAAAAGAAACATAAGCAATAACAACGTAATAAAGCATTTTGCATGAAGGTCACGGCCGCAACTATTGGGCCTGTGGACTATTCACACTTGCATCTTAACTGAAAAACTCCAGGGTTATAAGAGCATCTACGAATAATCTTACAAAGTTCTTTTTCCCAGGAACAATTGTTTTTTATTAAATTAACATTTGGCAAAGATGAATCATAAACAATAAAGAATCTTTAATTATTTACCAGGTCTTTTATTAACAACATTTAACATCAGATTTACAAAAATGTGTTCGTTTATCCGGTGTATATTTCCCGGATAAATAAAGAATACCGTTTTCAGTCAGAAGATACGTACTGGCCCTCTGGTTCGTATCTGTACGCCATCTGCCAGACGCTTTTAGCAGAAAATAAAGCTCCGCAGGCAAAACATCAGGCGCAAATCCCCTGCTCTGTGATTAAAGCATACGTTAATAGCATTTATGTGACGTTATCCAGCAAGAATGCCCTCAGCGAAAAACGGCATTCTACAAAATCTTCCTCTACCGCCCCTTCAAAAAATGCCGTGTGGAGAGTACATTATTCGGTGCCAGCTTCCACGGCAGGGAGCGGTTCTCATCGCTAAAAGGTCAAGGTTCATGTCCCCCATTGAAAAATCAAGCAAATTAGATAACGTCTGTTATGACATCCGTGGCCCGGTTCTGAAAGAGGCTAAGCGCCTTGAAGAAGAGGGTAATAAAGTCCTGAAGCTTAACATTGGCAATCCGGCTCCCTTCGGTTTTGACGCGCCTGATGAAATTCTGGTAGACGTGATCCGCAACCTGCCTACCGCTCAGGGATATTGCGACTCAAAAGGGCTTTATTCTGCGCGTAAGGCTATCATGCAGCACTATCAGGCGCGCGGTATGCGTGACGTTACCGTTGAGGATATCTATATCGGCAACGGCGTGTCTGAACTTATTGTACAATCTATGCAGGCGCTGCTTAACAGCGGCGATGAGATGCTGGTTCCGGCCCCGGACTATCCGCTATGGACGGCTGCGGTTGCGCTCTCCAGCGGTAACGCGGTGCATTACATTTGCGATGAATCTTCTGACTGGTTCCCGGACCTTGATGATATCCGCGCCAAAATTACGCCACGCACCCGCGGCATTGTCATTATTAACCCTAACAACCCGACCGGTGCCGTTTACTCAAAAGAGCTGCTGCTGGAGATTGTTGAACTGGCACGCCAGCATAATCTGATTATCTTCGCCGACGAAATCTACGACAAGATCCTTTATGATGATGCCGAGCATCACTCCATTGCACCGCTGGCTCCCGATCTGCTAACGATTACCTTTAATGGACTGTCAAAAACCTATCGCGTTGCTGGCTTTCGTCAGGGATGGATGGTGCTGAACGGGCCGAAGAAACACGCTAAAGGCTATATTGAGGGGCTGGAAATGCTGGCGTCCATGCGCTTGTGCGCTAACGTTCCGGCGCAACATGCTATTCAGACGGCGCTCGGTGGCTATCAGAGCATCAGCGAATTTATTCAGCCTGGCGGCCGGCTGTATGAGCAGCGTAACCGCGCCTGGGAACTTCTCAACGATATCCCCGGCGTTTCCTGCGTGAAGCCAAAAGGCGCGCTGTACATGTTCCCCAAAATAGATGCCAAACGCTTTAATATTCATGACGACCAGCGCATGGTGCTTGATTTCCTGCTGCAGGAGAAAGTACTGCTGGTGCAGGGATCGGCCTTCAACTGGCCGTGGCCGGACCATTTCCGCATCGTCACGCTCCCGCGCATAGATGACCTGGAAATGGCGCTGGCTAAATTTGACCGTTTCCTTTCTGGTTATCATCAGCGTTAATTTCAGCCTATCGGGCCGCCGGAATTGCATCCGGCGCTCATCTCAGCGCACAATGCCCCCTGGTGTTGTTGTTTTCATAGGGGTCACCATGAGCCAGAGTCATTTCTTCGCCCATCTTTCTCGTCTTAAGTTAATTAACCGCTGGCCGCTGATGCGTAACGTACGCACCGAAAATGTCTCCGAACACAGTTTACAGGTGGCGATGGTCGCTCACGCGCTGGCAGCGATCAAAAACCGTAAATTCAACGGCACGTTAAATGCAGAACATATTGCGCTGCTGGCGATGTACCACGATGCCTCAGAAGTGCTGACCGGCGATCTCCCAACCCCGGTTAAGTACTTTAATTCGCAAATTGCCCAGGAATATAAGGCGATAGAGAAAATTGCCCAGCAAAAACTGGTCGATATGGTGCCCGAGGAGCTGCGCGATATTTTTGCACCGCTGATTGATGAGCATCAATGTAGCGCAGAAGAACACGCTATCGTTAAGCAGGCTGATGCGCTGTGTGCCTATCTGAAATGCCTGGAGGAGCTTTCCGCCGGGAATAACGAATTTCGCCTGGCAAAAGGACGGCTGGAAAAAACGCTGCAAGCCCGACGCAGTGAAGAGATGGACTATTTTATGCAGATATTCGTGCCCAGCTTCCAGCTATCGCTGGACGAAATTAGCCAGGACTCACCGCTCTGATCTTACTGGCCTGCCCGGGGCGGCTTCGCTTTACCGGGCATCGCGGTCCATCTTAGTGGTCTTAGAATGGAAACAGCATTGGGATCAGCACCACGCAAACCACCATGACCAGCACGGTAAACGGCACGCCAATTTTAACGAAATCGCTAAAATGGTATTTCCCCGGTCCCAGCACCAGCGTATTGACCGGCGATGATACCGGCGTCATAAACGCGGCAGAAGCGGCCATGGCGACCATCATGGCAAACGGATACGGCGAAACGTCCATTGAGCGGGCTGCCGCCAGCGCCACAGGAGCCATCAGTACGGCGGTGGCGGTGTTAGAAATAAACAGACCAATCACCGCGCACATCACAAACAGGCAAACCGACATAAAATAGGGCCCCCAGCCCCCGCCGATATCCATCAAACCTTTCACGATCAAATCAATACCGCCGGTTTTTTGCAGCGCCAGTGCAAAGGGCATCATGCCGACAATCAGAATAATGCTCGGCCAGTGAATCGATTTATAGGCGCTGGCGGCGTCAATACAGCGGAACTTTGCCATCAGCAGGCAGGCGATAATGGCCGCTACCGGATTTGGGATTTCGTCCGTCAGCATCAGGGCGATCATCAGGACCAGACAAAATATGGCATGTGGAGCCTGACTGTGCGCGGGAGAGGCTTCGCTCTCTTCAATGGGCATATTGTGCACCACAAAATCACGCCCGGCTTGTGCCAGCTGGCTTATCTGTCTCCAGTTACCAACCACCAGCATAATGTCGCCCACCTGCAAAGGCTCATCAACCACCGGCCCTTCAATGGCGGCTCCGTCGCGCCTGAGGCCCACAATATTCAGACCGTACCGGGTACGAAACGCGATTTCACGCACCGTTTTACCTACGCATTCGGAGTCGGGGATCAGGGAAATCTCGGCCATACCGACATCCAGCGCCTGCTCGGAGAAATACTCGCCGCGTAATACCATCGGCTCCAGCATCTGTTCGCCGCAAAACTGGCGTAAATCGACATCCGCAGCCGAAATATCAATGAGCAACACGTCACCGACGCGAAATTCGGAGACGCCATTCACATTGACAATCACCCGGCGAAAACGCCGCCAGCGCTCGACGCCAATGACGTTCGCGCCGTAGCGCTCGCGCAGCTTGAGATCGTCCAGACGCTGGCCGATCATCGGAGAGCCGGGGCGAATGGCTAAACGACGAGCGCGCCCGGTCAGCCGGTAGGCTTTAATTAAATCGCGAAAAGAGGAACGCTTCTTCCCCTCCCGCGACAGATCCTGCTGGTCGCCCTTGAACATAAAACGCATCAGCAGCATGTAAATCACGCCCAGTAACAGCACCACCAGCCCAATCGGCGTGACGCTGAAAAAGCCAAAACCGCCTAATCCTGCCCGCAATAATTCGCTGTTAATCACCATATTTGGCGGCGTGGCGACCAGCGTCATCATGCCGCTGATCAGCCCGGCAAAACTCAGCGGCATCATTAATCGTGAGGGGGAAATTTGCATTCGGGTCGCAACGCTTAACACCACCGGAATAAAAATAGCCACAACGCCTGTGGAACTCATAAATGCGCCCAGCCCGGCGACGGTCAGCATAAGATAAACCAGCATTTTGGTTTCGCTACTGCCCGCAACGTTAATTAGCCACGCCCCCATGCTGGTTGCCACACCGGTACGAACCAGTCCGTCACCAATAATAAACAGTGCCGCAATCAGGATAACGTTGGGATCGCTAAAGCCAGAAAAGGCTTCGTTAAGGGTCAACGTGTCGCTTAAAATGAAGGCTACGATGACCAGCAATGCGATCGCATCCATACGAATTCTGCCCGTGGCAAATAAGACGATCGCCACTGCCAGAAGGCAAAGAACCCAGATTAATTCACCGTTCACAACGCATCCTTGTCAGCCCAGGGGAATTGCTATAGTGCCATAAAAAAACCCCGCAGAAGCGGGGCTAAATCATGAGATCAGGGATTAATACTGACCCTGATGTTGCCATCAGGCTGCTTATGTATAGCGACACCGCTGAGGGTCGTGAGATTGAAGTCGACCTCATTAAGACGCGGCATATCCTGAGGCACATTGACCGCCATAACGTGACACCCTGCGGCAAGGCCGGACAGAACCCCCGCAGCGGCATCTTCGACCACCAGGCACTCTTGCGCAGCCAGGCCAAGTAATTCAGCACCCAGCAGGTAAGCATCCGGTTCAGGCTTGCCGCGCGTGACGCGCTCGGCGGTAACAAACACCGCCGGCATCGGCAGACCCGCCGCGTTGTGACGAGCATGGGCCACCGGAATCGAACCTGAGGTCACAATGGCCCACGGGATAGCGTTTTGCTCGAGCGTCTTCAGCAGTTCCAGCGCGCCGGGTAACGCCCGGATGCCCTCGGTATCCGTTGCTTCGAGTTGCTCAAGATAGGCAAATTCCGCAAGAATTTCCGCCTCGGATTTCCCGGCCAGAAAATGACGTAGCGAGGTTATAGCTTGTTTGCCATGAATAAAATTCAGTATTTCATCATGGTCGATGCCAAACCGATCGGCCCAGTGGCACCAAGACCGTTCCACTACGGGAAGCGAGTCTACCAGCGTTCCGTCCAGATCAAACAGAAATCCTTTGCACAGCACACCGACCTCCATCAGGCATTAATGATTTGATTGATTTCGTTACTGCTCAAATGGTACTGACGAGGGCAGTTGTGCCAGGCACTCAACATACGCTGGTATTTTTCCCACATAGGCGTCTGGGCGTTGAAGCCGTGAGTACCTGCGTCAAAATGGGTATAGCGGCCTTCGGTGTTGACCATGAAACGCACATAGCTGAGATAGCGTGCTTCCGTGGCCGCGTCAAAGCCCAGGAAAGTCACGCGGCGTTCATCGATGGTTTCTTTATCTTTGAGATTATCCCAGGAGACGCGCAACGCGTGATACATCTCCATGATATCGATAATGGCGCGACAAGTTTCTTCGGTTAACTGGCCAAATTCCCGATCCAGCTCGCGCATTTGCAGCCCGTAGCCACGCTCAATAATGGTTTGCAGACGACGATAGCGTTCGGCGTTGTCAGGGTCGAGCATGGTCATCATTTTGTACTGGTTAGACAAAATCAGGCGTTGAGCGTTGGTCATTTCCATTTCTGACTCCTTTGGCACTTTACGGCGTTAAAAAAAGAGGCACATTTTTTATGTGCCTTCTTTTATATGCGTAATTGAGGGGTAATTACAAATCATCCAGAAAAGTTTTATCCAGTTGTTTGAAGGCGCGCTTAAGCGTGTCAGCCAGCGCCTGGTAATCTGGCTTACCTTCGACCGGGGCAAGAGCCTGCCCTGCTTCCTGAAGTTTTCCACGCACTTCATAAAACCAGTTTAAAATAGTCGGTGGTAGCGGCGTTGCTGAGCGCTTGCCCAGCCACCACAGGCCCTGCATCGGCAGGCTTATGGCAAAAATGGCGGTTGCCACGGCAGGCCCTAACTGGCCTCCGAGAGCAATTTGCCAGCACAGGGTAAAGATGGCGATGGGCGGCATAATGCGAATGCCAAAACGCGTTGCGCGAATGGCCCGGTTTTCAACAAAAACCGGCGCCAGCTGTTTTTCCATCGGCCATGTCTTTGCATAGTGCTGGCCACGACGAAACTGGCTAAAAAATCCCGCCGGGCGGATTTCGGGTGTCGGCATAGCTATACCTCAACTTCACATATAAAAATTAAAAAATCTGTGCAAAACAACAACTGTGTACGGCATCGTTCAAAACATTTTGTCACGGGACCCCGGTATCAGGTATCCTGTGCCCGCTCCGGATGTCTTAGCGCTTACTCCCGGGCTTGTCAAATTGATGCATCGTCAGCTATTGGCTGAATATTGCGCAAAATGACGTAAACTATTATGAATTTCTTCCATCATGCCTGAAAATTGATTTGAGCATGATGTTAATCATAAATATCAGAGTCGCCATGCGTTACGCTTAGACTTCTGACGTTTTTTTAGCCACGTATCATAAATAGGTACTTCCATGTCGAGTAAGTTAGTACTGGTTCTGAACTGCGGTAGCTCCTCACTGAAATTTGCAATCATTGATGCAGTAAATGGTGACGAGTACATTTCTGGTTTAGCCGAATGTTTCCATCTGCCGGAAGCCCGTATCAAATGGAAAATGGACGGCAATAAACAAGAAGCGGCTTTAGGTGCAGGTGCCGCTCACAGCGAAGCGCTGAACTATATGGTTAATACTATTCTGGCACAAAAACCAGAACTGTCCGCACAGTTGACCGCTATCGGCCACCGTATCGTTCATGGCGGCGAGAAGTATACCCGCTCTGTCGTTATCGACGAATCTGTTATTCAGGGTATCAAAGATTCCGCCTCTTTTGCACCGTTGCATAACCCGGCACACCTGATCGGTATTGCCGAGGCGCTGAAGTCTTTCCCACAGTTGAAAGATAAGAACGTCGCTGTATTCGATACCGCGTTCCATCAGACCATGCCAGAAGAGTCTTACCTCTATGCCCTGCCGTACAGCCTGTATAAAGAACACGGCGTTCGTCGCTACGGCGCACACGGCACCAGCCACTTCTACGTCACTCAGGAAGCAGCAAAAATCCTGAACAAACCAGTAGAAGAGCTGAACATCATCACCTGCCACCTTGGTAACGGCGGTTCTGTTTCTGCTATCCGTAACGGCCAGTGCGTTGACACCTCAATGGGTCTGACCCCGCTGGAAGGTCTGGTAATGGGTACCCGTTCAGGTGATATCGATCCGGCGATTATTTTCCATCTGCACGATACTCTGGGCATGAGCATTGAGCAGATCAACAAAATGCTGACCAAAGAGTCCGGCCTGCTGGGTCTGACCGAAGTCACCAGCGACTGTCGCTATGTTGAAGATAACTACCAGACCAAAGCCGACGCTAAACGTGCAATGGACGTTTACTGCCACCGCCTGGCGAAGTACATCGGTTCTTACACCGCGCTGATGGACGGTCGTCTGGACGCCGTTGTCTTCACCGGTGGTATCGGTGAAAACGCTGCGATGGTACGTGAACTGTCTCTGGGCAAACTGGGCGTTCTGGGCTTCGAAGTTGACCACGAGCGCAACCTGGCCGCTCGCTTTGGTAACACCGGTTTCATTAACAAGGAAGGCACCCGCCCTGCGGTTGTGATCCCGACGAATGAAGAACTGGTCATCGCTCAAGACGCCAGCCGTCTGACTGCCTGATTCACTCCACCGCCAGCCAACGCTGGCGGTGCTGTTTTATCTCCCGCCCGAACCGGGTGGTAACCAAAGAGGATAAACCGTGTCCCGTATTATTATGCTCATCCCAACCGGAACCAGCGTCGGCCTGACCAGCGTCAGCCTTGGCGTGATCCGTGCGATGGAACGTAAAGGCGTGCGCCTGAGCGTATTTAAGCCTATTGCTCAACCGCGTGCCGGCGGCGATGCGCCAGACCAGACCACCACGATTGTGCGTACCAACTCTGGCCTGCCAGCGGCTGAACCGCTAAAAATGAGCCACGTTGAGTCTCTGCTCTCCAGCAATCAGAAAGATGTGCTGATGGAAGAGATTATCGCTAACTACCACGAAAGCAGCAAAGACGCTGAAGTCGTTCTGGTTGAAGGTCTGGTCCCGACGCGTAAACATCAGTTTGCACAATCGCTGAACTATGAAATCGCCAAAACGCTGAACGCCGAAATCGTGTTTGTTATGTCTCAGGGCACCGACACGCCAGAGCAGTTGAAAGAGCGTATGGAACTGACTCGCAGCAGCTTCGGCGGCGCGAAAAACGCCAACGTGACCGGCGTTATCGTGAACAAGCTGAACGCGCCCGTTGATGAACAGGGCCGTACCCGTCCCGATCTGTCCGAGATTTTCGACGACTCCAACAAAGCGCAGGTTGTGAAAATCGACCCGGCACAGTTGCAGAATAACAGCACCCTGCCGGTTCTCGGCGCGGTACCGTGGAGCTTCGATCTGATCGCAACCCGCGCTATCGATATGGCACGTCACCTGAACGCGACCGTAATTAACGAAGGCGACATCAACACCCGCCGCGTGAAGTCTGTGACCTTCTGTGCCCGCAGCATTCCGCACATGCTGGAACACTTCCGCGCAGGCTCCCTGCTGGTAACTTCCGCTGACCGTCCTGACGTGCTGGTTGCTGCATGCCTGGCTGCCATGAACGGCGTGGAAATCGGTGCCATCCTGCTGACCGGTGCTTACGAGATGGACCCCCGCGTGAGCAAACTGTGCGAACGTGCTTTCGCCACTGGCCTGCCGGTATTCATGGTGAACACCAACACCTGGCAGACCTCTCTGAGCCTGCAAAGCTTCAACCTGGAAGTGCCGGTTGATGACCATGAGCGCATTGAAAAAGTTCAGGAATACGTTGCCAGCTATATCAATGCCGACTGGATCGAGTCTCTGACCGCGACGTCAGAACGCAGCCGCCGCCTGTCTCCGCCAGCGTTCCGTTACCAGCTGACCGAGCTTGCGCGTAAAGCAGGTAAACGTGTTGTTCTGCCGGAAGGCGACGAGCCGCGTACTGTTAAAGCGGCGGCAATCTGTGCCGAGCGCGGCATCGCAACCTGTGTGCTGCTGGGTAATCCAGATGAAATCACCCGCGTTGCTGCGGCTCAGGGCGTAGAACTGGGCGCTGGTATCGAAATCGTCGATCCGGAAGTGGTACGTGAAAGCTACGTGGCTCGCCTGGTTGAGCTGCGTAAGAGCAAAGGCATGACCGAAGCCGTTGCCCGTGAACAGCTGGAAGACAACGTGGTGCTGGGTACGCTGATGCTGGAGCAGAACGAAGTTGACGGTCTGGTATCCGGTGCGGTTCACACCACCGCCAATACCATTCGTCCGCCGCTGCAGCTTATCAAAACCGCACCGGGCAGCTCGCTGGTGTCTTCTGTGTTCTTCATGCTGCTGCCGGAACAGGTTTACGTTTACGGTGACTGTGCGATCAACCCGGATCCGACCGCTGAACAGCTGGCCGAAATCGCCATCCAGTCTGCCGACTCGGCGATTGCCTTTGGTATTGAGCCGCGCGTGGCGATGCTCTCCTACTCCACCGGTACGTCTGGTGCAGGTAGCGATGTAGAGAAAGTACGTGAAGCGACTCGTCTGGCACAGGAAAAACGTCCTGACCTGATGATCGACGGCCCGCTGCAATATGACGCTGCGGTAATGGCCGACGTGGCAAAATCTAAAGCACCGAACTCTCCGGTTGCGGGTCGTGCGACCGTGTTCATCTTCCCGGATCTGAACACCGGTAACACCACCTACAAAGCGGTACAGCGTTCTGCGGACCTGATCTCTATCGGGCCAATGCTACAGGGTATGCGCAAGCCGGTGAATGACCTGTCTCGTGGCGCACTGGTTGACGATATCGTCTATACCATCGCGCTGACGGCGATCCAGTCTTCCCAGCAGGACTAACCTGTTCGCTAATTAAAAAAAGGCCGCAACGGTTAACGTTGCGGCCTTTTTTATCATGTGAAAAGGATCAGAACGACCAGCGGATATTGGCATTCACCGCATTGTCACGGGTATCAGAACCAAATTGTCCCTGATAGCCGAGATCAATACTGGCCGTACGTGACAGCCGCACGCTGACACCGGCATCGCCAACCAGCGAATCCTCATCTACCGCATTACCCTGAGTAATAAAGGTATCGCTACCCGCAAACGCCATCCGCGATGAGGCTTTTTTATCGCCGTACGCGTGCTGCCAGCCCAGTGAACCATAGAGACTCACGTTTTGCGGCAGTTCCGTTACGCCACGCACGCCGAGGGTAGAAAAGAAGGTATCCATCGTTTTGTTGCGCACGTTTAATGCCGCGGCACCGCCTTTTTCACTAAAACTGTCAGTATGCAAACGGACATAACTCAGGTTAACAAACGGCTCAATATTCATTTCTGGCTGACCTAAGCGGTAACCTGCTTCGGTGAATGCCAGCAGCGAATTTGCGTCGTAATCCGAACGCAGACGGTCGGAGAAACCGTTAAAATCAACGCTACGCTCACCGTCGAGTTTGTGCCAGGTGTAACCCACCGCCCCGCGCAGGGAGAAAGCGTCCTGCTGTCCTGCGGCATACAGACCGAGGTGATAGTTATCGCTGTCGATGCTCGAACGACGACTGTCGACATCGTAATCGCCACGGCTGTAGCCAAAATAGCCGCCGATGCGCACGTCGCGATCGTCGAGCTTGCGGTCAGCGCCGATCAGGAAACCGGTCGTACTGCCGTCCAGCTTACCGGTATTACCATCGCCATCGTTTTTATTCCACGAGCCAAAGGTCTGGCCCCAGACGCCATTGTTCCGATCGTCTGCCGACTGAACCAGCGACATCGCCATCGGCGGGACCGGCAGCGCATCATTATCAAAAACGCGCAGCATTCGCTGATTCAGGACGTTAAGCACTTTACTGCTACCGGCGATCAGGTTCGACTGCATGGAAGGATAAGCCTCACCGGAAAGCTGATTAAAAGCGTCACGCGCTTCAGGCGCGCTTAACAGCAACAGTGAGTTGTACAGCGCCAGAGACGGCCCGCTTTGCGTCAGGGTTGAGAGCGCGCCTGCGGTATTCCACTGGTTATCAGTTTCAGCCACGGTCTGGAAAATACCCGGCTTGCCGCTGCCCGGATTACCGGCGCCAGGATTGCCGTTACCGGGGTTGCCGGTGCCGGGATTGCCGTTACCGGGATCTTCACCACCCGGATTGCCGTTACCGGGGTTACCGGTACCCGGATCTTCACCGCCCGGATTGCCGTTACCCGGGTTGCCGGTGCCCGGATCCTCACCGCCCGGATCGCCGTTACCCGGGTTGCCGGTGCCCGGATCCTCACCGCCCGGATCGCCGCCACCCGGGTTACCGGTACCCGGATCTTCACCGCCCGCCTCTTTTTGCGCAATCGTTAAATCAACGGCGTTTGCACTCTGGTCCAGCGCCACGTCAAGGAATGCGGAACGGGAGAGGACAGAAGCAAACTGACCGTCAATGCCGCCATTTGACGTCAGGATGCGATAGCGCTGTCCGGTTTGATAACTGGTCTGCGGATCCAGCGCATTCACCTGCACTTTTGCCTGCTCACTGATAGTGGTCTTTCCGTCGACTAACAGCTGGTCGCTTCGGCCATCCCCTGCGATATCAACGTCATAAAACGACTCACCGATAAAATTAAGGTAGCGCTTCAGGGTCAGCGTACCGATATTACCGTCGCCAGGAGAAATATGACCGCCGGACAGGATCTCCGTCTGCCCCAGCGTCCCGTTACCGCCGAGCGTGCCGCCAGACTTAATTGAGGCGGCGCTGCTGTAGCCCACCCCATTACTGACATCGGAACCGGCGGTGCCATTAAGGATTAGCGTACCGCCGCTCTCCGCGCTCAGCGTTTGTACATCAAAAAGATTATCTTCTGGCTGAGTATTGATATCGCCGGCGATAATAATTTTACCGCCGCGCGCCGCAACATTAGCCTTAAGCCCGGTAAGATCGCCGCTTAAGGTGGTCTGTCCGGCCGTGTTGATGACATCACCTTCACCGGTCATGGTGTTACTAAAATCATAATTGTCGGCAGTGTGATTGAAATAGACATAGCTGCCGAACAGTCCGCCGCGCAAATCGATCGCGGTTTGTGGATCGATAACCCCTACACCGCCTGCGGCTCCGAGCGTTGGCTCAGTCAGCCCGGTGCCGGTATCCAGATTTCCCCGACTGCCCACGATCAGCACGCCACGGTTGGAGCCGGAGCTTGTCGTTCCCAAGACCAGCGCGTTACTGCCTGCGGAGAATACCCCGCCATCTGCTACCGACAGTACGCCATTACCGTAATCGCCGACATTGACCGTGCCGGCGCTGGAAAGACGTGCGCCTTCCCCGGCAATATACAACTCAGCCGTTCTACCCGATCCGGAGACGCCTGCAACCTGAATGTTACCGACATTGACCGCACCGCCATTCAGGACGTCGAGGTCGCCATTAAGAGCCAGCGCGTTAGTCACGTTCCACTGCGAATTATTACCGGTTACCGTGGCTTTCGGACTTAGGGCGTCAGTATCATCTGGCCCGGAACCGCTGCCAATCCGCGCTTCATTGGCGGTGGTCAACACCGCACCATCTTCAATCAACACGGTCGAGCGCGCGCCTAAATCGATGCCGACACTCAGGAAGTTACTGGTGACTCTGGAGCCTGGCCCCGTGACAATCAGGTGGCTATCGTAGCCCCGGTTAGCACCCACCACGATTTCCTTCGCGCTGGCCAGCGCGCCCTCTTCGACACGTAATGTGGCCAGTCCTAAATTTAAATCACCGCGCAACACGTATTGATCGTTAACCGCGTTTAATTCGCCATTCGGCCCTTTAACTGTCACGCTGCTGTCATGAATTTGACCGTTGGAAACACGACCGATATTAATGTTATACGCGGTAATTTTGCCATTATCGATAAGCAGATTCCCGCTTTGATTACGACCAACATACACATTTCCGGTATAGCCCAGTGATTCGCTCACCGTTGATTCACCATCAAAAATGGCATCATCAGCGCGAGCCATATCGGCGGGCCCTAAAAACAGTAACGGTGCAGAAAATAATGCGAGGTATAGTTTAGAAAGAGGCGTTTTAACCGCTAATGGTTGTGAGAAATTCGTGTTCACGTGCTGTCTCCATTTAATTAGCGTGGTATCACGAAGGTCGTTGCTTTAAAAAATGTGATGCACTGACGGCTATAGCAACGTATTTCGCGAACGCAGGCTTGCAGGGCACTATTTAACGTAGCGAAAGCAGATTACGCTGCGTTGAAGGAATTAAAAGATCGGCCAGGCCGATCCTGGAACGCATTATTTATGTGTAACCACAGGTACACAGCTTGGGGCGCTGAGCGTGGGTGCCGAACCTAAAATCCCGGCCATCATTAGCGAGGAGCAGTCAAAAATACGCCCCTTTTCCGTGGTTGCGCGATATGTCAGCTTTTGCCCGCCGAGCGCATCAGGCTGTTCCCCATTCACATTGGTCACGATAATTTCATCTGACGATCCGAGGCCCAGCATTTTGGCCGTTTCTGCCTGAAGCAGTGGAACAGCCTGATCGGTTTTCATTGTTGAGCAACCGGTCAGCAGCATCGTAACGGTTAAGACGGCAAGTGTTTTTTTCATAAATTATCCTTTATAACCAGACAGTTCATGACACTGAATGGCTTTATGTTTTCTCTTATCAAGATCCTCAAATAATATATTTGTCTTTCCTAATTGAAAAAACCCTCCTAAAGTAGGGAAGGTAGATAATAAGAAGTCATCAGCCTCTTCTGAGGCCAAATTCAAAAGGAGTGGCCTTTGCAGCAAGAGTATGCGCTGGTCGTTGATGACCATCCGCTTGTCGCCAGCGGTATTGCTAATTTCCTCAGTACACATTGCCAATTTAAAAAAGCCTGTGTGGTGACAACCGAGGAAAATTGTTATCGCCATATTCGCGAGTACGGCCCCCCACTATTATTGGTGATTGATTTTTGGCTATCTTCTGGTACCGCTTTAAAATTACTTAAAGAGATCAAAAGTCTTTATCCGCGGGTGCGCTTACTGGTCGTTAGCGGCGATGAAAACAACGATCTGTGGTTAAAGGTACAAATGGCTGGAGGGCACGGATTTGTGTTGAAAAACGAGCCGCCTGAATTATTTTCCAGAGCAGTTAACGCGCTGAGAAATAATAAAGAATGGTTTCCCGCAGCACACAAAGAGAGTGTTATTATTGACTCTGGTTTTTTGCAGGAATTTAACTTAACGCCACGGCAAATAGACGTGTTAAACATGATGATGCGCGGCTTGCCGAATAAGCGAATCGCCTTGCAGCTCTCTATTTCCGAACCCACGGTAAAAGAGCACATCAGCAATATTCTAAAAAAAATGGGAGTAAATAGCCGGGTTGAGGTTATTACTCTGCTGCACAGCAAGCGTGGCCAGTCAAAATGATTTTTTCGCAGAATTTACAACATGAAGGTATTTCGGCACACGCGCAAATTCGTATGCTCGATAACACCTTCATCCGTCTGGTATTCAGCTTTACAGCCGTGCCGTTTGTTGGCATTCCTTTCGCTATCTGGATTTATTTACTGGGACATACGCTAAAGCCGATAATTAGCTGGATAATAGTGTATTTACTGTGCGCTGTCGCCATCAGAATATGGCATCGTCGGTACCAGCGCGCTGTTAAAGAGAGTAACGAAGATAGGGTATTACGCCGCTGGCTACCGCGCGTTAATAATGTCGCGTTTGTACACGGGATAGGTATCTCCTCTCTCTATTTAATTACCCCGCAGATCCATAACTTTGACTTTTTCCTGCTGCTCAATATTAGTATTGCTGCCATTGTCGCCGCCAATGCAACGCATCTGACACCGGTCATCAGCACCTTCACGCGCTTTTTTTTCGCCTCCTGGGGCGTACTGAGCCTCGGTATTCTCTGGCGACTGGATGATATGATGGCTATCGTCCTGATGCTGAACTTATTGTATGGTTTTGCAATTTATCGCCACGCCCTAACGTCACATGCATTTTTTATTCAGCAGGCGCTGCTTGAAGAAAAAAGTTCTCGCCTGGCCGAGCAGTTTCGCCAGGCGAAAGAAGAAGCCGAGCAAGCATTACTGGATAAAAACCAGTTTCTGACTACCGCCAGCCACGATCTACGTCAGCCGGTCCATGCTATGGGCTTTCTTATTGAAGCTATTATTCATAAAAACCGTGATGATACGCTGATGCCGCAGCTTCTGGATCTACAACAGAGCGTGCGTTCAGTTCATCTGATGTTTAACTCGCTGCTGGACCTGAGCAAAATTGAATCCGGAAACACCCGCATTTCCACCACTCATCTCGACATTAGCGCCTTACTTACCTCGGCGATGGCGTTGTTTCGCGAGGAGGCGAAAAGTCGTTCGCTGGTATTACGTCTCTGGCAGCCCAGACAGCGTATTTATGTGATGGGCGATCCGCTACTGGTGAGACAGTCGCTGATCAACTTAATACAAAACGCCCTGCGCTATACCCAGCGTGGGGGCGTGCTGGTGGCGATTCGTCCTCGCGGCACAGACTGTCTGGTGGAAGTGTGGGACAGCGGCGTAGGCATTGCCGATGGAGAGAAAAACAAAATTTTTTCTCCCTATTACCGTCCAGAGCTGGCCTGGAAAATTGACAGCGCCGGACACGGACTGGGACTGGCAGTGGTGGCACGCTGCGCAAGAATGATGAATGTGAAATACGGAATGGAATCAGTTGAAGGAAAAGGGTCACGCTTCTGGATGCGCTTTACCCGCTATGACGGAGATGTAAAACAGCCCGCACATGCAGCTGAATGGGAAACATCTCCAGCCATCAGCCGCTATGATCCACTCAGCGGCGGCTGTCTGATTATTGATGACGATCCGCTGGTCACCTCGGCCTGGGAAAGTTTGCTTAGCGCATGGGGAATTACCGTTCGCTGTGCGGCCTCTGCCACAGAAGCGTTCGCTATTATTGATGAAGGCTTCGTCCCGTTCGCCGTGTTGTGCGATCAGCGTTTACGATCCGGTGAAAGCGGTTTTGATATTCTCAGAGCCCTGTTTGAGCGTCTGCCAGACATCAGCGGTGCAATGGTCAGCGGCGAGTTTAATTCGCCGGTTTTGCAGGAAGCAGAAGAGGATGGCTATCTGGTGCTGCGTAAACCGCTGGAGCCGGCGAAACTGTATGCGTTATTAAGCCAGTGGATGCGGGCTGATGGCTGCGCGCATAATGATTAGGGCTGTTAATTGTAATGTAATAATGCCTGGTTACGTAAGGGTCGTTATCGCAGCCGGGCATTGATTGCAGTATGCTTAATCCATTACATATCTTTAGGATAAATTTTTCCACCTTGATACAGACTGGCACCACTATTGCTGGTCAGCAGATATTTTTTGCCCGTGGTATCATCGACTGCATACAATGAGAACATTTCAGGTTTATATTGCGCAGTGATGTTATTATCGGAAACATACTCCTTATCGGCTTCCACAATACCATAATCGAACATTAACGCTTCCCCGACGTATAACACTGTATGTTGGTTAATAACGCCGATTCTGGTTTTGAAGTAATAGCGATCGTGGTACTCAGCAGACGTTGAGCTCCAGTCCACCCACTCCGGAGTATGGTATTCAAACACAGTCTCGTCGAGCACAATACTATCAATATCAACCGTATCCGCTTGTGCATCCCAGAGGCACTGAAAATAAAGTCGAGTAGAATTTAGCTGCGTGGGCGTTTTAAAAACATATGATTCTGTATGCCATTCGGTGGTTCTATCACGGTTACATTCCAGTATGAAAATTTCCTGATAATTCTGCAGATCCTGGATATTAACCAATACGCCTCCTGGCCCACGACAGCCAAACTTCAATGTATATTCCGTATCTGGTTGCAGCGGAATTGTTTGCATGATGGAGGCCGTTGAGTCAATCTGGCAATAATGGTTTTGGTTGCTTTCTTCGTAGTGGACCTGCGTTGGGCCTGAAAGTACCCAGTCCACGGTATCGATTTTTTCGAAATTACCGTCAATAATAATGTCTTTAGTGATGATCATAATGTGTCTCTCTTATTTCCGTTAAAGTGAGCCTTGATTATCACATCGGGTAAAAATTAGTGTGGTGCACAAAGAGAACGAAATAATGCAAAAATAACCCCTTCGGTTTATTGCTTGCGTGCGACAATATCACCGCCGGTGAACTAAACTGGAACACTTTTCCCCGCGGTGCGATGGTCAGCGGTGAGTTTAACTCATCGGTTTTGCAGAAAGCAGAAGAGGATATCGGTGCTCCGCAAACCGCTGGAGCCTGCGAAACTGAATGCGTTATTAAGCCAGTGGGCGCAGGCCGGAAGTCATCGCACCTGATAATATGCCATTACCCCGGCGCTGCCGGTCCCTTCATTTGCCGAATGAAAAGATCCTCTTCAGCATGATTGCTGCGGCATCGGCTAAGTCCGATCGTTAAATGTCATCAAGATAAATTTTTCCCGGTTTATACATATCTTCACCTGATTTATCAATCAGTACATATTTTTCACCCGTTGCATCATTGACAGCATACAGGACAAATTGCTGATCTATGTAACCAGGCATGTCAATATTGTTATCTGACTCATATTCTTTACCGGCTTCAACCACGCCGTAGTCAAACATCAGTTCCCCGCCAATATATAAAACATTGTGTTGGCTTACCACCCCCCCGCGGTTTTTAAAATAGACACGATCCACCTTTCTACCACTTGTCCAGGACCAGTCTATCCATTCCGGAGTATGGTATTCAAACACAGTCTCTTCGAGCACAATATTATCAACATCAACCGTATCCGCTTGTGCATCCCAGAGGCACTGAAAATAAAGTCGAGTAGAATTTAGCTCCGTGGGCGTTTTAAAGACATATGATTCTGTATGCCATTCGGTGGTTCTATCACGGTTACATTCCAGCATGAAAATTTCCTGATAATTCTTCAGATTCTGGATATTAACCAATACGCCTCCTGGCCCACGACAGTCAAACTTCAATGTATATTCCGTATCTGGTTGCAGCGGAATTGTTTGCATGATGGAGGCCGTTGATTCAAGCTGGCAATAATGGTTTTGGTTGCTTTCTTCGTAGTGGACCTGCGTTGGACCTGAAAGTATCCAGTCCACGGTATTAATTTTTTCGAAATTACCGTCAATAATAATATCTTTAGTGATGATCATAAATAGCCTCATATAATTACTTTTAAAATGAGGCTTGATTATCAGGTATGCTGAAGCTAATGTTGCGCATTAAAAGAACTGAATTAAGCAAAAATAACACGCAACGTTTAACATGCGCGGATAAACAAGATATTTCCCTGTCAGCTCAGCTGGAAAATCTTCCCGCGCGGTACAAATGGCAATCGTCGTCCCTGCGGTAATAGCCACGCGTGTTCCATCGTAACGCTAATATGCTCCTCACAGTAGCCATCGGTGATGATCAGAACCGGTCCTCCTTTGGGGAAATCGCCTTTCAGTGCCATACCATTCAGCATATCGACGCCCGGCTGCAAAATGGTGCCACCGCGCCCCTGAATGGTGAAATGGTTGAGCAACTGCTCGGGCGGCACCCATCCGCGATCCCAGGCTCTGGCATCGCAGCAAATAAAGCGCACGGCAAAAACCTCGTGCGCCAGGGAATAGCTGGCAATTGCGCCCAGCGCCTTACCCAGCAGCTGAGGATCCATAGAGCCTGAAGTATCAAGAATCACACCAAATACCCGTGAGCGGCGCTCGTCTTCGGTGGGTTTAATGACTGCCGGGCGCGGAATAGAAGGCGTAGCGCTTTGACGACGTGAGGGTCGCGCATAACTGCGCCGCTGTTCAGGGGGCGGAAAATGTTCATCAAACCACTCGGCGAGCGCGACGTCCCACGGGATCGGCGGCTGTGCAAGACTGCGAATTTCCTCAATAAGCCCTAGTGGAAGGGTGCCGCGCATCGGCGCGTACAGGCAGCGGTCCAGCCCCTGATAGAGCGCCCGCCGACACCACGCTTCCGCATCAGTAAACTGACTTTCCGCCTCCTCAACCAGAATATCACCGCCCGCCCGGCCGCGCAGGGTGATTAACTTGCGCGATTGACGCATGTTTTGTGCCAGTGCGTCGTAAATCTCCTCTGCAGACATGGCGCTGAACTGGGGATCGTACAGCATTCCCAGGTCCGGCGGCGTCCCGACCTGCATCTGGATCAGCCAGTCGTTAATGATGAAATCGCAGGCGACATTCCACAGTTCGGGATCGCGCCCCCGACGCCGTGAAGCGTGGTTGAGTCCGGCATGGAGCAGTTCATGAGCGAACACGAAGACCAGTTCATCTTTGTTGAGGCGGGCATGAGGATTAATCCAGATTTTGCGGATACTGACATCAATAGCCGCCACAGCAATGTCGTACTGGCTACAAAGCTGACCATCTTCTTCGATATCAAAGCTGGCCGCCAGCGCGCCCAATAACGGGTAGAGAGTCATAATTTGCTGGCGTGCTTTCTGCGCCGCGCTCATTTTATAGGCGGTATGATCGGAAGATTGATATCCACCGACCTGCTCCAGCGCCACACTGACGCTATGACTCAGCCCTTCCGCCAGCAGCATTTTCCAGTCAGGCGGAGAGGTATAGCGGTTAGCCCGCGGCGCGCTGATATAAAAGCAGCTTTTAGCATCACCGCAATACCGCCGTTGCCATTGAGACAATTCTTCAGCAATACCCTCTTCACGGATCTGACGGAAAAGCGCATCTGCATCGGCATGGTTTCCCTCGGGAAAAGGAAAAGACTGAAGTTCGTCAGGCAGGGGGCCAATTTTCAACTCTTCGCAAAAACGCATCATCGCAATCAGCACCGCCAGGTCCCATTGTTGAGATGAATGCGGTGCGGGATCGCGAATCAGGCCAAAACCGAGGGCGGAAAGCGCCTGCGCGATCATCCGTGCCCACTGCGCCGGAGTGGCATGACGTTTGGCGTTAAGCCACAGGTAGCCATTATCGCCAATACTCACCCAGCCTTTTGAAGAAACATACGCATGGCCAGTATCGAATTGCTTATAGATCCGCGCCCCTATCGGCGCGAACAGCGGATGTTTCATCACCATCTCAAGGCCTGCTTTGCAGGCGTCAAGCGCGGGGTTACGTGCCGCTTTACTCATGATGACTTCGCTCTTGCCGCCAGACGAGGCAAATCACGCGCGACTTCAATCAAAAACCAGGCAGGCAGTTTTTTACCGTTTTCATCTTCACTCATCACCGACTGGGCAATTTCGACGCTAATACGCGCCAGCGTTTTCAGGCTGTCTTTGGCCTGTATCGCCAGCCGCTTATGCTCGCTGCGCAAAGATTGATCCTCGACAGGCAACTCCTTATACAAATGCGAACGAAACGACTGTGCCAGGAAATAGAGGACATCGCGATCGGCAGGATCGTCCGGCCAGGCCGCATCACCTTTTAGAATGGCTGTAATGGTATGCTTCTGGCGAATTTGCTTCACAAAACCTTTAAAGCTGCCAGCATGGGCTGGCGAGAGCAGCCCGTAAATCAGCGCTTCAAGCATTTCAACGGGTATTTCATCGCCAAATGAGAAAAGCGCATCAGACAACATATGCCAGCTACGCGGCGTGGAAAAGGGTTCTTCATGTTTCGGCGGCTCATTCCACAGCTGATCCGGACGCAGCTGGATATATTCCACCACCCACGGATGAAGGCCCGCCTCATTAATCGCCCAGTGCAGCCACTGACGGTGATCGGCTCGCAGATGAACATGTACCATACGGTTAATCAGCGCTGACGGCATCGGCTTGACAATCGCAGCATCTTTGGCCCGGTTCCCGGCGCCGATAACCACGGTGCCCTCCGGAAGACGGTACTCCCCAATACGCTGCTCAAGGATCAGGGAGTAAAACGCTTTCTGAATTTCATGCGACGAGGCATTGAGCTCATCCAGAAACAGCACAAAGGGCTTTTGACGAACAATATTGGCAGGAGGATAAAAACGCGAGCACTGACCGTCAATTTGTGGAATACCGAGAAGATCTTCCGGGGCCAGCTGGCTTCCAAGGAGTGAAACGCACTCCATACCGACTTCATCAGCGAAGCGTCTGACCAGCGCACTTTTACCAATTCCCGGCGCTCCCCACAGGAAAACCGGTCGAGTAATGGCAACGTTAAGAAGGAAATCAAATGTTTGTTCAGGGGTGAGCTGAATAGCAGACTGCATGTCTCTACGTCCTTTTTTGGCGTCGGGCAACTTTTAGCGCAACGTTTTAGAATACGGACAAAACAGATGACAACAACCCCTAAAAAACGGGGTAACTCTTTATCTGGTCTGAAAATTGGCTGATGGGCATTCGGCCAGGTAAGAATAAATCAGCGGAAATGATCAACAGGCAGGGTATTACTGATGTTAATGGATGCAAAAGAGAGAGAGGAAAAAGACCCTCGCGATACTCTCGTCGCGCAAGGGTCTGTTCAGGGCAATGAAATGAAAGGGATAAACGACTACTCTGTCACTTCCAGCTTTGACGCTTCGTTACTGGCATTGCGGGTCATCCACAGGGCCAGCGCTTTTAACGAATCCTGGGTGAATTCATCGCAGCGGGCGGTAATTTCCGCAGGCTCCATCCAGCATACTTCGCTCACTTCATCTTCCTGTAGCGCGAACGGCCCATGTGAAACGCAGCTAAACAGCCCGCCCCAGACCCGGCAATGTTTGTCTTCAAAATAGAACTGCCCATGCTCGGCAAAGGGTACGCCAGCAATACCCAGCTCCTCTTCTGCCTCACGACGTGCGGCTTCTAACATACCTTCATCGGCCTGTACGACGCCGCCTGCGGTGGCGTCCAGCATCCCCGGCATAAAGTCTTTGCTTTCGGTACGGCGCTGCACCAGGATCTTACCCATCCCGTCATGAACAACAATATAGGTTGCCCGGTGACGTAGGCACTGCGCGCGCATTTGAGCACGATTCGCCTGCGCGATGACCTCATTGTCTTCGTTGACAATGTCCACCCACTCCATATCTGCCAAATGCGTTTGCTCCACCATCAGAAAACCTTCTCTTACAAGCGCTCTTAAGGCGCGTTTATGGTTGACGGGTAAATTACGGATTAATCGCGATTTCTGCAATCACCCGTTGATCATTGAGTGCGATAACACGTAAGACATGGTTATCAAAAATACCATAACTGGCTTCATTACCGCCTTTGGGAATACTCACCGAGCCAGGATTAAAATGGTAGATGCCGTCACGTTTTTCCGCCACTGGCAGATGCGTATGGCCGTAAACCAGGATATCTCCTGGTGACAATGGCGGCAGATTATCGGCACCAAACAGGTGTCCATGCGTCAGAAACAGCCGCTGTTCATCGGTTAACACTTGCTGCCACGGGGCCATTATCGGGAAGGTTAATAGCATCTGGTCTACTTCACTGTCGCAGTTGCCGCGCACGGCAATAATGCGTTCGGCCTGCTCGTTGAGCCGAACCGCAACCTCCGCAGGCGCATAGCGTTCCGGCAGCGCATTGCGCGGACCGTGGTTAAGAATATCACCCAGAATGACCAGCCAGCGGGCACCGCTTTCAGCAAAACGTGCTAATACCTTCTCGGTCGCCGCAAGCGACCCATGAATGTCCGATGCAAACATCAGTTTCATTGCGGTTTTCTCCTCTTTAGTGACCGTCTCGATCATACGAGATTTTACAAATTCGCGCCTTGATAAAAGCTGCTTTGTCCGCGACCGCCTATACTTTCTCATAACATAAGCTGACCTCAACAAAGGAAAGAGTAATGATTGATCTTTACTATGCTCCGACGCCCAACGGCCATAAAGTTACGCTTTTTCTGGAGGAAGCAGGGCTTGAGTATCGGTTAATTCGGATCAATATCAGTAAGGGCGATCAGTTCCGTCCTGATTTCCTCGCTATTTCGCCTAACAACAAAATCCCGGCCATTGTTGATAACCAGCCTGCTGACGGCGGCGAACCTCTGAGCCTGTTTGAATCAGGAGAGATCCTGCTTTATCTGGCGGAGAAACAGGGGCAGTTTCTGAGCGGTGAACTGCGTGAGCGTCATACTACGCTACAGTGGCTATTCTGGCAGGTGAGCGGACTGGGGCCGATGCTCGGTCAGAATCACCACTTTAATCATTTTGCTCCGCAACCCGTTCCTTATGCCATTGAACGCTATCAGGTTGAGACCCAGCGCCTGTATAGCGTGCTTAATAAACGGCTGGGAAACTCGCCGTGGCTTGGTGGTGAACACTACAGTATTGCGGATATGGCCTGCTGGCCGTGGGTACACTCTGCCCAGCGGCAGCGTATTGATTTGAATAACTATCCGGCAGTCAATAACTGGTATCAGCGTATTTTACGGCGTCCGGCGACGCAAAAAGCGCTTCAGCTGGCGCAGCCGGTCTAGCGGCATCGCTGTCAGTTTGCTTTTCGAGATGATAAAAAACGGTATCAAAAAGGAAGTCATAATGCCGCAATCACAGGCCATTATTCGGATAAAAAATCTGCGCTTGCGCACCTTTATTGGCATCAAAGAGGACGAGATTGCCAATCGCCAGGATATTGTGATTAACGTTGTGATTCATTATCCGGCTGAGCGGGCGCGGGCAAGTGAGGATATTAACGATGCGCTCAACTATCGGACGATCGTTAAACGCATCATTCAGTATGTGGAAAGCCAGCGTTTTTCGCTGCTGGAGAAATTAACTCAGGACGTGCTCGACCTCGCCTGTGAGCACCCGTGGGTGACCCGGGCAGAGGTAGAGATCGATAAACCTCATGCGCTACGCTACGCCGACTCTGTTTCAATCACCCTGAGCTGGCAACGCTAAGCCCATCATGGAGAGGGTATGAACATTCTGCTTACTGGCGGGACCGGCCTGATTGGTCGCTATCTCGTTCCTCGTTTACTGGAGCTTAACCATACTGTAACGCTGGTTACCCGCGATCCCCAGAAAGCGCGGCAACACTTTGGCGAGCGTGTAACATACTGGAAAGGCCTGAAAGACCAGACCAATCTCAACACGATTGATGCCGTGATTAATCTGGCCGGTGAACCCATTGCCGATAAACGCTGGACCGACGCGCAAAAACAGCGTTTATGCCGTAGCCGCTGGGACATCACCCAGCAGCTGGTTGATCTGATAAAGGCCAGCGATACTCCGCCAGACGTTTTCATTTCAGGTTCAGCGGTCGGTTATTATGGCGATTCAGGTGAGGTGGTGGTGAACGAGGAAGAACCTCCGCATAACGAATTTACCCACAAGCTATGCAGCCAGTGGGAGCAGATTGCCTGCGGCGCGCAAAGTGATAAAACCCGCATCTGCCTGCTGCGAACCGGTGCGGTGCTGTCCCGCGATGGAGGAATGCTGGCAAAGCTGCTGCCCCTGTTTCGCGTCGGACTCGGGGGTCCTGTAGGAAATGGACGGCAATACCTGGCGTGGATCCATATTGATGATATGGCCAATGCCATTCTCTGGCTGCTGGATAACGATCTCCGTGGCCCGTTCAACATGGTTTCGCCCTATCCGGTACGCAACGAACAATTCGCCCATACCCTGGGGCGGGTATTGCACCGACCCGCTATTTTGCGTGCGCCGGCAACTGCCGTACGTCTCATCATGGGCGAATCGTCGGTGCTGGTACTGGGCGGACAACGTGCGTTACCCAGACGGCTTGAAGCCGCCGGATTCGCCTTTCGCTGGCACGATCTGGAAGAGGCACTACAGGATTTGGTAGGGTAATCCCGGCGAATTCTTTACAGCCCGGTGATAAGGTGAACGGCCTGATTCACCGGACTGATGAGACACATGCTCACATTACTTACTCCCCGCTTCACCCTGTCTACTTTCCAGCCATCCGACTGGCCTTTCTTTCGCGCGCTGCGTCAAAACAGTGATGTGATGCGCTACATGGCGAGCGTTGCCTCAGAAGAAGATACGCGACGGGTTTTCGAACAGCGGCTGGCGGATAAAAATGCGTTTGTGATCCGTCTGCACGGCGATGACACCGCGTTAGGCGATATTGGCCTGCGGATCAGCAAACTTCACCCCACAGAGGCGGATATCGGTTATTCGGTTTTACCTGCGGCTCAGGGGCGCGGGATCGCCAGCGAGGCGCTGAAAGCCGTTTGCGAATATGCTTTTTATCAGGCCCGTGTTGAAGCGCTTAACGCATGGGTACTGGCCAACAATAGCGGATCGGTTCGGGTACTGGAAAAGGCGCACTTTATACGTGAGCAGGTGCTGGAGAAATCCTTTTTGCTTAATGATGAATATTACGATGACTGGGCCTTTCGATTAACTAAACATGATTTTTTGCGGGCCGGTTGAGTGTTAAGAGGAGAAGGTAAGTAAGCAGGCGGAAACTCACCCTCTCCCTCAGGGAGAGGGTAAAACACCCCGCCGCTACTTCAGCGAGCCTTTCAAAAATTGTTGTAACCGCGGGCTTTGCGGATTATTAAACACCTGCTCCGGATGCCCCTGCTCCTCAATTTTCCCCTGATGGAGAAAAATAACGTGGGAAGAGACATTGCGCGCAAAGCCCATTTCGTGGGTGACCACGACCATGGTTTTCCCCTCTTCTGCCAGCTGCTGCATAATACGCAATACTTCGCCGACCAGCTCCGGGTCGAGGGCGGATGTTGGCTCATCAAACAGCAGGACTTCCGGCTCCATTGCCAGCGCCCGCGCGATCGAGACGCGTTGCTGCTGTCCACCTGAAAGATGAACCGGATATTTACCCTGCGCCATTTCATCAATACCGACTTTGGCCAGGTACTTCATCGCGCGTTCACGCGATGCCTGCTTGCTAAGGCCTAATACCTGGATCGGGGCTTCCATGACATTTTCCAGTACGGTCATATGGCTCCACAGATTAAAGTGCTGAAAAACCATGGTCAGGCGGGTGCGCAACAGCCGAAGCTGATTTTTGTCCGCTACCTTAAGCTGCCCGTCTTTATCGCGTACCAGGGCAATATTTTGTCCGCTGACGGTAATCGTTCCCTCACTCGGCTTTTCAAGAAAGTTAATACAGCGCAAAAAGGTACTTTTACCTGAGCCTGATGAGCCAATAATCGAAATCACATCGCCGGCATTAGCCGTCAGCGAAACCCCTTTCAGCACTTCATGATCGCCGTAGCGCTTGTGCAAATCGATAACGTTTAATTTGTTTTCAGACATCGTATTCTCAGTGCGTCGATGAAGGTTTCACGTGCTGCAACCAGCGCTTTTCCGCCTTGCGGAATAAACTAATCAGCACATAAGAAATGAGTAAATATAAAACGGCTGCAATACCAAAGGCGGTAAATGGCTGATAGGTCGCTGAGTTAATATCTCGTGCGATCTTGAGCAAGTCCGGTACAGTGGCGGTAAACGCCAGCGCGGTTGAATGCAGCATTAAAATCACTTCATTACTGTAGGCTGGTAGCGCAATACGCAGTGCCGACGGCAAAATAATGCAACGGTACATTTTAAATGATGAGAAACCATAAGCCCGGGCCGCCTCGATCTCACCGTGCGGTACAGACCGGATCGCGCCGGCAAAAATCTCGGTGGTGTACGCGCAGGTATTTAACGTCAGGGCCAGAATCGTACAGTTCAGGCCGCTGCGGAAAAAGGCGTTCAGCAGTTCAGTCCCTTTTACAATTTCCAGCGTATACATTCCGGAATAAAAAACAAGCAGCTGAACATACAGCGGCGTACCGCGAAAAATATAGGTGAATAGCCAGATAGGGAAACGAATCAGTCTATTACTGGAGACGCGGCCAATGGCCAGGATCACCGCCAGCAAACCGCCCATGACCACCGAGGAGATAAGCAGCCAGAGCGTTACTGCCACGCCGGTCATGCGATAGCCGTCACTCCACAATAACGACCGCCAGTATTCCTGAATAATCTCGATCACAGGTCAGCCCTCTTCACACCTACGGAGTAGCGGCGTTCGAGCAGCAGCAGGACACCATTTGAAACCGTGGTAAATACCAGGTAAATCAGTCCGCAAACGATGGCAAAATAAAACGGCTGCCAGGTACTTTTCCCTGCCAGTTGGGTCGCTTTAACCACATCTTCCAGCCCCAGTAGCGACACCAGCGCCGTGGCTTTCAGGATCACCTGCCAGTTGTTACCGATGCCCGGCAGCGCGTAGCGCATCATGGCCGGAAACAGAATGCGGCGAAACGTCTGCGTGCCGGTAAAACCAAAGGCCGTTGCCGCTTCAATATGGCCTCTGGGTACGGCCATAAACGCGCCGCGAAAGGTTTCGGTAAAGTAGGCTCCGTAAATAAAGCCCAGCGTAATAATCCCGGCAACCATCGGATCGATATCAAATTGGGCGAGGCCCAGCGCATCGGTCACGCTGTTGAGCACAATTTGCAGTCCATAAAAGATCAACAACATCAGTACGAGGTCCGGTACGCCGCGAATAAGCGTCGTATAGCCCTCGAAAATCAGCGCCAGCGGGCGGCTACTGGAGAGCTTTGCGCCTGCCCCGACAAGGCCAATCAGCACTGACAGCACCACCGAACTTAATGCCAGTTCCAGCGTTACTATCGCACCTTGTAAAATCACCTGTGAAAACCCGTGCAGCATTCAGTCAGTCCTGTCCTGGTGCGGGCCGCCTCATAATGATGACAGCCCGGGCGGATGATTAGCCGCCGTAAACGTCAAAATCGAAGTACTTTTTCGCCAGCTTTTCGTAGGTTCCGTCGGCACGCATCTGGGCAAAGGCTTTATTCAATGCTTCACGCAGTTCGTTATCCTCTTTACGCAGGCCCATGCCAGTACCCACGCCAAACAGTTTTTCATCTTTGATAGCCGGGCCACCGAAGGTGTAATCGCTACCGATAGATTGCTTCAGGAAGCCTTCGCTGGCTGCCACTTCATCCTGAAACGCCGCGTCAATACGTCCGGCGGTCAGATCCGCATAGATATTGTCCTGCCCCTGATAGGAAACAATTTCGACGCCTTTTGGTGCCCAGTGGACGTTACCGTACGTTTCTTGCGTGGTTCCCTGAAGCACGCCTACGCGTTTGCCCTGTAGTTTAGCCAGATCGGGGGTGATGTCAGTCCCTTTCTTGGCCACCAGCCGCGAGTCAGCGGCGTACAGTTTGTCAGTGAAAGCGATCTCCTGCTGGCGTTTCTCTGTAATCGACAGGGAGGACATAATGACATCGATTTTTTTCGCTTTCAGGGAAGGGATCAGCGCATCCAGCGGATTCTCAATAAACGTACATTGCGTTTTTATCCGCGTGCACAGTTCTTTCGCCAGGTCGATATCGAAACCCACTAATTCGCCCTGTGAATTTTTAGATTCAAAAGGTGCATAAGTAGGATCGGTACCAATACGTATTTTTTGCGGAATAGCCGCGAGCGCGCCCGAGAGAGAAGAAAACGCCAGAACAAGAGAAAGGGACCACACCAACTTTTTCATAATTATCCTCAACAAACCGTCATTCTAATGGGATTTTGGCAAAAATAAGGTGCAGGTATCGTGCCATTATTCAGGGCAGCAAGGCAAAATATTCTGCACGGTTAACGCGTTTTTTTTCGCATTTTAAACGCTTAACTATGCACTCATGCCCAATGATGGTGCAGCCATCGCACCACCATGATGCATAATTCCCATTAATATTCCGCACCAGGTGTCCGGTGCGGAGTCGACGGTGTTAGCGTTGCAGGTTTAGTCGCCGTAAACGTTGAAATCGAAATACTTTTTCGCCAGTTTGTCGTAGGTTCCGTCTGCACGAAGCGCTTTCAGCGCGTTATCAAAAGCCGTTTTCAGCTCTGCATCATCTTTGCGCAGGCCAACACCGGTTCCATCACCAAAGAAGGCTTTATCTTTTACTGAAGCACCGGCAAAAGCGAAATCCTTCCCGGCTGGCTGTTTGAGAAAACCTTCGCTGGCGGCCACTTCATCCTGTAGCGCGGCATCCAGACGGCCCGCCGCCAGGTCAGAATAGATCAAATCCTGATTGGCATAGGCAACCACGTCTACGCCTTTACTGCGCCAGTGATTATTGCCGTAGGCTTCCTGGGTGGAACCTTGCAGTACGCCAACGTGTTTTCCTTTTAGTGATTCAAGCGTCGGCTGGATCGGCGAACCTTTGGCTGCGATCAGACGAGAATCGGCGGCATAAAGCTTGTCGGAGAACGCGATCTCCTGCTGACGTTTTTCAGTAATAGAGAGAGAAGAGATGATGGCATCAATTTTCTTTGCCTTCAGCGACGGGATCAGGGCATCAAAATCACTCCCGACCCAGGTACATTTGACCTGCATGCGCTTACACATCTCATTACCCAGATCGATATCAAAACCGACAAACTCCCCCTTCGCATCTTTCGAGGAAAAAGGTGCATAAGTGGCATCTGTACCAATACGCACCGTTTGCGGGAGCGCAGCATAAACGCTGGCGGCGCTGCTTAAACCAATCAGTAAAGACAGAGCCAGGACCGACTTCTTCATACATTCCCCTCAATAGAGTGATTTTATTATCTACTGTTTGTGTTGTGTGCTGCAGGTAACCTTGCAGGTTTTATGCCACCTCCGCTAACGTAACGCAAAGGTCATACTTGTGTTAATAAAAAGTTGCAAACAACCTTAAAATGAAGATAGCAGGTCTGCTGATTGAACCGCAGCGGCATGAGAAGGAAAATGTCGGGGATATGATCGCGGTTACAAAAATGCCCTGAAACAGGGCAATAAGGGGATGTAAAAAGGGCGTGCGCCGTTGCGTTTATATTACTCGCTGCGCCCGGGAGTATTGCCGCCCGCCCAGCGGGTAAACAGATCCTCCGGCAATTCGATATCGAATTGATCGAGTACCCGATTGACGGTCTGATTAATCACATCATCAAGAGTTTGCGGTCGATGATAAAAGGCCGGGACCGGTGGCATGATGATCGCCCCTAATTCCGCGGCCTGAGTCATCAGACGCAGATGGCCGAGATGCAGCGGCGTTTCGCGCACGCAGAGTACCAGCTGACGACGCTCTTTCAGTACCACGTCTGCCGCGCGCGTTAGCAGACCATCAGTGTAACTGTTCACAATGCCGGAGAGGGTCTTAATTGAACAGGGTAAGATCGCCATTCCCGCCGTTTTAAACGATCCTGATGAAATGCTGGCAGCGATATCACGAGAATCATGCACGACGTCGGCCAGCGCCTGCACATCACGCAGGGAGAGATCGGTTTCAAGCGCCAGTGTCTGGCGGGCAGCCTGACTCATTACCAGATGCGTTTCAACGTCGATGACATCACGTAAAATCTGTAGCAGGCGCACGCCGTAGATAGCGCCGCTGGCACCGGAAATCCCTATTATGAGTCTTTTCATATTCATCATCCTTAAAACAAGTATGGCAAGTTTGCCCGCTCAGGTACGCGGGCGTAAAGGCATGACATTCGCGCACGAGCTTTCGCGGATCACCAGTTGAACCGGTAGCAGCAGATTACGTTCCGCGCTGTCGTTTAATAATAAGCGAAATGCATCACGCCCCAGTTCGCGTTTATCAACGGCGACGGTGGTCAGCGGTGGATGCGCCCACGCCGCAGCATCAATGTCATCAAAACCGGCAATCGCGATATCCTCAGGAATATGAAAACCGTGGCGTAGACAAGCTCGCATGGCAATAAGTGCCGCAATGTCGTTACAGGCAAAAATGGCGTCCGGCGGCTCGGGCAGCGCCAGCAGCGTCTCCAGACCCTGCGCCAGCGCCAGTTCGATATCCCGGACCGGCGGCATTTCGACCTGATATTCCTTTGGCAGCGAAATCCCGGCCTCAAATAGCGCTTGCTGATATCCTTCAAGGCGTTGACGAATACTGTAATGGTGCTGTGCGTGGCCTAAGAAAGCTATTTTGCGCCGACCTTGTTCGATCAGATGACGCGTAATCACGAAACCACCGTGATAGTTGTCAGGATTGACGCACGGAAAATCGGCGGCCCACAAGTCGACCAGCGCTACCGGCAGCGAGGTTTTACGTATTTGATCAAGCGTTTGTGTTTCCAGATATCCGGCACAAATCAGCGCATCAGGCTGGTGTAAGGCAATGAGTTCGGCCACGGAATCATCCGGACCGATCGGCTGAAAGCTCATGGCGATATCGTTTTCCCGGCAGCTTTCCGCCACACCCAGCATCACGGTTGAGTAAAAGGGTAGCGCGCTGGCAGCGTTATGGTCCCGGTGCAGCAGAAACAGCAGCCGTTTGAGTTTTCCGCTACGTAATCGACCGAAATCATAGCCTTCAGCCTGGGCTATCGCCAGGATCCGCTGGCGGGTTTCATCGCCCAGCCCTGCCTGTCCTTTTAGCGCCCGGGACACGGCCGCAATAGACACGCCACAAGCCGCGGCAATATCTTTAATTCTGGTTTTCTTGACCATTCCGCTCGCTTTCACCTTTCAGGCGCCCTGTCTTCAACTGATACCGCAATTGCACCTGAGTCGCCAGGCAATAACTAAGAATATCATGCTAACGGCAAAATGGACCAATCGCCCTTCTTCGCAGAGCGACGTGTCTGCCAGAAGTATCACGCTTGCTGATTCTGTTCCCGCGTGAAAGGCGTATTGCAAGCTGGCCCATGCCATCAGACCCTTTATTGTGAAGCAGATCACCATGGAGAATATATTTTTAGTAAAAATAAGATCGCTACCACAATCATTGCCATCGGATATTTACCGTCGTGGCTAAGTAGATCTAGTCTTCATCCGCTTCCATTTTTACTAAAAATTGTCAGAGATAAGTCGTAATGACGTTTTTAACCTTCAAGGTTTGTTAACGCATAAAGGATTGGTTATGACTACTGCTCACGATCTGGACACTGAAATGCAGATAGTTGATGCGAATGAAACGCTCTCTACCCGCGAAAAAATAGGCTATGGATTAGGGGATGCCGGAGGGCACTGCATCTCAGATTTAATCAGCGGCTTCCTGCTGTTTTTTTATACCGATATTTTCGGCCTCAGCCCGGCGATTGTTGGGGCGATGTTTTTGATTCTGCGTATTTTTGACGCTATATCCGATCCGGTTATGGGAGTTATCGCCGACCGTACTCGCAGCCGCTGGGGACGTTTTCGCCCGTGGCAGCTGTGGATCGCCGTACCGCTTGGCATCATCGGTATTCTGACCTTTACCGTGCCAGACCTCAGCCCTAATCTGAAAATTGCCTGGGCCTTTGGCACCTATTTTCTACTTTCGGTCGGCTATACGGCGATCAACGTTCCTTACTGCGCGCTGATCAATGCCATGACCAGCCGCCACGACCAGGTCATGTCCTGCCAGTCATGGCGCTTTGTACTCAGCGGTCTTGCCGGTTTTCTGGTCTCCGTCGGGCTGCCGTGGATGGTGACATTTTTTGGCAAAGGTAATGCCGCAACCGGCTATCAGTATGGCGTAACGATTATTTGTACCGTTGGCGTGGTGATGTTTCTGCTGTGCTTTTTTTGGGTTAAGGAGCGGGTCCCGCTTTCACTGGCGGGAAATTTCACCCTGCGCCAGCATCTGCACGGCCTGCGTAAAAATGATCAGTTGCTGATGATGCTGATCATGTCCTTTTTGCTGGTCAATATTCTGTGTATTCGCGGCGGCGGCTACATGTATTTTATTTCTTACGCCCTCGAAGGCAGTAGCGGTTTTATGTCGCTGTTTTTTGCCATCGTCACCTTTGCGGCGATCCTCGGGGCGGTGATTATCAACCCCCTGTCGCGCCGTATTGATATGGTTAAGCTTTATTTTATGACCAATATCGTGCTGGTGATTTTTGGCGTTTTAATGTGGTTTCTGCCAACCGGCCAACAATATCAAACGCTATGGCTGGTCACTATTTTCATTAACAACGTCGTACTCGGATTTACCCTGCCCCTGCACTTTTCGATCATGGCATTTGCCGATGATTACGGCGAATGGAAAAACGGCGTTCGCTCTTCGGGTATGAATTTCGCGTTTAATCTCTTTTTCATCAAATTATCCTGGGCCTCTTCCGGGGGAATTATCAGCCTGATCCTGATTTTCATTGCCTATCAGCCGGGCCTTGAAAATCAAACTGTGGCTTCGGTTCAGGGTATTACGCTGCTGCAAACGATTGTTCCGGCACTCTTCCATCTGGTGCTGGCGCTCTGCCTGCTTAAGTGCCGTCTGAACGGTCCTATGATGCAACGTATTTCGCACGATCTTCACCAAAGACATTCGCATATTTGCTGAGGTAAACATGATACAGCCAGATGTAATCGAAACGGATTTGAACCGCGTCACCATTACCGATCCTTTCCTGGGGGAATATCAGCGTCTTATTCGTGACGTGGTGATCCCCTATCAGTGGCAGGCATTGAACGACACTATTGCCGGGGCTGAACCCAGTCATGCCCTGGCTAACTACCGCATTGCCGCGGGCGTAGAACAGGGTGAATTCTACGGAATGGTTTTTCAGGATAGCGATGTAACTAAATGGCTCGAAGCGGTTGCCTGGTCACTCTGTCAGAAACCCGATGCGGCGCTTGAGAAAACGGCTGATGAGGTCATCGAATTACTGGCACAGGCGCAGTGTGACGATGGTTACCTGAATACCTGGTATAGCGTTAAAGAGCCGGGCCTGCGCTGGACAAACGTTACCGAATGCCATGAACTGTACTGCGCCGGGCATCTTTTCGAAGCTGCCGTCGCCTTTTTTAACGCCACAGGTAAGCGCCGGCTGCTGGAAATCGCCTGCCGGTTTGCCGATCATATTGCTACTGTTTTTGGTCCCGATGAGGGGCAGCTTCGGGGGTATCCGGGACACCCGGAGGTGGAGCTGGCGTTAATGCGTCTGTATGAAGTCACCGGGCAGCCGCGTTATCAGGCGCTGGCACAATTTTTTCTCGACGAACGCGGCCAACAACCCTGGTACTATGATATTGAATTTGAGAAGCGCGGCGGTACATCCCACTGGGGAGGCTACCTGGGTGAAGCCTGGATGGTAAAGGATAAAGCCTATACTCACGCGCACAAACCGCTGAACCAGCAGGATCGGGCGGTCGGTCATGCCGTGCGCTCTGTCTATCTGATGACCGGGCTGGCCCATCTCGCCCGATTGTCTGGTGATGAGGAAAAGCGTCAGACCTGCCTGCGCATCTGGAATAATATCGTCCAGCGTCGGATGTATATTACCGGCGGTATCGGTTCTCAGGCTATTGGTGAGGCCTTTACCAGCGACTATGATTTGCCGAATGATACCGCCTACGCGGAAAGTTGCGCCTCCATTGGCCTGATGATGTTTGCCCGGCGCATGCTGGAAATGGAAGGCGATGCCTGCTACGCCGATGTCATGGAGCGGGCGTTTTATAATACGGTGCTGGGCGGGATGGCGCTGGACGGTAAACACTTTTTCTACGTCAATCCGCTGGAAACGGTCCCCAAAAGCATTGCGCACAATCATATTTACGATCATGTGAAACCGGTTCGTCAGCGCTGGTTTGGCTGTGCCTGCTGTCCGCCGAATATTGCGCGTACGCTGGTTGCTATCGGTCATTATGTCTTTACCCCCCGTGCGGATGCGCTGTTTATTAATTTCTATGCCGGCAGCAAGGCGCAATTTGACGTTAATAATCAAACGCTGGCGCTGGAAATCAGCGGCAATTATCCGTGGGATGACCATATCACGTTGACCTTTAGCCACGATCGCCCCGTACAGCACACGCTGGCGCTGCGCCTGCCGGAATGGTGCGACGATCCGCAGATCCAGCTTAATGGTAACGCAGCGGCAGGTGAGCGGATCAAAGGCTACTGGCACATGCATCGCCAGTGGCAGCAGGGAGACGTCATTACACTGCATCTGCCAATGAAAGCCAGACGCGTTTATGGCAACCCACAGCTCCGCCATACGGCGGGGAAAGTGGCGGTGCAGCGCGGACCGCTAATTTATTGTCTGGAAGAAGCCGATAATGGGGCCTGTCTGCATAATCTGGCGTTACCGCCACAAAGCGCATTCAGGGAGCTTAACGGCGTGGGCATTTTGCGGGGGAAAGTTATCCTGCAGGCAGAAGGCGCACGCGTGATGACCCCGACAGAGGATTGTCCGCTTTACAGTTTTGATAACCCGCCGGCTGCCACGGAGCAACAGACGCTAACGTTTATTCCGTGGTTTAGCTGGGCGAACCGGGGCGAAGGGGAAATGCGGATTTGGGTAGACGAAGCCCGATCCTGAAAACAAAACGCCGGGCATTGCCCGGCGTTTAACCTCTGATGTGAGAGTTACCCCTCGTTATGCATCTCAAGACTTTCCAGCTCGTTCTGTAACTGTATTACTTTGGTGTCATCGTTACGCAGCGAGTCCAGATAATCGAGATATTGCTGGTTAACGTCTTTGGTCACATAAATCCCGTTAAATACCGAGCATTCAAACTGCTGGATTTCCGGGTTTTCTGCGCGTACGGCGTCAATCAGATCGTCCAGATCCTGGAAAATCAGCCCGTCTGCGCCGATGATTTGCCGAATTTCGTCAACTTCGCGTCCGTGAGCAATCAGTTCGGTGGCGCTCGGCATATCAATGCCGTAAACGTTAGGGAAGCGGATTTCCGGTGCGGCAGAAGCGAGATACACTTTCTTAGCACCGGCTTCACGCGCCATTTCGATGATCTGCTCAGAAGTCGTTCCGCGCACGATGGAGTCATCTACCAGCAGGACGTTCTTATCGCGAAACTCAGCCCGGTTGGCGTTCAGCTTGCGGCGCACTGATTTACGGCGCAGTTGCTGTCCCGGCATAATAAAGGTCCGGCCAACGTAGCGATTTTTGACAAATCCCTGACGATAAGGCTTATCCAGAATACGGGCGATCTCCAGCGCGATGTCGCAGGACGTTTCCGGGATGGGGATCACCACGTCGATATCCAGATCTTCCCACTCGCGCGCGATTTTCTCGCCGAGCTTCGTGCCCATATTTACGCGGGCGCTGTAGACCGAAATTTTGTCGATAAAAGAGTCCGGGCGGGCAAAATAAACGTATTCAAACAGGCACGGATTGCTGACCGGATGGTCGGCGCACTGGCGGGTAAAAAGCTGGCCTTTTTCAGTGATATAGACCGCTTCGCCGGGCGCAACATCCCGCAGAAACTCAAAGCCCAGGGTGTCCAGCGCCACGCTTTCGGAGGCAACCATATACTCAATACGGCCGTCGCCGATTTCGCGCTTGCCCAGCACCAGCGGGCGGATACCGTTAGGATCGCGGAAGGCAACCATACCGTGACCGATAATCATCGCCACGCACGCATAGGCTCCACGAATGAGCCGGTTAGTTGCGGCAATGGCGGCAAATATGTTGTCTGCTTCCAGCGGATAGTGGCGGAAATTATCCAGCTCGCTGGCAAACACGTTAAGCAGAACTTCAGAATCAGAGGTGGTGTTGATGTGACGGCGCTTCTCTTCGAACAGCTTCTTGCGCAGTTCGTGCGCATTCGTCAGGTTGCCGTTGTGCGCAAGCGTAATACCGTACGGAGAGTTAACGTAGAAAGGCTGCGCTTCAGAAGCACTGGAGCTGCCAGCAGTAGGATAACGGACATGGCCGATCCCCATATTACCCTGCATGCGCTGCATGTGACGTGCTTCAAACACGTCGCTGACCAGACCATTCGCTTTACGTAAACGAAAGCCGTTATTCGCATCAATGGTAATGATGCCTGCGGCATCCTGCCCGCGGTGCTGAAGCACCGTTAATGCGTCATAAATAGACTGGTTGACCGGCATGACACCGGCGATACCGACAATACCGCACATACGTCTTTTCCTCGTTAAGCCACATCGCAGAGCTTATGCCCTGGGCAAGAAACTTGACGAACTTTGCAGATAATCAAAAAACCATCTGATGATGAAACTGAATTGCGGAATGAGCTGCGATTTTTGCCAGTCTTCGCTTTTCGGCATGCCGGTAAAGGTATCAAGAAAGAACAGAATGGCAGCGACGATCAGCACCCCACGCAGAGCACCGAAGCAGATCCCCAACACCCTGTCTGTACCCGACAGGCCGGTTTTCTCCACCAGCTGACCTATCACGAAGTTGACGATAGCGCCGACGATAAGTGTCGCGATAAACAGTATCGCGATGGCAATCCCATTTCGAACCAGTTCGTCTTCAAAGCCCGTAAACCAGACTGACAGGTAAGTGTAGTAATGACTGGCAACAAAGAAAGCACATCCCCATGTTACCAGCGATAACGCTTCACGAACAAAACCACGGATCAGGCTCACCAGACAGGAAAAGCCAACTACCGCAATAATAGCGTAATCAATCCAGACCATATATGTCCCACGATTTACGCCCTGTCATCCAGTTGGGGCGCATTCTAACAGAAAAAGAAAACGTTTGCGTAGGGATTTCCTTTCCCTGCTCAAATAAAAATGGCGCTGAAAAAAGATTCAACGCCATCACCCGATTGGGGTTGTGAAAGTGTATTCACACCGCCATTTTATCCATTTCTGCGTGCGTTCCGGTGCCAGAATGTGCTCATTTCGTGAGGGAAATGAGGGCATTGCACCAGGACGTTCCACCCTCACCCTGAGGGTGAAAAGACGCAAATCTAGTTCACACTATAATTCATCACCACACCGTTCAGCCCCGATAGCTGATTCAGTTCGCCCAGCGAACTTTTAAGCTTGTCTTTCGATGCGTCCGGCCCGACCAGAATGCGGGTAATTTTACCCTGTACTGGCGTCGAAGGCGATGTATAAACCCTGTAGCCTGCACCGCGAAGCTTACCGACAATTTCGTTAACTTTATCGGCATTTTTTAATGCGCCAAGCTGAACGACCCAGGCTTTTCCGGTCGGCGCAGGTTTCTGCTCTGCCACCGGCTTCGCTGCCGCAGGCGGGGTTTCGCTGGCCGCGGCTAATTGCTCGCTGGCCTTATCACGCTGCGGTTTTGGCTGCGGCTTTTCGGCTGTTTTCGGCTTTGGTCGATCGGGCTGCACCGGGATCTGATCGATATCTGCGCCGCTATTCGCCGCCAGACGCGACGGGTCCAGCGTGGGCGCTGCAGCATCCCCCGCCCTTATCTCTTCAGCTGCCCCTTCAGGCGGCTGCGCCGGTAACGCCTGCGTGGCCGCCGGCAGCATATCGGGTTCATCACGATCGCCTGCTTTAGGGACCAGCGGGATTGCGGCAAACTCATCCTGATAATGTTTTTTCTGCCCGTCAAGCAGGCCAGGGAGAACGATCACGCCCAGCGCGACCAACACAATCGTGCCGACTAAACGGTTCTGAAACTTACTTGCCACCGGAACTCCCCACCTCTAATTCTTCCATTACGTGCGCTACCGTGTGGAATGAGCCACACACCAGCACGGTGTCTTCTGGCCGTGCATTCGCCAGTGCTGCCTGCCATGCCTTACCGACGCTGGAATAGCGTTTGCTGTCGGCTAAATACTGCTGTAATTGCTCAGCCGTGGCACCGCGCGGCCCTTCCAGCGGTGCGCAATACCAGTCGTCCACAACCTCAGCAAGACAGGCCAGCGTTCCGGCAATGTCTTTATCATGCAGCATACCAACGACCGCCAGCACGCGCCCTGTTTTTGGCAGCATTTTGAGACGCCCGGCTAAATATGCCGCCGCGTGCGGGTTATGCGCCACGTCCAGGATCACCCGCGGTGATTCACCGATCGTCTGAAAACGTCCCGGCAGAATGGCGCTGGCAATACCCTCACGGATCGCCCGCTCGCTAACGTCAAGCTGGCTGGCACGCAGCGCCGCCAGCGCAGTGGCCGCATTGGGCTGCGGCACCTGAGGCAGCGGAAGCGCGTCGAGTTCACCCTGGGCATCGGTAAAATGCCAGCCGTCGGCGCTGACCTCATAATGCCAGTCAACGCCGCGGCGCATTAACGTCGCGCCTTTCTCTCCTGCTACCGCAGCAATAGCGTGCGGCATATCCGGCTCGCCAACGATCGCAGGCTTGCCCGGGCGGAAAATCCCGGCTTTTTCACGTCCGATACTTTCACGATCAGGCCCCAGCCAGTCAGTATGATCGAGTGCAATGCTGGTGACTACCGAGACGTCGGCATCGACCAGATTAGTTGCATCAAGACGCCCGCCCAGACCGACTTCGAGAATAACTACATCAAGCTGCGCCTGTTTGAACAGCCACAGCGCCGACAGGGTGCCGTATTCAAAATAGGTCAGCGAGATTTCCCGCCGCGCGGCTTCTATCGCCGCGAATGATGCTGTATGTGCCGCTTCCGACAATTCAGCTCCCTGTACCCGCACCCGTTCGGTGTAGCGTACCAGATGCGGTGAACTATAGACGCCGGTTTTGTATCCCGCCGCCATCAGAATAGCTTCCAGCGTGCGGCAGGTAGTGCCTTTACCGTTGGTGCCTGCAACGGTAAAGACGAACGGCGCAGGACGCTGCACATTCAGACGCGCAGCCACCTCAGCGATACGCGCCAGCCCTAAATCAATAGTCTTCGCGTGCAGATTTTCCAGATAAGAAAGCCACGCCGCCAGAGGCGACGTGGCGTCAGGGATAAGATCGTTTTCCATGATGTCCGCAACGTTTAACGGTAAGAGAAAGCAAAAGGGCAGCGCCGACTGGCCCTGCCCTTGTGCATTATCAGGCCTCGATTTCCTGATCCGGTACCGGCGGTACCACCACGTCTTCACGCGGTAAGTCCGGGTCGGGGGACGGAAGATTCATCAGCTTCGCCAGAATACTGGCCAGCTTCAGACGCATCTCCGGACGGCGGACGATCATATCAATCGCGCCTTTTTCAATCAGGAACTCACTGCGCTGGAAGCCCGGCGGCAGTTTCTCGCGTACGGTCTGCTCAATAACGCGAGGTCCGGCAAACCCGATCAGGGCTTTCGGCTCGGCAATATTGAGATCGCCCAGCATGGCGAAACTTGCTGAAACGCCGCCCATTGTTGGGTCAGTCAGCACAGAAATATACGGCAGACCGCGTTCCTGCATTTTCGCCAGCGCCGCAGAGGTTTTCGCCATCTGCATCAGCGACATCAATGCTTCCTGCATACGCGCGCCACCCGACGCGGAGAAGCAGATCAGCGGGCAGTTATCTTCCAGCGCCTGTTCGACCGCACGCACAAAGCGCGCACCGACGACGGAGCCCATTGAGCCACCCATAAAGGCGAACTCAAATGCTACCGCCACGACCGGCATGTCATACAGCGTGCCTTTCATAACAACCAGCGCGTCTTTTTCATCCGTCTCTTTTTGCGCGGTCGCCAGACGATCTTTGTACTTTTTGGAATCTTTGAACTTCAGTATATCTTTCGGCTCAAGCTCACTTCCCAGCTCGACCAGCGACCCTTCGTCCAGCAGGCTATGCAGGCGATTACGCGCTGACATACGCATGTGGTGGTCACACTTAGGACATACTTCAAGATTGCGCTCCAGCTCGGCACGATAGAGTACCTGACCACAGCTGTCGCACTTCGTCCACACCCCTTCAGGGATACTGGCCTTGCGGGTGGGCGTGATGTTACTTTTAATTCGTTCAATCCAGCTCATTGATAACCTTTCTGCCTGAACCTGGCCGATGCCAGTTTTGTCAGCCGGGGTGTCATTTCAACCCCGTCTGACCATGAATGTTGCACATTAAAACATAACGGTTCGCAAGTTGGGACAAAAAAGTGGTCGAACCGCCGTTACTCTCTTACTTCACCTGCTTTGCTGCCGCGCGCTTATGGCGAATAATTTCAACAACGCCTGGCAGGACCGAAAGCACAATAATCGCTACAATCAGTAACTTAAGGTTTTCCTGCACCACGGGAAGATCGCCAAACAAGTATCCGGCGTAGGTGAAAAGAAGAACCCACAGCAGCGCACCGGCTACGTTATATGCCGCAAAATGACGATACGACATATGGCCCATTCCTGCCACAAACGGCGCAAATGTTCTGACGATGGGCACAAAGCGCGCAAGAATAATCGTCTTGCCACCGTGTTTGTCATAGAACGCATGCGTTTTGTCCAGATAGCTGCGGCGAAAGATTTTCGAGTTCGGGTTACTGAACAGCTTATCGCCGAACAGTCGCCCAATCGTATAGTTCACCGCATCACCCAATATGGCGGCAATAATCATCAGTACGACCATCAGATGCACGTTCATATCATTGCCCGGCAGCGCGGAAATGGCGCCGGCGACAAACAGCAGAGAATCACCCGGCAGAAACGGCGTGACGACTAAACCGGTTTCGCAAAACAGGATCAAAAAAAGAATGGCGTAGACCCAGATGCCATATTCGGCCACCAGCTGTGCCAGATGCACATCAATATGCAGAATAAAATCAATCAGGAAGTAAATCAGATCCATAGGATTATATGCCTTTATACAATCGTGTTTAGTCCGCTAAAAACAGCGGGCCCATCGGCGTAACCGGCAGGTCGAAGTGCCCGGGGTAATCTACCGCCACCAGGTACAATCCTTCCGCTTTCGCCGTTGCTGCCGCCAGATTCCTGTCCTTTGCAGCAAGCAGTTCTGCTATCCAGCTCTCTGGCCGATTGTTTGCGCCGACTTCCATCAAACTGCCGACGATGTTCCTTACCATATGATGCACAAAGGCATTCGCTTTGATATCCACCACCACGTAAGCGCCGACACGCTCGACGTTAATATGCATGACGTTACGCCACGGCGTACGCGACTGACAGTGCACCGCCCGAAAAGAGGTAAAGTCATTTTCACCCAATAGCGCCTGGGCGGCACGATGCATCCGGTCAGCGTCCAGCGGCAGATAATAGTGGGTAACACCCCGGCCTAATACTGCCGGACGTAAGCGATGATTGTAGATCACATAACGATAACGGCGTGCCGTTGCGTTAAAACGGGCGTGAAAATCATCGGCGACATGTTTTACCCAACGCACGGCAATGTCACCAGGCAAATTCGCATTTACGCCCAGCGTCCACGCCGCGTCCTGGCGAACGGCGTGAGTTTCAAAATGCACCACCTGCCCGGTAGCGTGCACGCCCGCGTCAGTACGCCCGGCGCAAAAAACGTTGATCGTCTCGTTAGCGACCTGAGAGAGCGCTTTTTCCAGCTTCTCCTGAACGCTGCGCACTTCATTTTGCCGCTGCCAGCCGTAGTATTTGCTGCCGTCGTATTCAATGCCGAGCGCGATCCTCATGAGCGGTTGCTGTAACACCTCCGTCATGATTACAGATACTCCTGCACCAGTTTCTCAGCGATTTTCACCGCCATCAGCGCGCCGCCAAAACGCACGTTATCGGCAACGGACCAGAACTGAACCTGCTCCGGCATTCCGTAATCATTACGCACGCAGCCTACTGCGAGATGGGCACTGCCCGAGGCGTCGCCGACCTGAGTAGGGAAATCGTTCTCGTCAGACAGAACAATGTCTTCCCCGCGAGCCAGGGCGTCGCGCGCCTCTTCGGCCGCCAGCGGGCGCAGCGCTTCAAAGTTCACCATCTGCGCGTGACCGTAAAATACCGATGTACGCACACAGCTGGCGGAGATCATCAGCCCGTCGTCCTGCAGAATTTTACGCACCTGATCGACGATAATCTGCTCTTCCCGCACCACGCCTTCGCGATTTGGCACAAACGGCATCATGTTAAAGGCCAGCTGACGACCAAAGAAGTCGTCCTCGTCAATTGGAATGCCGTTCAACAATTTGGCGCTCTGCCCTGCCAGCGCATCAACCGCTTTTTTGCCCTGCGCCGAGGCAGAGAGCAGGCTGGTTACGGTGATACGTGACAGTCCGCCGTCGTCGATGAGCGGCTTAAGCGCGATCAACAGTTGACTGGTGAGGCTATCCGGGACTGCGATAATATTGCGGTTACGGTAGTCGGCCAGCACAAACGGATTGACGTCAGGCACCACCAGCGGCACATCTGGCTCCAGCGCAAACAGACCGCTGGTGTCGATGACCAGGCAACCTGCATTTACCGCCTCTTCGGCATACGCTGCCGCGGCTTCGGTTCCGGCAACGAAAAAAGCCAGCTGCACTTGCGTCCAGTCAAAGTCAGCCGCATCTTCTACGCGCACCGTTTTCCCGCCGTAGCGCAGAGCGTCACCGGCATTTTCATTGCGCCCGAGAGCGTAAAGTTCGCCTACCGGAAATTCACGGTCGGCAAGTGTTTCAAGCAACGCTTCGCCGACGGTACCCGTAGCGCCGAGGACGGCAATATTCCAGCCTTCTGACATCATGATTTACTCCAGAAATAGCGACACTCCCCGCCTCATCAGGCAGGGAGCCAAAAACAGGATTAACGAATGGGGTGATGAACGGCGTTGAAGCCCAGTTTATGCAGCAGCGTCGCCGCGTCGGCATCATCGCACTGCACATATAATGAAGACCACTCCCGGCGCTCAAGATAATTTTTACGCAGCTTGTCGAACTCACCCGGTACGCCTGCTACTTTTCGCAGCGGCGCATCGTCGCGGCGCACATCATACACCAAATGTACCAGCCTTTTTAGCGTCGCTTGATCGACGGGTCCCTGGAGCGTGATGCGCCCAAATTCCGGAGCGGGGAGCAGCGTTGCCAGGGCGACCTGCTGCGGCTGACCGCTGAACTGGCTAAAAGCCTCAAAAACCTGAGTAGTACCGCGTGCTTTTCCCTCAAGCGTATAGCCTGCGATGTGCGGAGTACCGATATCCACGCGCTCCAGCAGTTCCTTCAGCAGTTCCGGCTCCGGCTCCCAGACGTCGAGTACGACGCTCAGCATCTGACCGTCATGCAAACGGTTTAACAGCGCGACGTTGTCCACCACTGGCCCCCGGCAGGCGTTGATCAGAATAGTACCCGGTTTAAGGCGACGCAGAAGCGCATCGTCGGCGAGATGCAGCGTTTTATACGGTCCGTCCAGATAAAGCGGCGTATGAAAGGTCAGCACGTCGGCTTCCCGAACCAGGTCTTCCAGCGGCAGGAAATCGCCTTCTTCGCCCTGCGCCGCGCGCGGCGGATCGCATAACAGCGTACGTACGCCCAGCGCAGTAAGGCGCTCTGCCAGGCGTCGCCCAACGTTGCCGACCCCTACAATACCAACGGTGCGATCGGTCAGGTTAAACCCGTCACGCTCTGCCAGCATCAGTAATGAGGAGAATACATACTCGACAACGGCAATGGCATTACAGCCTGGCGCTGCCGAGAAACCAATGCCGGCTTGGGTCAGCCATGCTTCATCAACGTGGTCTGTGCCAGCCGTGGCGGTGCCAACAAATTTAATCCCCTGCCCCGCCAGCAGCGCTTCATTGACCTTCGTGACCGAACGGACCATCAGGGCGTCTGCCCCCGCCAGTTCCGCTACCGGGATTGGACGTCCCGGCACCGCGGTTACCTCGCCCAGACGGCTAAACAGTTCACGCGCGTAGGGCATATTTTCATCAACGAGGATTTTCACGATAAAGTACCTGTCTGAAACGAGAGATCGTCCGGCAAGTGTGCCATAATCCCGCCGCCAGGCATACTCGCAAACCTGGTTCAGCATGATGACACTAAGGAACCAGAATGACGCAACCCATCTCAGGTCTGCCCACTCGCCCTCCGGGCGACGGTCTTGCCGCCCCTTCAGCCGCCGGGGAACAGCCGCTGTCAACCCAGCAACGCACCGTGCTGGAGCGATTGATCACCCGTCTGATTGCGCTGACCCGTCAGCAGAGCGCTGAAGTGTGGGCCGGGATGAAGCACGATCTGGGCCTGAAAAATGAGATGCCGCTGTTATCGCGCCATTTTCCTGCGGCTGAACAAAATTTAACTCAGCGGCTCGATACGGCCCAGCAAAGCCACAGTCATCGTCAAACGCTGGCGCAATTAACTGAACTGTTGAATCTTGGCAATAATCGCCAGGCCGTCAGCGATTTTATCCGCCAGCAGTACGGGCAAACGGCGCTTAGCCAGCTTACGCCCGAGCAGCTTAAAGGCGTGCTGACGCTGCTGCAAAATAATGAATTGTCGATCCCTCAGCCGCAGCAGCGTCCGGCCACCGATCGTTCATTGCTGCCCGCAGAGCATAATACCCTGAATCAGCTGGTGACAAAGCTGGCGGCGGCGACCGGTGAGTCCGGCAAGCTTATCTGGCAGTCGATGCTGGAGCTATCCGGGGTGAAAACCGGGGAGCTGATCCCGGCCAAACAGTTTACGCATCTGGTGACCTGGCTACAGGCGCGCCAGACGCTAAGTACACAGCCAGCGCCAACGCTGCATACCCTGCAGGCAGCCCTGAAGCAGCCGCTGGAATCGCAGGAGTGGGATGCTCTTCAGGATTATGCCCGGCAGAACTGGCAGGTAACGCCACAGTCAATACTGACCACGGCGCAGGTGCAGGATCTTCTCAATCAGCTGTTTTTACGTCGGGTAGAACATCCGCAGGATATCCGCGACCCTCAGCCCATCCATCGTCCTTTTGCACCGTTATACGACAGCGTAAAGGCGATGTCGGCAAGGCCCGGCCTGATGCTAATCGCTCTCGTAGTTGCGTTATTTATCGTATGGCTGGTTCTTTAAGATTATTCGCTGCGGTGGCTGATACCGTTCTCAGCCACACGCTTTACCGCCTGCGAAATGAGATCAGCGTGACCAGCATCCCGGCAATAGCAGAGATGGCCCCGGCAAGAAAAACCGACGGATAGCCCCACGACGTCGCCAGTATGCCCGCCAGCGGCCCGGTTAACCCCATCGCAATATCCTGAAAAGCCGCATAGCCGCCCAGGGCGGTACCACGAACCTGCGCCGGTACCCGTTTCACCACTTCAACGCCGAGCGCCGGGAAAATGAGTGAACATCCGGCGCCAGTCAGTGCGGCACCGGCCATGGCGACCCAGGCATCGGGCGCGAGCCACAAGATTATCAACCCAGCGGTTTCTACCAGCAGGGAACAAACCGCCACCCTGACACCGCCAAAACGATCGGGCATCCAGCCAAAGGCTATTCGTACCAGTACAAATGCGCCACCAAAGGCGGTCAGCGTGAAACCGGCCATCGACCAGCCATTGCTGACAAAATAGAGCGAAATAAAGGTGCTGATCGCCGCGAAACCGACGCCCTGAAGCGCAAGCCCCAGTCCGGGTTTCCAGATCAGACCGATGACGCTCCACAGTGAAGGTCGTTCCCCACCGTGTGCCGGCACATTGCGTACCGAGCCGTTAACGGCCCAGGCCAGCAGCGGTAATGCCATTGTGACCAGTGCCAGCACGGCGAAACCATAGTTGTGGTGAATGTACAGTCCTGACGGTGCCCCGGCGGCCAGCGCGCCAAAAATCGCCATCCCGTTCCAGGACATGACTTTACCCGAGCGCGCGGGACCGACCAGCCCCATCCCCCAGGTCAGCGTGCCGGTCAATAGCTGGCTTTCACCAAAGCCCAGAATCAGACGTCCGGCGATCAGCAGCGCGAACTTCACCAGCGGTGCGACCGGGAGAATCGCTGCCAGCAGCCAGGCTCCTCCCGCTAACGCACAGGCAAACATCCCCTGCATCACCGAGCGTTTCGCACCGTACTGATCGGCCAGACGCCCGGCATAACCCCGGGTTAATACCGTTGCCAGAAACTGAATGCCAACCGCAAGGCCTACCATCGTATTGCCGTAACCTAACTCCTGATGCACAAAAAGCGGAATAACCGGCAGCGGAATGCCGACGGTCATGTAGGTGAGGAAAACGGCAAAGGCGATGCGGAACAGCGGGACATCTCCCGTCCCCGGGGCGGCTTTAGAGGTTACAGATGACATGCATAACTCCACAGGCGACGTCGTTGGGCGCGGCATCGCTGCTGCTGAAAGTAAAAGGTTATCCGCTGAGTTAACGCTGGATAATGCCATACAGGCCAGCAATCTCTGTAGCTGGCTGCGCCCAAAATGCAAAAAAACTGGCTACGTACTTCAGCCAGTTTATTTTGTGACCAACATTTCGATTACGCTTTTAGCTTACGCATCACCAGCGTTGCGTTGGTGCCGCCGAAGCCGAAGCTGTTAGACATAACAGTCGTCAGCTCACGTTCGGTTGGCTCGGTCACAATGTTCAGACCCGCAGCCTGCTCGTCCAGCTCGTCAATGTTAATGCTTGGCGCGATAAAGCCGTGCTCCAGCATCAGCAGCGAGTAGATAGCTTCCTGTACGCCAGCCGCACCCAGAGAGTGGCCGGTCATTGCTTTGGTCGCAGAAATAGCCGGAGAGTGCTCGCCGAACACTTCACGGATTGCACCCAGCTCTTTCACGTCGCCTACCGGCGTAGAGGTGCCGTGTGAGTTCAGGTAATCAACCGGAGCGTCGAGATCCTGCATCGCCATCTTCATGCAGCGCACTGCGCCCTCACCTGACGGAGCAACCATGTCGGCACCGTCGGACGTTGCACCATAACCAACAATTTCTGCATAGATATGCGCGCCGCGGGCCAGAGCGTGCTCCAGCTCTTCAACAACGACCATTCCGCCGCCGCCAGCAATGACAAAACCGTCGCGGTGAGTGTCATAGGTACGGGATGCTTTTTCCGGGTTGTCGTTATATCTCGTTGACAGCGCACCCATTGCGTCAAATTCGCAGGACATTTCCCAGCACAGTTCTTCACCGCCGCCAGCAAATACGATGTCTTGTTTACCCAGTTGGATCTGCTCTACCGCATTACCGATGCAGTGTGCAGAAGTCGCACAGGCGGAGCTGATAGAGTAATTGACGCCGTGGATTTTGAACGGCGTGGCGAGACAGGCTGACACGCCAGACGCCATCGCTTTGGTCACCACGTACGGACCGACACCTTTCAGGCCACGCGGACCGCGCATGGCATCAGCGCCGAATACCTGGAATCGCGGAGAGCCGCCGCCAGAACCCGCAATCAGGCCCACGCGCGGATTATTCTGGTAAACCTCTTCAGAGAGACCGGCATCAGCCACAGCCTGCTCCATAGAGAGAAAAGCATAAATAGAAGCGTCGCTCATGAAACGTACAATTTTACGATCGATGAGACCAGTGGTATCCAGTTTTACGTTGCCCCAAACATGGCTACGCAGGCCGGCGTCCTTCAGCTCCTGAGAGAAAGTGATCCCTGAACGTCCTTCACGCAGGGATGCCAGGACTTCCTGCTGGTTATTACCTATGCTGGAAACAATGCCCAAGCCAGTAATCACTGCACGTTTCATTCAATACCTCTGTAAGTGCACTATGATAAGTTTCGAATCGCACAATAGCGTACACTTGTACGCCGAACAAGTCCGATCAGCCAAATTATGCCGAAATTTGCTCCGGCACGCACACATCGCTAAGATCAAGCGACTACCTGTCAGACGAGTAACTTACGTGAAACATAACGCCATACAACCTGCCAACCTTGACTTCAATAGTGAGGGTACACCTGTTTCTCGAGATTTTGATGACGTCTATTTCTCAAACGATAACGGACTGGAGGAGACGCGGTATGTTTTCCTTGAGGGCAACCAGTTACTGGAACGTTTTGTAAACCATCCTCGCGCCTGTTTCATCGTGGCGGAGAGTGGTTTTGGCACGGGCCTTAACTTTCTGACGCTGTGTCAGGCATTTGCTGATTTTCGCCGCGCACATCCTCAGGCAACGCTGCAACGTCTGCACTTTATCAGTTTCGAAAAATTTCCGCTGCGGGCAGAAGACCTGCGCCTGGCCCACCAGCACTGGCCAGAACTGGCACCGTGGGCGCAACAGCTTCAGGCCCGCTGGCCGCTGCCGTTTGCCGGCTGTCATCGCCTGCTTCTGGAAGAAGAGCGGGTCACGCTCGATTTATGGTTTGGCGATATTAATGAGGTATCCACCACCCTGGATGCTTCACTTCAGCAGAAAGTGGATGCCTGGTTTCTGGATGGCTTTGCGCCGTCCAAAAATCCGGATATGTGGACGCCGCAACTGTTTGCCGCGATGGCGAGGCTGGCACGGCCGGGTGGAACGCTTGCGACATTCACCTCGGCCGGTTTTGTGCGTCGCGGTTTGCAGGATGCGGGTTTTACGATGGTCAAGCGCAAAGGATTTGGCCGCAAGCGCGAAATGCTGACCGGTATAATGGCCAGCACATTGCCCCTTATATCGCCTGCGCCGTGGTTTGCCCGGACAGGAACACAAAAGCGTGAGGTGGCGCTGACTGGCGGGGGGATTGCCAGCGCACTGCTGGCCCTGGCGCTGCTGCGTCGCGGCTGGCAGGTAACGCTTTACTGTGAAGATGCGCAGCCCGCAGAAGGCGCATCGGGCAACCGTCAGGGCGCGCTCTATCCCCTGCTCAATGCGCACGATCCGGCACTGGCGCGCTTTTTCCCGGCCGCATTTACCTTTGCCCGTCGTCTCTACGATGCGCTACCCGTCACGTTTGATCATGACTGGTGCGGCGTAACGCAAACGGCCTGGGATGCAAAAAGTCAGCACAAGATAGATCAGGCTCTGGCGCTGGGCCTGCCGCCGGATCTTGCTATCGCCGTCGACGCGCAGGACATTGTTCGTACTACGGGCATTAACACTGATTGCGGCGGCATACAGTATCCTCTCGGCGGCTGGCTGTGCCCGGCTCAACTCACCCGGGAGGCACTGGCACTGGCAACCCGTCACGGCCTGCGCACGGTCTGGCAGAAATCGCTGACTACGCTGGAAAAAGTCGATGCTGGCTGGCGGCTAAAATTTGCTGACGGCGACGAACAGCACCATCAATCGATGGTACTGGCTAACGGCCATAAAATTAATCAGTTTGCACAAACCGCGCCGCTGGCGCTGTATGCCGTCGGCGGACAAGTTAGCCACATTCCGACCACGCCGGCCCTTTCCCAACTGCGCCAGGTCCTGTGCTATGACGGTTATCTGACGCCGCAGGATCCGCACAACAAGCAGCATTGTATCGGTGCCAGCTACCATCGCGGACAGGACGATGTTCACTATAGCGATGCGGATCAGCAGCAGAATCGTCAGCGGCTTATTGATTGTTTTCCGGATGCCGCGTGGACACAGGAGGTAGATGTCAGCGAAGGTCATGCGCGCTGCGGGGTACGCTGCGCGACGCGCGACCACCTGCCGATGATCGGTAATGTCCCTGACTATGAGGCAACGTTAAGCACGTATGTCGATCTGGCTGAACGTCGGGAAAATGCAGTCAGCGCCCCGGTGTATGCAGACCTTTTTATGCTGGGTGGGCTTGGCTCGCGCGGTTTATGTAGCGCCCCGCTGGCCGCCGAGATCCTGGCATCACAAATGAGCGAGGAACCTGTCCCGCTGGACGCGGATACGCTGGCGGCACTGAATCCTAATCGGTTGTGGGTGAGAAAGCTGTTGAAGGGTAAGCCGGTAAAAGCATCAGAGCGTCGCTAAGATTTGGCGTGAGGGGTGTTGTAAACACAGGGCCGGATGCGCGCAGTTTGCGGCAACATCCGGCCTGGCAGGAAAACGGTTATTTTGCCTTCGCCTGCTGATACAGATTATCCCACATATCCAGCACCAGTGACTGATCGCGTGGAGAAAGCTCACCGGCCTGAATAGCGGATTGCAGGCCATTCGTCACCTGAGCGTAGACGGCCTGTGGTGAATGGTCTTCCCCGCTCTCCAGATCGGCGACCGCCAGCGTCAAATGCCCGCGCAGATAACCGCTGGCAAACAACTCGTCATCACTGGCGTGTTCAACCATATCGTCAATAAGTGCCAGGATACGTGATTCAAACTCCGCGATCATCTTCTTTCCTCTTGTCTTAACGTGACTACAAATCTTCAGGCCACGGGAACTGTTCTGCCGTCAGGGACGGCGTATGATAATACTCTTGTAAGGCTTTAATAAATCGCGCCGGACGCGCCGGAATGCCCTGCTCCAGGTAGCTCATCACCTGCGCATGTACGCGGCGCTGAAAGACAATGCGGTCCGGCTCGACATCGCCTTCCAGATTGTCGCAGCTGACGTTAAAGGGATATCCCGCCGCTACGCAGAATAGCCAGTCAAATGCCTGAGGTTTGACCTCGACATCTTCAAACTGGCTCTGCGTTGCCGCATCACGTCCGTCCGGACAGTACCAGTAACCAAAGTCGACCAGTTCACGACGCGCTTTTCCGGCGATACACCAGTGGGAAATTTCATGCAGCGCGCTGGCATAGTAGCCGTGCGCAAAAACAATCCGGTGATACGGTACGCTGTCATCTGCCGGGAGATAAATGGGTTCGTCCTCACCCTTAATCAGACGGGTATTAAAATCACCGGCAAAACAGCCGTTAAATATGTCGATTAACTGTTGGTAATTATGTGTACTGTTCATTAGTTCATCCCCAACCAGTGGAGGATCTCCTGTCCGTGGCTGTCATAAAGTAATTTGGCGCTCATCACCGCCGATACGATAACGATCATCGGGCGAATAAGTTTTTGTCCTTTGCTGAGCACCAGTCTGGAGCCCATGCGGGCACCAATGAATTGTCCGACCATCATCACTAAGCCTGTCGCCCAGATAACCTTGCCGCCGAGAATAAAAAGCAGCAATCCTCCGATATTGGAGGTGGCATTAAGCACTTTGGCGTGGGCTGTTGATTTGGCAAGGTTATAGCCACACAGCGTGACGAAGGCCAGCGCATAAAATGAACCGGCACCCGGGCCAAAAAAGCCATCGTAGAACCCGACGCATCCTCCGGCGACCAGCGCAAAGGGGAAGCCGTACAAGCGCCGCTGGCGATCGTCCTCACCCAGTTTCGGCATTAACAGAAAGTAAAGACCGATGCAGATCACGAGGATGGGTAAAATCTGGCGCAGCAGATCGGATTTTACAAACTGAACCAGCAGCGCTCCGCTGGTCGAGCCGATAAATGTCATCAGAATATTCATTTTCTGCTCGCCCAAATTCACCACTTTGCGGCGAATAAAATAGAGCGAGGCGGAAAGCGAACCGCCGCAGGCCTGAAGTTTATTAGTGGCCAGCGCCTGCGCCGGCGACATGCCCGCCGCCAGCAGCGCAGGAACAGTTAACAGCCCGCCCCCGCCGGCCAGCGCGTCAATAAACCCGGCCAGCAGCGCAACAAAAAACATGATGGCCAGCATCAGCGGCGACATCATAAAAAGTTCACTGAAAGCGTCCATTTACAGTGCGTGCTCGTCCAGTAGTGCCTGACAGGAAGGATGCAGCGGCGGCGGCGTTTTCTTCCCAGGCGTGGTTCCCGGTTTCGCGGGCTTAAACCAGCTTTGTAACTCTTCACCGCAGCCATCGCCCGGCGGCGGCGGAGCCTGATCCTGGCACTCCAGACTGTCCGCCGGACAGCGGAGGCGAACGTGCATATGCGCACGATGCTGGAACCACGGACGGACTTTATTGAGCCAGTCGCGATCGTTTCCAGCATCAAGGCACAGCTGTTGTTTAATCGCCGCATTAACGAAAATACGCGTAACTTCGGTATCCTGCGCGGCGGCTTTAATTAGGCTGGCGATGTCTGGCTGCCACAGGGAAGACACCACGTGTTTGCCGTCGCGGGAGACCAGATCCAGCGCCTGAGGTTTAAGCAGCTGGGCTGAGGTCCAGCGCGTTTTCGGCAGCTGCAGGAAAATATCGACGTCCAGACCGGACTGGTGACTGGCGTGGCCGCCATTAAACCGCCCGCCCGCCGGCATGCCCATATCGCCAATCAGCACTGTTCCCAGCCCCAGGTTATGCACCTTGCTGGTCAGACGCTGAATGAAAAGCAGGAGATCCGGATGACCAAAGTAGCGGCGCTGATCGGTGCGCATCACCTGATAGTTATCCGACTGGATCGGCAATCCCTTTGCACCCACAATGCAGCCGTTAGCAAATGCGCCAATCGACTGCGGACTGCCGGGAATGGGCTGGGTAATTTTCTGCCACGGCGTTGCCGCCAGGGTCGAAGCACTGACGAAAAGCGCCAGTGCCGCTATTATTGTTTTAGTCATCATTACCAGCGTGGAAGCGTTGTTGTTACATCAGCGTTTTGTGCCCGCTGACGCATCAGGTGATCCATTAACACAATAGCCAGCATCGCTTCGGCAATGGGCACAGCGCGAATGCCGACGCACGGATCGTGACGACCTTTGGTGATCATCTCAACCTCCTCACCGTTACGGTTCAGCGTGCGGCCCGGCACGGTAATGCTTGATGTCGGTTTGAGCGCCATGGTAGCAACGATTTGCTGTCCGCTGCTGATGCCGCCAAGAATGCCGCCCGCATGGTTGCTTTGAAAACCGGCATGAGTGATTTCATCGCGATTTTGACTGCCGCGCAGGGCAACCACGTCAAAGCCGTCACCGATCTCAACGCCTTTTACGGCGTTGATGCTCATCAGGGCATGGGCGATATCTGCATCCAGACGATCGAATACCGGCTCCCCCAACCCTGGCGGTACGCCATCGGCCACCACGGTGACTTTAGCACCAATGGAGTCACCCTCTTTTTTCAGCGCGCGCATCAGTTCGTCCAGCGCCGCAATTTTATCGGCGTCGGCGCAGAAAAACGGATTTTGCTCGACCTGCTCCCAGTCTTTGATCGCCAGCGGGATATCGCCCATCTGTGTCAGACAGCCGCGGATCGTAATGCCGAATTTCTGCGCCAGATATTTTTTGGCAATCGCGCCTGCCGCTACCCGCATCGCGGTTTCACGCGCCGAAGAGCGCCCGCCGCCGCGATAGTCACGCTGGCCATATTTTTGCTCGTAGGTATAGTCAGCGTGCCCCGGCCGGAACAGATCTTTAATCGCGCCATAATCCTGCGAGCGCTGATCGGTATTTTCAATCAGCAGGCCGATGCTGGTACCGGTTGTCACTCCCTCAAACACGCCGGAGAGGATTTTAACCTGGTCCGGTTCCCGGCGCTGAGTGGTGTAACGCGACGTACCTGGACGACGGCGATCGAGATCCTGTTGCAGATCGGCCTCGGTCAGCGGAATGCCCGGCGGTACGCCGTCAACAATGCAGCCCAGGGCCAGACCGTGTGATTCACCGAAAGTGGTTACGCGAAATAGTTGTCCAATGCTGTTGCCTGCCATCACGGCTCCGTTGTCGTTGTTGTGTTGTTGAGCGCCAGATTAGTCTTTATAAATGCTGAAATATTCGCGCGCAGCCACCAGCTGAGCTTTGGTCAGCATAAAGACGCCGTCACCGCCGTTGTCGAACTCCAGCCAGGTAAACGGCACATCCGGGTATTGTTCCATCAGATGTACCATGCTGTTACCGACTTCACAAATCAGAATACCGTCATCAGAAAGATAGTCCGGGGCGCAGCCAAGAATACGACGCGTCAGCTTCAGGCCGTCGCTGCCAGACGCCAGGCCGAGCTCCGGCTCGTGGCGATATTCATTGGGCAAGTCGGACATATCTTCCGCATCTACGTACGGAGGATTGGAGACGATCAGATCGTACTGGACTTTGGGCAGATCGCGGAACAGATCCGAGCGGATCGGCGTAACCTGGTGGATCAGGCCGTGTTCTTCAATATTATGCTCAGCGACAGCCAGCGCTTCCGGGGAGATGTCCACCGCGTCGACTTCCGCTTCCGGGAAGGCATAAGCGCAGGCGACCGCAATGCAGCTGCTACCAGTACACATATCGAGAATATGCTGCGGAGTATGGCTAATCAGGCCGGCGAAACGGCTGTTAATTAATTCGCCGATCGGCGAGCGCGGTACCAGAACACGTTCATCAACATAGAATTCGTGTCCGCAGAACCAGGCTTTATTGGTCAGGTAGGCGACCGGAATACGCTCATTCACCCGGCGGATCACCCGTTCGACGATGCGGTGTTTTTCACTGGAGGTCAGACGCGCGCTGCGCATATCTTCCGGGATATCCAGCGGTAGCCACAGCGTCGGCAGCACCAGTTGAACGGCTTCATCCCACGGGTTATCGGTACCGTGACCGTACCAGATGTTCGCCGCGCTGAAGCGGCTAACCGACCAGCGCAGCATGTCCTGAATGGTTTGCAGCTCGTTTACCGCTTCATCAACAAAAATTTTATCCATTATACTCTCCAGGGCATGCTCGCATTAATTTCGGCGGCTAGTTTGCCACGAAGACGGCGATAAATCAGCATTCACACGCTGGCGAAACCGGGAAAAAATGCGTTTTCGCTGAACAGGCAGCCCGGGAGTCGGGTAAACTAGCTGAAAGTATTGATGGGATTCATAACTAAAAATGAAAAAGAAAGAAGTGATCACCGGGGAGGATAAGGCGCTATTCCGTCAGTTAATGTCCGGAACCCGCCAGATGAAGCAGGACACCATTGTGCATCGTCCTTTGCGTAAAAAAGTGTCTGAAGTCCCGGTTAAACGACTGCTTCAGGAGCAGGCTGACGCCAGCCACTTTTTTTCTGACGAATTCCAGCCGCTGCTCAATACCAGTGGCCCGACAAAATATGTGCGCGAGGACGTTAGCCATTTTGAGCTAAAAAAGCTGCGGCGCGGCGATTATTCTCCGGAACTGTTTCTCGATTTGCATGGATTAACTCAGCAGCAGGCGAAGCAGGAACTGGGCGCGCTGATTGCGGCCTGTCGGCGTGAACATGTGTTTTGCACCTGCGTGATGCACGGCCACGGGAAACACATACTTAAGCAGCAGACGCCGCTGTGGCTGGCTCAGCATCCACATGTTATGGCGTTTCATCAGGCGTCAAAAGAGTACGGCGGCGATGCCGCGTTACTGGTACTGATTGAAGTTGAAGAGTGGCAGCCACCGGAACTGCCATAAAGATGGCGCGGGAAGTGGTCATCTTCCCGCGGCGAATTACATCGCTTTCTGCATCTTCAGATTACAGGGGTTCATCTGCCAGTTGAAGGTTCCCTTACCCTCGTCATCAAGCGTGACGCTGGCAATCGCCGAGGTAGAAAACATTGGCGGCGTTTCACCGGGGCAAAGCTCTGCCACCAGATAGCCGACCAGCGGCAGGTGGGAGACCACCAGCACCGACGCCACACCTTCTCCGGCAAGTACCTGAAGATAAGCGCTGACCTGCCCGACGTCACCACCCGGCGTTAGCTCAGGCAGCACATCAACCGTTGTGGGCAGGTGCATACACTCGCCTACCACATCCAGCGTTTGTTCAGCACGTAAATAAGGGCTGACCAGAACGCGTCCAATATCCACTTTTTGACCTTTCAGCCAGGTTGCCATTTGACGCGACTCATCACAACCACAGTGGGTTAAGGGACGAACCGAGTCGCTGGCAGCCTCGAGAGCTGCGTCGCCATGACGCATGATAAAAACTTGCATATTGCACCGCTTTTGTTAACCAGAAGCACCGAAGTTATTCCGCAGAGGAAATCGCATTCATACAGAAAACCGGGTGGCCGGGCATTGTGCCTCATCCGTTTGCTCAATGAAACGCTGTTTTTTACCTCAATGATGTCAGTATAGTCAATCAGTGTTTATAAAATAACCTGTTGACCCGCTAACAGCGCTGTTACTCTACTCTTTGACCCCGCGTTTCAGGGTCAGTTTCTTTCTCAGACCAAAATGACTGACCCTGCCCGGCCATTCGAACAAGCGCATCACAGGGCGTAAAGCGAGGACCGTATTGTGCGGCCAGCCGTTGCAATGTCGCAACAACCTGGGCCGCGCCAAGCGTATCCATATAGCGAAACGGTCCGCCCAAAAACGGCGGGAAGCCAATACCAAAAACAGCACCGATATCACCATCGCGCACACTGCGAATAATACCTTCAGCATGACATCGTGCCGCCTCATTTAGCATCATCATGATGCATCTTTCACTCATTTGTTGTGGTGAGAGTGCGTTATTCTGTCCGGTGGCACCAATTAACGGATAAATAGCCTGATCGGGCTGCTTTTCGCTTTTACGCCCTTTCGCCGCGTAAAGATAGAAACCGCGGCCATTTTTTCTGCCTTTGCGATCGTCATTCAAAATTACGCTAATAATGTTTGCCGGAGGGCTAAACCGCTCACCATAGGCCGTTTCCAGCAGCGGAATAATTTTCGTCCCGGTATCAATGCCAACCTCATCCAGTAACTGAACAGGCCCCACGGGAAAACCAAATTTTACCAGCGCACGATCGACCTGTTCAATTTTTGCCCCTTCGGTCAGCAGGCGCATTGCTTCATTGATATAGGGCGCAAGAATGCGATTGACATAAAAACCGGCTTTATCGGCGACCACAATCGGCGTTTTGCCCTGTTTCTTCGCCAGCTTCACCGTTGTGGCGATAGTCTGCGGCGAGGTGGCGGCATGGGGGATCACTTCCACCAGCGGCATTTTCTCGACCGGGCTGAAGAAGTGCAGGCCAATGACCTGCTCCGGGCGACTCGCCTGCGCGGCAATATCACTAATAGGCAATGATGACGTGTTAGAGGCAAAAATAGTGTCGGGTGCGCAGTGCGCTTCCACTTCGGCCACCATTCGCTGTTTCAGCGCCAGATCCTCAAATACCGCTTCAATCACCACGTCACGGTGGCTGAATCCGCGATAATCGGTGGTGCCGGAAATACGCGCCATCTGGCTGTTGCGCTCAGCGGGTTTGAGATGACGACGGCGAACTTTTTTATCCAGTAATTCCCAGCTGTACTTCAGCGCATGGTTGATCCCCTGCGCGTTAATATCTTTGATGCGTACCGGCAATGCGCCCTTACTTGCAGTGACATAAGCAATACCACCGCCCATCAGACCGCCGCCAAGAACACCCACCGAACGCAGCGGTGCCGCCTGCGCCTGTGCGCCCGGATCTTTTTTCACTTCGATGCTGGCAAAGAAGATAGCGCGCAGGGCCGCTGATTGTGGCGTCCTCGCCAGTTCGCCGAAGGCGCGCGCCTCTGCGTCATAACCACTGCTGCTCCCCTGGCTTAAGCCGGTTTCAATGACCTGCAAAATACGCCCGGTCGCCGGGTAATTGCCCTGCGTTTTTTGCGCCGTCTTTTTACCCACCATGCGAAACAGTATGTTGCGTCCAAGCGGCCCGGCGAGGATCCGCTCGCGTACCGGCAGGCGTCGCCCAACGGGCCGCCCTTTTTTCGCCCGTTCAACCGCTGCATCCAGCAGAATTGAGGCGGGAACAACTTCGTCAACCAGCCCTGATTTCAACGCCTGCCGCGCCCGGAGTTGCTTGCCAGTGAGGATCATCTCCAGCGCGGTGCTCACCCCAATAAGTCTTGGCAGACGTTGCGTGCCGCCGGAACCGGGCAGCAGCCCAAGCTGCACTTCCGGCAGGCCGAGCACGGTTTTCGGATCGTCGGTACAAATTCGGGCGTGGCAGGCCAGCGCCAGTTCAAGCCCCCCGCCCAGGCAGGCACCGTGAATAGCCGCAACAACCGGGATCGGCAGCGCATGAATATCGGCCATAATCTGTTGCCCCTGACGCGCCAGCGCTTCTGCTTCCTGCGCCGTCTTGCAGTTATCGATCATGTTGATATCCGCCCCGGCGATAAAATTGTCTTCTTTAGCCGAGATAAAAACCACGCCGGATACGGCTTTATTGTCGCGAATTTGCTTTAATATCGCCCGCACCTGATGACCAAACTCAGCCTTCAGGGTATTCATTTTTTCGCCGGGTACATCGATGGCGATCACGGCAATATTGTCTGCGCGTACGGTAAGGGTAAAAGCAGATGTTGTTTCCATTATTCGGCCTCCAGAATCATTGCCGCACCCAGACCGCCTGCTGCGCACGCTGTCACTAATCCCAGTCCACCGCCGCGTCTGCGCAGTTCATGCAGCGTTTGGGTGATCATGCGCGCCCCGGTGGCGGCAAAAGGATGACCATAGGCAATCGATCCGCCCAGGACATTAAATTTGCTGTCGTCTACTTCCCCTGTCGCCTGAGCGCGTCCCAGTACCTCGCGGGCAAAGCGATCGCTGGCGAGCATTTTAAGGTTCGTTAATGTTTGCGAAGCAAACGCTTCGTGCATATCAATCAGGGTCAAATCGGCGAGCGTTATCCCTGCGCGATCCAGCGCCAGCGGCGTGGCCCATGCCGGGCCAAGCAGCATATCCTGCCAGACGTCGATAGCGGTGAAAGCATAGCTACGCAGATAGCCCAGCGGCACCAGACCCAGCTCTTTCGCCCGCGATTCAGTCATCAGGATCACCGCGGCTGCACCATCGGTCAGCGGCGTACTGTTGGCGGCCGTTACCGTCCCGTGTTTACGGTCGAAGGCCGGGCGCAGTTTGGCGTAATCAGCCAGCGAGGAAGTAAAGCGCACGTTATTGTCGCGTTCAACAGGCTCGCGATAAGGCGGGGCAAAAGCCGTCATGACTTCTTCCGCCAGCTTGCCCTCCTCCCAGGCCCGGGCGGCAAGCTGATGGGAACGATGTGCCAGCGCATCCTGCTCCTCACGGGTGATTGACCAGCTCTTCGCCATCTGCTCAGCGGTATCTCCCATACGCAGACCGGTAGAGTACTCAGCGACGGCGGGCGGTACGGGCAACAAATCACGTAACCGCAGACGAGAAAAAAGCGATAAACGCTGACTCAGGGTTCGGGCTTTATTCGCATCGACCAGCGTACGAGCCAGTTTTTTACTGACGCCAATCGGTAACACGGACGAGGAGTCTGCACCACCCGCGATCCCGGCGCGAATGGTACCCGCCATCAGGCTTTCCGCCACATTCGCCACCGCCTGAAAACTGGTCGCACATGCGCGGCTGACGCTATAAGCATCGGTGTGCACATTCATGCCGGTGCCGAGAACAATTTCGCGGGCGATATTTGGCGCTTCCGGCATTTGCACAACCTGCCCGAAGACCAGCTGTTCAATTATCTCAGGTGGAATTTCACTGCGAGCCAGCATCTCACCGACAACCATTTTTCCCAGATCGATAGCCGGTACGCCGTGAAATGCCGTTGCCTGGCGGACAAAAGGCGTCCGTAACCCACAGACAATGGCAATGCGATCGCCCTGACGGGTCACAAGCGGTAATGCCTGACTCATAACGCTCCCCTGTTATAAAAATAAATTAAGTGGTCTGACCTGAACATAGTCTTAACCATTTTTTTACATTTAGCCAAGCGACGGTGAGGAAAAGTGGGAGCTAAAACACATGGAGAGAATATAAATAAAAACGCCTCCGCGAAGGGAGGCGCTGGAAAGAAACTTAACGCAGACCGAGCTGGAAAATTAAGGTTTCCGCCTCGCAGGCAAACAGGAAGTCGATATCCAGTTTTACGCCTTCATCGACCTCAGTAAAGTTTGGTGCGATCTGGCATGGCTCAGACTCTACGCCGCGCGCTTTAGCGGTCAGGGCCGCCAGCATTTCTTCAGCTTCAGCACGGTTAGCAAAGACGCGACTATAGGACGCGGTGCAGTCGGTGTTGTCCATAATGGTACCAACATCCATACAGCAGCAAACCGGGGTTTCATCAGCACTGCATTTACTCATTGTAGATTTCCTCTGTCTATGCACCAAAAGGTGCCTGAACGCTATTACGTCTATTTTACGCTCTGTATTTGAGCGGCTCCAGTCGTTAATTTCCGGGAAGCGCAATAGTGACGAATATCACAGACAAAAATGATCTAAAACAAAAACTCCCCTTATTAGTGATGGCCAGAAGGGGGAAATTTGCCAGCGGGATCGCGTTTCTTAGATCATATTCGAAAAACTTTAGAAACATACTTGCAACATACCATCTGGTCGGACCTATACTCTCGTCACTGGTCTGCTTTCTCTGCCGTAAAACAGGCCCTACACTTCGCACTTTGTTACTCAACGTAACTTTTTTAAATAAAAATAACGCAATGAGGTTATGGTCATGAGCCAGAAAACCCGGTTCACCAAGTCTGCTTTAGCAGTGGCAGTGGCACTCGTTTCAACCCAGGCCTGGTCCGCAGGCTTTCAGTTAAATGAATTTTCTTCCTCTGGCCTTGGCCGCGCCTATTCAGGCGAGGGTGCGATTGCTGATGATGCAGCGAACGCCAGCCGTAACCCGGCATTAATTATGATGTATGACCGCCCTATGTTTTCAGGCGGCGCTATTTTTGTTGACCCGGACGTAAATGTAACCGGCCGCTCAATTATTGGTAACGATTCAAGTCAGGATAATATTGCGCCGACGGCATGGGTACCTAACCTGCATTTTGTCGCGCCTATTAACGATCAGTTTGGCTGGGGCGCATCCGTTACCTCCAATTATGGTCTGGCAACCGAATTTAATGACAGCCTCGCCGCAGGCTCAATGGGCGGCACCACCGATCTCGAAACGCTGAATCTTAATTTAAGCGGGGCTTATCGCCTGAATAACAGCTGGAGTTTCGGTCTGGGCTTTGATGCGGTTTATGCCCGGGCAAAGGTTGAGCGTTACGCCGGCGATTTACCACAAATCATTGGAGCAAACATTCCTGCACTGGTGCGCTCGGGTCAGCTGACGCCGCAGCAGGCCGCTGCGGTTGGCGCGCAGGCGGGCGGTATTAGTCGTGATACGCAAATTGCCCATTTGAAGGGCGATGAGTGGGGATTTGGCTGGAACGCCGGTCTGCTGTATGAGGTGGATAAAAATAACCGCTATGCGCTGACCTACCGCTCTGAAATTAAAATCGACTTCGACGGCGATTATAAGAGTAACCTGCCGCCAACGCTGAACCCGATTAACGCCGCACTCGGGCTGGGCCTGCCTTATGGCACCGGCGGCTCGACAATTGACGGCTCGCTAAGCCTCAACCTGCCGGAAATGTGGGAAGTCTCGGGCTATAACCGCGTTGCGCCAAAATGGGCGGTTCACTATAGCCTGGCCTACACCAGCTGGAGCCAGTTCCAGGAGCTGAAAGCCAAAGGTGACGGCGGCAATACGCTGTTCTATAAAGATGAAGGCTTTAAAGACTCATACCGTATAGCGTTAGGCACCACGTATTATATGGATGATAGCTGGACTTTCCGCAGCGGTATCGCATTTGACGATAGCCCGGTCCCGGCTAACCAGCGCTCTATTTCCATCCCGGACCAGGATCGTCTGTGGCTGAGTGCCGGTACCACGTACGCCTTCAATAAAGATGCCTCTGTTGATGCCGGTGTTTCTTACATGCACGGTCAACACGTCAAATTTGAAGAAGGTCCTTATCAGTTCAAATCTGAAGGTAAGGCCTGGCTGTACGGCGTTAACTTTAACTACGCGTTCTAATACAAGTAACCCGGCGATATTCGTCGTCGGGTTCTACTTCATCATCTTGCTAATTAACAGGCTAAATTGCTCGCGCTCTTTGGTGCTAAGCTTGTTTAAAAAAACCGCATCCACGCTATCGCCAACGGGCCTGCTTTTTTCCAGCAGCCTTTTCCCGTCTTCCGTAAGATAGACAAACCGGCGGCGCTTATCTGACGGATCGTGTTCCCGCCGCACCAGCCCGCGCTTCTCCATCCGGCTGAGCATCTCGGCCAGGGTTGCTTTGGTGCTGACCGCCGCATCCATCAATGAAACCTGTTCAATTGCCGGATGTTCTGCAATAACGCGCATGACTGCATATTGAGGTTTGGTCAGTTCAGGTAGAGCCTGCTGCCAGCGCGAGGTATGCTGTTGAAAGAGCTGGCGTAGCAGATGAAAGGTTTCATCCTGTAATTTCATAATGCTCTCGCGTAAGATTTTTTTCTATCATAGCGTTTTACCACGCTATTACTCTTTTTTGTCGTCTTAACTAAACGTGCGCGTGCATCTTCAATATGTTGTCAGATTATACGTTCAGGTGTACTTTTTAGCCATAACGTTCGCATACGAACAATATGACCATCGATATGGACGCTTAGCAGACTGTCCTGCTGAGTTTTTCTCAGGAGAATAAAAAATGGCTTTCGATGATTTACGCAGCTTTTTGAACGCGCTGGACGCCCAGGGGCAACTGCTAAAAATCAGTGAGCAGGTCGATGCCGAGCCTGATTTAGCGGCTGCCGCTAACGCGACGGGCCGCATAGGTGAAGGCGCACCTGCGCTATGGTTTGATAACATTCGCGGCTTCCATGACGCTCGTGTCGCCATGAACACCATCGGCTCCTGGCAGAACCATGCTATCTCACTGGGACTGCCGCCAAATACCCCGGTTAAACAGCAGATTGATGAGATCATTCGTCGCTGGGATAACTTCCCTGTCGCCCCGGAACGCCGTGCTAATCCAGGCTCGGCAGAAAACACGGCTGACGGCGATGACATTAACCTGTTCGATATTTTGCCTTTATTTCGTCTTAACGACGGCGACGGTGGTTTTTATCTGGATAAAGCCTGCGTAGTTTCCCGCGATCCACTCGATCCTGACAACTTCGGTAAGCAGAACGTCGGCATTTACCGCATGGAAGTTAAAGGTAAACGCAGACTGGGTTTGCAGCCGGTGCCCATGCACGACATTGCACTTCATCTGCACAACGCTGAAGAGCGCGGAGACGATCTGCCGGTCGCCATTACCCTCGGCAACGATCCGATCATTACCCTGATGGGCGCAACGCCGCTGAAATACGATCAGTCCGAATATGAAATGGCCGGCGCGCTGCGAGAAAGCCCGTATCCGATTGCCACCGCACCGCTTACTGGTTTTGACGTACCCTGGGGTTCTGAAGTGATCCTCGAAGGGGTTATTGAGGGTCGCAAGCGTGAGATCGAGGGCCCGTTCGGTGAATTTACCGGTCACTATTCTGGCGGTCGCAACATGACGGTAGTGCGCATCGATAAAGTCTCTTATCGTACTAAGCCCATTTTTGAATCCCTTTACCTGGGTATGCCGTGGACCGAAATTGACTATCTAATGGGACCCGTCACCTGCGTGCCGCTTTATCAACAGCTCAAGGCCGATTTCCCGGAAGTTCAGGCGGTTAACGCTATGTATACCCACGGGCTGCTGGCGATTATCTCGACCAAAAAACGTTATGGGGGTTTTGCCCGCGCAGTGGGGCTGCGGGCTATGACCACACCGCACGGTCTGGGCTATGTAAAAATGGTCATCATGGTAGATGAAGACGTCGATCCGTTTAACCTGCCGCAGGTGATGTGGGCGCTCTCTTCCAAAGTTAATCCGGCAGGCGATCTGGTGCAGTTGCCGAATATGTCAGTCCTCGAACTGGACCCCGGATCCAGTCCGGCAGGTATTACCGATAAACTGATTATTGACGCGACGACGCCGGTCGCCCCGGACAATCGCGGTCATTACAGCCAGCCGGTACAGGACTTGCCGGAAACCAAAGCCTGGGCTGAAAAACTCACCGCCATGCTGGCTAATCGTAAATAAGGAGCAAGACATGATTTGTCCACGTTGTGCTGATGCACAAATTGAAGCGATGGCGACCTCGCCGGTAAAAGATGTGTGGACGGTATATCAGTGCCAGCACTGCTTTTATACCTGGCGCAGCACCGAACCCCTGCGGCGTATCAGCCGTGAGCACTACCCACAGGCGTTTCGCATGACGCAAAAAGATATTGATGAGTCGCCGATGGTGCCGAGTATTCCACCGTTGCTGGCAGCAGATAAGCGCTAATTAAAAGGCCGCAAACCTGAGGTTTGCGGCCTGATGTTATTCTGAATCGATATCTTTTAAATCGCCTTCGATCGCCTGCGCGTTCGGGTTTTCCTGCGGACTCAACTTGCCGCCGTTAGCGATGAAATCATGACGCTGGAAGTAGGCTTCGCGCACCATGATATAGGGATCTGAAGATTGACGCAGCAGACCGTCGGAGTCCAGCAGTTGCGCACGCGTTTCGACCCCTTCCACCGCCCATTTACCGATTGACAGCGGCCACGTTAGCCACGACAGAACCGGGTAGGTGGTGTCTGCCATATCGCCAACATCTTCACGTAACGTAAAGCTGCCATAGAACGGCAGTTGCAAATAGGGACCGTATCCCACTTCATAATGCCCTAACGTGCTGCCAAAGCGGTGCGGTTCAACACGCTGCAATTTCGGGTTTGCCATACCCGCCACGTCGATAAATCCTCCCATCCCCAGTAGGGTGTTCAGGAAGAAGCGCGTAAAGTGCACCATCCCCTGATAGGGGTCGCCCTGCAGAAAATAGTTGACCATTGAAGCCGGTTCTTCGAGGTTACCGGTGAAATTGCCCAGTCCGGTGCGTGCAGGCTGAGGCACGTAATCGCGCCAGGCAACCGCAACGGGACGTAACACATATGGGTCTACGACATTAAAGTTGAAGTCGTACATGGCGCGGTTAAATCCTTCGAAAGGATCTGAACGCCCTTGCTGATCCCCGGAACTTGCACAGCCCACCAGTAAAGTAGCGCCCACTGCAAGCGCCGACAGCCGAAAATTCATAGATATCTCCCTGTAAAATATGGCTATCGCTGTTTGCCATCTGACGGTACGGGTAAGTCCGCCTTGTCACGTGCAGGGGATTGTATCAGCACGTTTCACGATGTCTACGTACGCGGGCAAAAGGCGGCGATCTGCATTCAGCATAGCGGGTAATTAGCGGTCTGCTTTGGTTATTCAGTGTAAACACACCTGGAAACATACTTAACACTATTTACCCTGTAAAACCAAAAAAAATCGTTTATGCCACTGCCCTCATTCCACGAAAAAAGCCGCTACGCTTATACACAGCCATTCACGCTGTATTAAGGCGGCAGGGTGAGTGATGACGTGTACAGAAGCTATTTTTAATGTGGGTGAAACGCATGGACAAGTTAGAAGAAGAAAAAATCGGTAGTGAGGACGAGGAGCATGAGGTTGACAGCGAGGAGAACGCACAGGGTAAGGATATAGAAGTTGATGAGGACCGGTTACCCTCTCGCGCTATGGCCATTCATGAACATATTCGCCAGGACGGAGAGAAGGAATTAGAGCGCGATGCCATGGCGCTATTATGGTCAGCAATTGCCGCCGGTCTTTCGATGGGCGCATCGCTCCTCGCTAAGGGTATCTTTCACGTTCAGCTTGAAGGCGTACCCGGCGGATTCCTGATTGAGAATCTGGGCTATACCTTTGGCTTTGTGATTGTCATCATGGCGCGCCAGCAGCTGTTTACGGAAAACACCGTCACCGCCGTGCTGCCCATTATGCAAAGCCCTACCCTGCGTAACATTGGCCTGCTGATGCGTTTGTGGGGGGTTGTACTGCTGGGTAACCTGATTGGGACCGGGGTTGCGGCCTGGGCCTTTGAATATATGCCGGTGTTTGATGAGCCAACGCGCGATGCGTTTGTCAAAATCGGCATGGATATTATGAAAAACACGCCGTTCGAGATGTTCGCTAATGCCATTATCTCCGGCTGGATTATTGCCACAATGGTATGGATGTTCCCCTCCGCGGGTTCGGCTAAAATCGTGGTGATTATTCTGATGACCTGGCTTATCGCGCTCGCAGACACCACACACATCGTGGTCGGTACGGTAGAAGTTCTGTATCTCGTCTTTAATGGCAACCTGCCGTGGCAGGACTTTATCTGGCCCTTCGCCCTGCCAACGCTTGCGGGTAACATCTGTGGCGGGACCTTCATCTTCGCCCTGCTCAGCCATGCGCAAATTCGTAATGACATGAGCAATGCCCGCAAAGCAGAAGCGAAGGCCGAAGCCAACGAGCAAGCGAAACAGAAAAAAGAGGCCAAACAGGGCTGAACGGCGACTCTTTAAGCAGTCAGGCGGTAAGAGACTTAACGCAGTAACGAATTAACGTTATACTCTTGCCGCCTTGTCTCCTTAGTTAAATGGATATAACGAGCCCCTCCTAAGGGCTAGTTGCAGGTTCGATTCCTGCAGGGGACACCATCACGTCTTTCTCTACCTTCCTGAAAACTCCAGCAAACCCGCGCCAGACATTGATGACGGATGACTCATAAGCTGGCATCTCTGCGCAACAGACTAAATGCTACCGGTATAAAAAACAGCGCAAGGCGCATTGCTGGCGGCGATCTGGCACAGTGCCGAATGTTAAGGGTATAATCCTGTGTCCTGTAGCCGCAGATCCCGAGATCACTATGACCAAATTAACATTACAAGAGCAGATGCTTAAAGCCGGATTAGTCAGCAGTAAAAAAATGGAGAAAGTGCAGAGAACGGCTAAAAAGTCACGCGTTCAGGCCCGTGAAGCCAGAGAAGCGGTTGAAGAAAATAAGAAAGCACAGATTGAGCGCGATAAGCTGTTAAGTGAGCAACAGAAGCAGGCGGCGTTAACCAAAGAGTATAAAGCGCAGATAAAGCAGCTGATTGAAATGAACAGGATTGTTATTTCACGGGGCGATATTGGTTATAATTTCACCGACGGCAATCTGATCAAAAAGATCTATGTAGATAAACTGACCCAGTCTCAACTGATCGGCGGCCGCCTCGCGATTGCCCGTCTGATCGTCGATAATAGCGCTGAAAACCAGTATGCCATTATCCCTGCCAGCGTAGCTGATAAGATCGCGCAGCGTGATGCCAGCTTTATTGTCGTGAACAGTGAGCTGAGCGAAGAAGCCCGCGATGAAGACGATCCGTATGCTGATTTTGTGGTGCCAGACGATTTAATGTGGTAATCCACATTACGCGAATGACCTGAACGCCAATGCTGACATCCGTGTGCTCTATAGCCTGTAGCAGCACCGTCAGTTTGGCGGAACGACCGTGATTCCCTCTTTCGCTTCCCCTCCTGAATCCTGATTAATTAATTGTTTTATCAACCCATAAGATAATCAAATGGATTCGCTGAACCGCCATTTATTACAATAGGAAATTAAAGTGTCGCCAATATGAGACACTCATAAGTAACTAAATTTAAATAGAAAAATGTCACTTGTCACCACTGTTTTTTAGGCGTACATTAGCCCCGTCTTACGCTATCTGGCGTAATATTCCGGGGTGGTGCTGAGATCGGAACAGAGATAAATCTCAATTTGAATCAGGTGCAGCGTCAGCTCTTTATACTCAGTAGGCCTTGTTCTTTTGGCGTATCAATGGATGCGCGGAGCGATGAAAAGTGAAATATTTTTTTATGGGCATTTCGGTGATGGTAATTGTCTGGGCCGGAACATTTGCCTTAATGATCTGAGCAAAAATGAGTGTAAAAAAAGCGCCTGACGGCGCTTTTTTTTATTGCTGTTCGGATGGACTTTCGCCCGTCACTTTCGACGCGGTGGGAAGCAGGCCATCTGCCCTGAACATCGCTTTGATTCCGCGTATCGCCTGACGAATGCGGTCGCGATTTTCAATTAGCGCGAAACGCACGTGTGTATCGCCATAATCACCAAAGCCTATCCCGGGAGAAACGCAGACTTTGGCATCCTGAAGCAGCTTTTTGGCAAATTCCAGCGAGCCCATAGCGGCGTACTGTTGCGGGATCTTCGCCCAGACATACATGGATGCCTTCGGCATGTCGACCATCCATCCGGCTTCGTGCAGACCTTTTACCAGCACGTCGCGGCGACGCTTATACTGCCCGGCGATATCATGAACGCACTGTTGATCGCCCTCAAGAGCCGCAATTGCTGCCACCTGAAGCGGCGTAAAAGTACCGTAATCGTGATAGCTCTTGATCCGCGCCAGCGCGCTAACCAGCGTTTTGTTGCCGACCATAAAACCAATACGCCAGCCTGCCATATTGTAGCTTTTCGACAGCGTAAAGAATTCAACGGCAACGTCACGTGCGCCGGGAACCTGCATGATGGACGGTGCTTTCCAGCCGTCATAAACAATATCGGCGTAGGCAAGATCGTGGACCACCAGTACGTCATAGCGTTTTGCCAGCGCGACGACTTTCTCAAAAAATTCCAGTTCGACGCACTGGGCGGTCGGGTTAGATGGAAAACCGAGGATCATCATCTTTGGTTTTGGATAACTTTCGCGAATCGCGCGCTCCAGTTCATTGAAAAAATCCACACCTTCTACCAGCGGTACGGAACGCACCTGTGCACCAGCAATCACCGCGCCATAAATATGGATGGGATAGCTGGGATTCGGCACCAGCACCGTATCACCGTGATCGAGCGTAGCCAGCATCAGATGCGCCAGCCCCTCTTTCGAGCCAATGGTCACAATGGCTTCGTCTTCCGGATCGATCTCTACCGCATAGCGATCCTGATACCAGCGAGAGATAGCCCGACGCAGGCGCGGGATGCCGCGTGACGTGGAGTACCCGTGCGTGTCCGTTCGTTGCGCGACGGTACACAGTTTTTCAACAATATGCGGTGGCGTGGCACCGTCCGGATTGCCCATGCTGAAATCAATAATATCTTCGCCGCGCCGGCGCGCAGCCATTTTCAGATCGGCCGTAATATTAAAAACATAGGGAGGAAGACGATCGATGCGCGTGAAACGACGTTCAGGAATGAACTTAGCCATAAATACCTCAGATTACGTTAGCGCCCGGACCGTCCGAGCGACGCGGCCACTGATGTGGCACACCCTGAAAATAACCTGAATAAAATCATGCTGTCGAGTGGGAAAGATAAAAATAATCAACACGCTATAAAACAGGAAGTCATATCGCAACGAAAAACGAAATCAGGGCATATTTAATACTTAATGAAATATTTATTTAACACAATGAGATAAATAAATTTACCTGCCAGCCGATGCGGGTCTGAGACATACCCATCCGCGCGCGGCCTTTATCCAATCCCCTTTTATTTTTGTGGTATTTCCTCATTCAGCAAAAATACATGCTGCTGGTCATCTGTCGCCAGGTTTTTTATCATAGTCTTCTCACACGTTTTACATGGTCACCGCATGCACGAAATATTTACTATGCTGTTGGCGGTTTTTGATCGCGCAGCGTTGATGCTTATCTGCCTGTTTTTTCTGATCCGCATTCGTTTGTTTCGCGAGCTGCTGCATAAATCCGCCCATACGCCGCAAGAGTTGCTGGCGGTAACCGCTATTTTTTCTCTGTTCGCGCTTTTCAGCACCTGGTCAGGCGTACCGGTGGAAGGCTCTTTGGTCAATGTGCGGATCATTGCGGTAATGTCCGGGGGGATCCTGTTTGGGCCGTGGGTCGGGATTATTACCGGCATTATTGCCGGGACCCATCGTTACCTTATTGATATCGGCGGTGTTACCGCAATACCCTGTTTTATTACCAGTATCGTTGCAGGTATTTTGTCAGGCCTGATTCATCAAAAAGTCCCTAAAGCACAGCACTGGCGGGTCGGAATACTCGGCGGAATGCTCTGCGAAACGCTGACCATGATCCTCGTGGTTGTGCTGGCCCCGACGCTAACCCTGGGCGTAGATATTGTCTCTAAAATCGGCGTCCCGATGATTCTTGGTAGCGTCTGTATTGGCTTTATTGTCTTGCTGGTGCGTAGCGTGGAAGGTGAAAAGGAGGCCAGCGCCGCTCGCCAGGCCAAACTGGCGCTGGATATCGCCAACAAAACGCTTCCGCTGTTTCGTAATGTGAATGCCGAATCGCTGCGTCAGGTTTGCAATATTATTTGCCGCGATATTCATGCCGATGCAGTGGCAATTACTAATAATGAACGCGTACTGGCTTATGTTGGCGTGGGTGAAGATAACTACCATGACAATGATGACTCTATCAGTCCTACCACCCGCCAGGCGATCAACGCCGGGAATATCATCATTAAAAATAACGATGAAGCTCACCGGACACCGGAAATACACTCCATGCTGGTGATCCCGCTATGGGAGAAAGGTATCGTAACCGGCACCCTGAAAATCTATTATTGTCATGCGCATCAAATTACCTCTTCATTGCAGGAGATGGCGATTGGCCTGTCGCAGATAATCTCTACTCAACTGGAGGTTTCCCGGGCAGAGCAGCTGCGGGAGATGGCAAATAAAGCAGAGCTGCGTGCGTTACAGAGCAAAATCAATCCCCATTTTCTGTTTAATGCCCTGAATGCAATCTCTTCTTCTATTCGACTCAATCCGGATACTGCACGCCAGCTGATTTATAATCTTTCTCGCTACCTGCGTTATAACATCGAGCTAAATGATGATGAGCAGATCGATATTAAAAAAGAGCTTTATCAGATTAAGGACTATATTGCGATTGAGCAGGCGCGTTTTGGCGACAAACTGACGGTGATTTATGATATTGATGATGAAGTGAGCTGCGTTATTCCCAGTCTGCTTATTCAGCCGCTGGTGGAAAACGCCATCGTCCATGGCATCCAGCCCTGTAAAGGTAAAGGGGTTGTCACCATCGGAATTGCCGAATCCGGCAATCGGGTGCGGATTAGCGTAAGGGATACCGGCAATGGAATCGATCCTCAGGTTATTGAGCGTGTCGAAGCCAACGAAATGCCGGGCAATAAAATCGGCCTGCTTAACGTCCACCATCGGGTTAAATTACTGTATGGTGAAGGGCTTCACATTCGTCGGCTGGAGCCGGGTACTGAAATTACCTTCTATGTGCCTAATGCGCGCACGCCTCTTGCTGCGCCTGCTACGCTGCTGACCTGACGGGAGAAACGATGAAAGTTATTATTGTCGAAGATGAAATTCTGGCTCAGCAGGAGCTGAGCTGGCTTATCAAAGAGCATAGCCAGATGGAGATAGTCGGCACCTTTGATGATGGCCTCGACGTCCTGAAATTTTTACAACACAACAAAGTTGACGCCCTGTTTCTGGATATCAATATTCCGTCACTGGACGGCGTACTGCTGGCTCAGAATATCAGCCAGTTTGCGCATAAGCCTTTTATCGTGTTTATTACCGCGTGGAAAGAACATGCGGTAGAAGCGTTTGAGCTGGAAGCATTCGACTATATCCTGAAGCCTTATCAGGAGTCGCGGATCATTACTATGCTGCAAAAGCTGGAAAGTGCGTGGCAGCAGCAGTCGGGCGTCGGCGTTACGCCTGCGATCGCGCGTGAAAATGACACCATTAATTTAATTAAGGATGAGCGCATTTATGTCACCAGCATTAATGATATCTATTATGCTGAAGCTCATGAAAAAATGACGTTTGTCTACACCAAACGCGAATCCTGGGTGATGCCAATGAACATCACTGAGTTTTGTAGCAAGCTGCCGCCGTCGCACTTTTTCCGCTGCCACCGCTCGTACTGTGTGAATCTGAATAAGATCCGCGAGATAGAGCCATGGTTCAACAATACTTATATCCTGCGCCTGCGCGACCTCGAATTTGAAGTGCCGGTGAGCCGCAGTAAGGTAAAAGAGTTCCGCCAGTTAATGCACCTGTAACGTCGCCGGGGGCAGTATTGAAAAGCCACGCCCGGCAACGCTGGATCCGTTTTACAGCGTCTGCCCAAGCGTCTGGCGCAGATGCGCACCTGCCCCCAGCAATCCAGGGTTATCGTGCACGATCAGGTACACCGGAATATCCTGTACGTAGGCTTTAAAGCGGCCCTTATCTTCAAAGCCACCGCGAAAGCCCGATGCTTTAAAAAATTCGAGGAAGCGCGGGACGATGCCCCCCGCGATGTATACGCCGCCAAATGTACCGAGAGTAAGCGCAAGGTTACCGCCAAAGCGACCCATAATGACGCAGAACAGCGATAAGGCACGACGACAGTCGGTGCAGCTATCTTCCAGCGCGCGCGTGGTAATGTCTTTCGGCTGAAGATTCTCAGGCAGGCGGGAATCTGATTTCACAATCGCCCGGTAAAGATTAACCAGCCCGGGTCCGGAAAGAACGCGTTCGGCAGAAACATGGCCCAGCTCGGCACGCAATTCTTCAAGAATGATGGCTTCTTCTTCACTGTTTGGCGCGAAATCGACGTGCCCCCCCTCACCCGGCAGGCTCACCCAGCGCTTATCCACGTGAACCAGATGCGCAACGCCAAGACCTGTTCCGGCTCCATACACGGCAATCGGCTTATCCGCTACGGCTTCTGCGCCACCAAACTGAATCAGGTGCTCTGCGTTAAGCACAGGGATGGCCATGGATACGGCAGTGAAATCGTTGATAATTTCCAGGTGTGCAAAGCCCAGATTTTTTTTCATTTCGGCAATGGAGAACGCCCAGGTATGGTTGGTCATTGCTACCCAGTCATCGGTTACCGGACAGGCAATGGCGATACAACCGTCCTCAACTTCTACGGCATTCTCTTTCAGATAAACCTGCACCACCGCTTCCAGACTGGGGTAATCCAGCCCTGAGTACGTTTTGGCCTGCGAAATCTCGCCGCTGGCAACATCACATAACGCCAGGCGGGCGTTGGTGCCTCCTACATCCCCTACTAAAGCATACTTTGTCATTCTTTTACTGCTCCGCTAAAGTCAGAATAAATCTTTTGGCACACTGTAAGTTCATGACGACCTAACAACAATGTCCATATCATAAGTGCCCGTGGATTATAGAGCTGTATCACAGAATAACTTTACCGTTTCAGCACCATTTGCACTAACACTATGTCAGAGTATGGGCAAAGTGATGCCCGAATTCAGCTAAAAGGAAATCATCATGCTCCATCCGCGAGCCAGATCCATGTTGGTCATGTCTGTGCCCGCCCTGTGCATCGGAGTTGCATCCAGCGTCATCCTTGTCATAGTGATGAAAATTGCTGCAATGCTTCAGTTTGTTCTCTGGACAAGTATCCCGACGAGGCTGGGCGTTGCGCTGGACTCTTCGTTATGGATAGTGATTATCCTGACGCTAACGGGGATAGCCGTTGGATTGGTTATCCAGTATAGCGCGGGCCACGCTGGCCCCGATCCGGCTTGTGAGCCGCTGATTGGCGCCCCGGTCAGCACCGGGGCGCTACCAGGACTGGTTATTGCCTTAATTCTTGGCCTTGCGGGGGGCGTCAGCCTTGGACCTGAACACCCGATAATGGCCGTTAATATTGCCCTTGCGGTAGCGCTTGGCACCCGGCTTTTTCCGCGCGCAAGCTCGCTGGAATGGACCATTCTGGCCTCCGCAGGAACCATTGGCGCGCTGTTCGGCACGCCGATTGCCGCGGCGCTGATTTTTTCACAAACGTTAAGTGGCAATAATGATGTGCCCATGTGGGATCGCTTATTCGCCCCGCTGCTGGCGGCCGCGGCCGGTGCGCTCACGACAGGCCTGTTTTTTCATCCGCAGTTTTCGCTGGCGATCCCGCATTATACCCAGCTAAAACTGATTGATATTGTCAGCGGCGCGGTCGTCGTCACGATCTCTATTGCCGTGGGGATGGTAGCGGTATGGTGCTTACCACGTCTGCACGCATTGATGCACCGCCTTAAATACCCGGTCGCTATTCTTGGCGTGGGCGGATTTGCGCTCGGTATTCTTGGCATCATCGGGGGCCATATTACCCTTTTTAAAGGTCTGGATGAGATGCAACAGCTGGGCTTTAGCCAGACGCTAAGCGCATCCGCTTTCTTACTGGTCGCGATGGTAAAACTGGCGGCGCTGGTTATTGCTGCCGCCTGCGGTTTTCGGGGCGGACGCATTTTCCCGGCAGTCTTCGTTGCCGTTGCCCTGGGCCTGGGGCTGCATGCGCATGTTGATGCAGTACCTGCGGCAATCACCGTGTCCTGCGCCATTCTTGGGCTGGTACTGGTGGTTACCCGCGATGCCTGGCTTAGCCTGTTTATGGCTGCGGTAGTGGTTCCTGATACCACTCTGCTGCCGCTGCTGTGTATCGTGATGCTGCCGGCGTGGCTGTTACTGGCGGGTAAGCCCATGCTTATGGCCCAGCGTAAAAAAGAGTAATCCCCTTAAAATCAAGGTGTCCGTGGTTGCACAGTGACGATGAGCATCGTCTCTTCGTGCTAACAACATTTTTGTGAACGCCATCAGGAAATCATGTAGGAAAGCCTGTACTGTGTAAACGCATACATTGGTCTTTCAATAAGGATAAAGCATGGTTTATCAGGCAGATCCCGCGCGTTATCAGCGTATGGAATATCGTCGCTGTGGCCAAAGCGGATTAAAACTCCCGGCAGTATCGCTGGGGCTATGGCATAACTTCGGCGATGCCACTCTGGTGGAAAAAAGCCGCCAGCTGCTGCAACACGCCTTCGATCTTGGCATTACCCATTTTGATTTAGCCAATAACTACGGTCCGCCGCCAGGATCGGCTGAAAGTAACTTTGGTCGTATCCTGCGCGAGGATTTTCTGCCGTATCGCGATGAGCTGATTATCTCCTCCAAAGCCGGTTATACCATGTGGGAAGGCCCCTATGGCGACTGGGGTTCACGTAAATACCTGATTTCGAGTCTGGACCAAAGCCTGAAGCGAATGGGGCTGGAGTACGTTGATATTTTTTATCACCATCGTCCCGACCCTGAAACGCCGCTCAGTGAAACCATGCGCGCGCTGGATCATATCGTTCGCCAGGGCAAAGCGCTCTACGTCGGACTGTCAAACTACCCGGCCGAACTGGCCCGCCAGGCAATCGATATTCTCAACGATCTGGGCACGCCTTGCCTTATTCACCAGCCTAAATATTCACTGTTTGAGCGCTGGATCGAGGAGGAGTTACTGAATGTGCTTGGCGAAAAAGGGGTGGGCAGTATTGCATTCTCCCCGCTTGCTGGCGGTCTGTTAACGGACCGCTATCTGAACGGTATTCCGGCAGATTCGCGTGCCGCCAGCGGCAGTCGCTTTTTAAATCCGGAGCACCTTACCGCCGGCAAAATGGAGAAAATCCGCCAGCTTAATGCCCTGGCAGAAAAGCGCGGGCAGAAGCTGTCACAGATGGCCCTGGCGTGGGTACTGCGCGGCGACCGCGTCACCTCAGTGCTTATTGGTGCCAGTAAGACTGCGCAACTTGATGATGCTGTAGACATGTTGAAAAACCGCGCTTTCAGCGAACAGGAGTGCGCGGCGATTGATGCTCTTCTCAACGGCGCCGGGTAGTTTTTTTAGCAAAAAATGCTCCCTCACGTAATTTAAGAGTTAAACGGATGCTACAGGACTTTACCGCCCCGTAATATTTGGTTAACAGGCCGATATCGTTTCCGGTCGTGAAGGAGAAAATTATGTTCAGATCGCTGATTTTGGCTGCTTTTCTGGCCGCCTCAACTGCTCCGCTTATCGCCAGCGCGGCAGAAATCACTCTGCTACCCTCCGTGAAATTGCAGATTGGCGATCGCGATCGTTCAGGTAACTACTGGGACGGCGATCGCTGGCGCGGTAATGATTACTGGCATCGAAACTACGAGTGGCGAAAAAATCGCTGGTGGCGGCATGAGCCTCCCCGCGCACGCGGATGGGACGATCGTCGGGCTTATGAGCGGGGCTACCGTGAAGGCTGGCACGATCGCCACGATCGTCGCGGACCACCGGGCCGAGGTCATCCCGGCCCTCGTGGTCCGGGTCACCACGGACATCATCACTAAAATAACGCCGTGACCTGAAAAGGCCACGGCGTTTTAACGTAATAACTCCAGTACTGTGCCGACCAATAGCCAGCCATTGAGTACCACCACCAGCGCCACAATGAGCCATCCGGTTCGCTTAATCAACGTACTGTTCACCAGTTCGCCCATTAGCTCACGGTTACTGGTAAACATCAGTAGCGGGACCAGTGCCAGAGCAATACCGAAGCTGAGCAGTACCTGGCTCATGACCAGAATACGGGTCGGCTCGAGTCCCATCAGAATGACAATAAACGACGGCAGCATTGTCACCGTTCGACGTA